>NZ_JBCNKR010000004.1:919446-1286669 GCF_039595935.1 Flavobacterium sp. | reverse complement strand
CGTATTCGTTTAAGAAATCCAATACTTCAGTAGAAGTTTTTGGCCCAGGAATAATTTCAAATAATTTTAAGTAACGCGCAGGGTTAAAAAAGTGAGTTCCGCAGAAGTGCTGTTGAAAATCTTCGCTTCTTCCTTCACTCATAAAGTGAATTGGAATACCAGAAGTATTAGAAGTAACTAAAGTTCCCGGTTTACGGAATTTCTCGATTTGTTCAAAAACTAATTTCTTAATGTCTAAACGCTCTACAACAACCTCGATAATCCAGTCAACATTAGCAATTTTTGCCATATCGTCTGTCGTATTTCCAGTCGTAATTCTATTTGCGAATTTTTGACTGTAGATAGGAGATGGTTTTGATTTTAATGAATTCGCCAAATGTTCGTTTACCACACGGTTGCGAACGGCTTTACTTTCAAGTGTTAATCCTTTTTTAGCTTCAGCTTCGGTCAGTTCACGCGGTACAATGTCCAGAAGTAAAACTTCGACACCAATGTTAGCAAAATGACAAGCTATACCTGAACCCATAATTCCGGATCCAATTACAGCAACTTTTTTAATTGTGCGTTTCATATTGTTATTATTTGTTTGTAGGAGGAAAAGAATATTATTCTTTTTCTGTGTTTTCTGTTTGATTAAATATGTTTTTGTCCTGAATTAATTCATTAATAATTTCAGAAACTTCGATAAAATGTTTCAGTTTTTCGTCTGATACATGTTTTCTAACCGTTTCATTAAATTTCAGAACTGTATTTTTAGATAAATCTCTTTTTTCTTTTCCAAATTCGGTTAGGTAGATTAAAACACCTCTTCCGTCGCTTGGGTTTTTCTTTCGAACAATCAAACCTTTTTCTTCCATAGATTTTAAGGTTCTTGTTAAGCTGGTGGCTTCCATTCCCATTCTTGGGCCAAGAGCTGTTGACGGAGTTCCTTCTTCCTTATCCATACTTAAAAGAGCAAATCCTGTTGCCATTGTTGCATCGTATTTTGCAGCTTCTTCGTTATACATTCTTGAAACAGCCTGCCATGTCGCTCTCAAAATATAATCTATCGTTTTATCTTTCATAGGTAACTATATCGATTTCAAATATAATTAAAAAATACTATGCATGCATATAATTTTTTAATAATTTTTTGGTTAGTTAAAAAATGCCCCTGATTTAGAGGGGTTTTGGTCGTTTATTTAAAGTGAAATATACTATTCTTTTTTTAGATTTTAACATTTTTTATATGTGAAAAATCCTTTTTTTGTTTTTAAAACGCTTTTAATTCTGTATTCTTTAAAAAATTATGCATTTAATTCATTAGAGTTTTCAGAATCGTAACGTAAAAGTGCATCTTGAAGTACCTTTTTCATTCGGTTTCTCAGACCTTCAGGTTTTAAAATTTCCATACAATTTCCGAAACCTAATAAAAGACGCTCCATTTCATAATTCGGAATAACGAACAAGTTCAAAATAATACTTCCGTCTTCATTTTCCTTAATTATGCGTTGAGAAGTATGCAGAGGTTTTGTGATCACATAAGGTGCATTTGAAGCATCCACCCAAACTTCAATTCGTCTCGCTTTTAATCCAGAATTGACCGTAACACCAATTACATCCTTATAATAGGCATCTGCATCAAAATCTTCTTCTAAATATGGAAGTGTAAATTCGTAATCAATAGATATAATTCTGTCGAGTGCTAAATTGGTAATAGGCTGCGACTCTTTTTTCTTCCCGATTAGAAACCAGCGATTGTTGAATTCCTTTAATATAAAAGGATGAAAATGAAATTTTGTTTCTTCTCTGGATTTAAACGATTTATAGGTAATAATCAAAACCATTTTCTTGATAATCGCCTGATAAATTTCATCCAGATAATGAAGTCCTTTTAATTTTTCGTTTTTATCCAGATAAATAACGGGTTTGGTATGCGACTTTTCGGCGTAGATTTTATCTTCTAATCGCTGTAAAATATCAGATACATCATTAAAAAGAGAGAAATCTTTAAACTGTTTCAACATCGAAACCGTTTCAGTCAAAACATTCATATCCGTTTCCGTCAGCGGAATATCGGTTATGGTAAAATCTTCGTCTTCATATTTATAATACTTTTTATCGTAAACCACGATTGGCGCATTATAACCCAGTTTTTCACTTCGCATCAATTGAATATCCATTTGAATAGTTCGCTTGCTGATTGGGTTTTGTCGGCCTTCATATTCAAATAAAGCTTCAGAACAGCATTCAATTAAATCTTCTAAAGTCCATTGCCGGTATTTATTCTGCAGACATTTATCGATGGTTTTGTATCGAATTAAGGCATTTTTGTTTTGTGACATGGTTGTGTTGTTTAAACGTAGAGACGCAATTCATTACGTCTAAACATTGTGGATGTTCGTTGTGGATAATCATTGGCTGTGCGTCTAACATTGTGGATACATTCGTTGTGTAGACGCAATGAATTGCGTCTCTACATTAATAATGAAATCTCTTTTTCAATATTAATTCTCGCTTTCTCTTCATATAAATTACGGAATTCATCGGTTTGAAAAATAAACTCATTTTCCAAAAAATGCTTCAAGGCTTTCGCACGCCCGGGCTTGTATAGAAAATCAGGATAAATGCGATATTCTTTTCTGATTTGTTCGAAATAAATTTTATAATCATCCCAATCTTTAGCGAGAATTTTCAAATCAAAATCAATTAGCCAGTTAATATCTTCAATTTCATTTTGCGGATGTTGATGAGTTGCGCAGATCGCATCAAAAACCAATTGTTTATTCAGATTGCTATTTTCAGGTAAAATAGCCAAAGCATATTCAGCACTTTTGAGTTCGTTATCTTTTTTAGAAGCCGAATAAACAAAATCATGATAAAAGATTGAAAATAATATTTCGTCAGGATTTTGAAGTTTGTCCCGATACGTTTCAAAACTGGCAATCATTTCTTTTAAATGCGTGAGATTGTGGTAATGCCTTGATTTTTTGGAATATGCCTTTTCTAAATCCAGCCAGTTTTGCTGAACTTCATTTGCTGAAAAGCCAATATTAGGGAGTAATTCAGAATAAATTTCTTTTAAATTCATCTTGTTTTTTACTCAAATTTAAAATTCTTTTTTTACTGCGCAAAATAATTGCGTAGTGGTTTTGAAATCTTTGCTCAGGAAATAAAACAATAACCATTGTCTAATTTTAAAACCAGAAATTATGAAATTCAATTTTTTAGCAAAAGAGAAAAACAACATAGTTAATCACGAAAATGCACCAGCTTTTTCATTAACATCAGAATACGAATTGTACGCAGCAGTTGTAACAACAAGCTTAAGTGCTTCATTTTATGAAAAAGATACCACTCGTTTAGAAAGAATACAAAGCTTAATCAAAAAAAGCAATCCGGTATTTGTGGCAAAACTTGCTGTTTATGCCCGCAACGAAATGCACATGCGTTCTGTGCCATTAGTTTTAATAGTAGAATTAGCCAAAATATATTCTGGCGATTCATTAATCAGTAAAATGATTACACATGTTATACAACGTGCAGACGAAATAACAGAATTATTGGCTTATTATCAAATGGCAAACGAACGAAATGGTGTTAAGAAATTAAACCGTTTATCAAAACAAATACAAAAAGGTTTAGCCGTTTCGTTCAATAAATTTGACGAATACCAATTCGCAAAATACAATCGTGATGGTGCAGTAAAATTAAAAGACGCTTTGTTTTTGGTTCATCCAAAAGCAAAAGATGAAGCACAACAAGCAATATTTGATAAATTGGTAAACAATACTTTGCAAACGCCATATACATGGGAAACTAAATTGTCACAATTAGGTCAAATCAAATTTTATAACGAAACTGAAAAACAAAGAGCATTCAAACAAAAATGGGAAGAATTGATCGATAGCGGTAAAATAGGTTACATGGCATTGTTACGTAACTTACGAAATATCTTAAGCGCCAATGTTTCAGGTTCTCATATGAAAAAAGTATGCGATTACCTTTCGGATGAAAAAGCAGTCGCCAACTCGAAACAATTGCCATTCCGATTTTTAGCAGCGTATCGTGAAGTGAAAGATTTGAATTTCAAATTTACTTCTATGGTTTTAGATGCTTTAGAAGATGCCGTTATGGCAAGTTCACAAAATATAAAAGGTTTTGATGTAAACACATCAGTTGTAATTGCGTGTGACGTTTCAGGTTCAATGCAGCAGCCAATTTCTCCAAAAAGTAAAGTATTGCTTTACGATATTGGTTTGATGTTAGGTATGTTAATGCAAAGCCGTTGTGAGAATGTTGTGAGCGGTATGTTTGGTGATCGTTGGAAAATAATCAACATGCCAAAACGAAGCATATTAGCCAACGTTAACGAATATTACAAGCGCGAAGGTGAAGTAGGTTATGCTACAAATGGTCATTTAGTTTTAGAAGACTTAATAAGCCGAAAAGAAATTGTAGAGAAAGTAATGTTGTTTACAGATGTTCAAATGTGGAATAATGCTTACACAAAAGACTCATTTGCAAACTCCTGGAACCGATACAAAAGTATCGCACCAAACGCAAAATTGTATTTATTTGATTTGGCTGGTTACGGTCATTCCCCAATAAACATCGAAAAAAACGATGTATATTTAATAGCCGGCTGGTCAGATAAAGTTTTTGATGTTTTGAATGCTTTAGAAGATAAAAAGAGCGCGTTGAATTACATCAACCGAATAGAATTGTAAATTTTAAATATACTGCGCAAAATAATTGCGCAGTATCATTTGAATATTTGTAAAAGAAATAAGTTCATTGAAAATATAGAAAAAAACAAGTACCGTAAAAAAGAATTACTTCGTGTCGTGGGTTCAATTCCCATCATTTTAATTTAAAAACTAGAGATGTAGCTCAGCTGGTTAGAGCAGAAATTTCTTTTTGAATGTTGTCTTGTTTTAAAAAAAACATTGGTGTCGTAGACAAGAGTTACTTCGAGGGAACTGTATTACAGGTTCGAATCCTGTTCAGATAATCTGATAGTGTAAGTGGTAACACGCATAAATAGTCTCTTGTCGCTCATAACCCGATAAAATAAAAAGAATGTCGTAAATAAGAGATACTTCGTCACCATTTAGGGGAGGAATAACGAAGTTGTAAAATCAGCAAGGTTATCCAGTTCGACTCTGGCAAAGACAAAGCCCCGCCCAATTCTCTTGTTGTTTGTAACTTCTTTTAAAAAATGAAAAATGTCGTGTGTAAAGAGCTACTTCGTTCAAAAAATAACTCTTGCCAATTATTACTTTTTCAAAAAATAAGATGCCGTGTATAAAGTGCTACTTCGTTGGTTGATTTATTAGGTTCGAGTCCTAAATTATCACTTATACAATATTGCTCTTAAAAAAAAGAGTGTCGTCAGGAAATGGTTACTTCGTTCCAAAGAAAATTAAACCATTCCTAAATGTTGCCTCTTTAAAAATTAAAAAAATAGATGTAGAAAAAACACTATGAAAATAAAGATTAAACACACAGTATGTCATTTCGACCGAAGGGAGAAATCTGCGCAAGTAACTCTACAAAGATTGGACTCTCGTTACGGAGTTACTCGTGCAGATTTCTCCTCCGTCGAAATGACATAAAATGAGAAAAAATCATTTTAATCTGTAGCTAAATAAAACTTTGCGTCCTTGCGACTTTGCGAGAAAATTGCTCGCTAATAAATAAAAAAAACTTAGTTTTAAAACCTAAGCAAAATAACTGCGCAGTAGTTAGTAACCTTTGTACTATCAAAAAAACAAAAACATGAAAACCCAAATAAACGGTACAGACATATTAGAATTAGGATTTCCAGAAGGAAAAATAATCGGGATTGCCTTAAAAATAAACAGCAAAAGAAACGGATTCACAAGAGACGAAATGATCACAAATTTCAAAAACGTCTTAGAAACTCCGGAAAACTATATAAACGATAAAATCTTCAGCAAATTGGCTGTTGCTTTAATCGAAAAATCGAATGAAAAACCAGAAGATTTTATTGCTTTAAATGAAACTCCGAATGCGTATTCAGCTTACGGATTAGATCATATCGAAGACGGAGCCAGAAAACAAATGGAAGTGGCCATGAAATTGCCTGTGACGGTTGCCGGAGCTTTAATGCCAGACGCGCATCAAGGTTACGGATTACCGATTGGCGGAGTTTTAGCCACAAAAAATGCCATTATTCCGTATGGAGTTGGAGTTGATATTGGGTGTAGAATGGCGTTGTCGGTTTATGATATTCCTGCAGCTTTTTATTTTGAAAACGAAGCTAAATTCAAAAAAGAATTAATCGCGAATTCTATTTTTGGAGCAGGTCACGGATTTCACGGTCAGTACAAATCAGATCACGCGGTTTTAGAGAACGATACATTTAATATGAATCCGTTTGTGAAGAACTTAAAAGATAAAGCTTGGTCACAATTAGGATCTTCAGGTGGTGGAAATCACTTTGTGGAATTCGGAATCATGGAATTTGCCAAAGACGATGCGGTTTTGAATATCCCAAAAGGAAAATACGTCGCTTTGTTAACGCATTCCGGTTCACGCGGAATGGGAGCAACGATTGCCGGACATTATACTAAAATTGCCAAAGACGAATGTAAACTTCCAGAAGTAGCAAAAAACTTAGCGTATTTGGATCTGAATTCGCAATTAGGACAAGAATATTGGTTGGCAATGAATTTGGCAGGAGATTACGCTTCGGCTTGTCACGAGATTATCCATAACAAAATGGAACGCGCTTTGGGAGCAACGATTTTAGCCAAAGTCGAAAACCACCATAATTTCGCCTGGAAAGAAACCTGGAACGGCGAAGAAGTGATCGTACATAGAAAAGGAGCAACTCCAGCCGGAAAAGGCGTTATGGGAATCATTCCGGGAAGTATGACCGCACCGGGATTTTTGGTGAGAGGAAAAGGCGAGGAGAACGCTATAAATTCAGCTTCACACGGAGCAGGAAGACAAATGAGCAGAACCCAAGCGATAAAAAACATCACACAAACCGAAATGAAATCAATCCTGAAAGATCATGGCGTTACACTTATCGGAGCAGGTCTAGACGAAGCCCCAATGGCGTATAAAGATATCAATCAGGTCATGGAAGCGCAACAGGATTTAGTTGATGTAGTAGCGAAGTTTACACCGAAATTGGTTAGAATGGCAGATGATGGAAGCCGTGAAGACTAAGAAGAAGCAAGAGGCAAGAGGCAAGACTTTTTAGATTTTGTTTCCTGCTTCAGAAATTTTAAAAATGTTTAGAAAAGAGAAAAGCAAGAGAAAAAGAATAAAAATCAAAAAGTCTTGCCTCTTGCTTCTTTTCTCTACAAAATCTTAAAAAAAAATGAAATATATAGACATAGGAATCAACCTAACCAACAAACAATTCCAAAACGACATAGACGATGTCGTACAAGACGCGCTCGACGCCAATGTATCGCAAATGATACTCACGGGCACCAGCGTACGTAATAGCGAAGAATCTGCAAAGATTGCGAGACAATACCCGGGCGTGTTGTACGCTACGGCGGGCATACATCCGCATGATGCAAAGAGTTTTGATACGCAGAGTATTTCGAAACTCAGGAAATTATTAGAACTGAAACATGTCGTTTCAGTTGGCGAATGCGGACTCGATTTTGATCGTGATTTTTCGCCCCGAAACAAACAGGAAGAATGTTATAAAGCCCAATTAGAATTGGCTATTGAAGTACAGAAACCGTTGTTTTTGCACGAAAGAAGCGCTTTTAGTTCGTTTATGAATATCACAAAAGACTATTTACCGAAACTGCCAAAAGCCGCTGTGCATTGTTTTACAGGAAGTCTGCAAGAAGCCAAAACCTATCTCGATAACGGATTTTATCTGGGTTTTACGGGAGCCATTTCAGATGCCAAACGTTTCAGCCATTTAAAAGAAGTCATTCAGTACGTACCGCTCGACCGAATGATGATTGAAACCGATGCGCCGTTTATGCTTCCTAAAAATGTACCAAACAGTCTCTTGAAGAAATACCACGAGCGCCGTTGCGAACCTGCTTTTCTGCCATATGTGGCCGGAACAATTGCACAGTTTAAAGGGATTACTTTGGCTAAAGTGGCGGAGGAAACGACTCGGAATTCTAAAAGTTTTTTTGGGATTTAAGATTATTAATTTGGCTTTTAAATCAGGTGTTTGTACTTGGTTTGAAGGCTTTTTGATTATATATATTTGAAAAATCACAAGATTAAAATTAGTGAGGAAAACCGTAAGATTAAATCTTATATAATTAATAACTTTCGCTGTTCTAAATTTAAATAAACGCATATCTATGACAGAATACATAAACTCAAATATCTTAGTTTTATTAGCTATCCTAATAATTATGTGGTCTTTTAAGAGAAGTAAAAAGTTCTTAATAGATAAATTTGAAATGTTAAAAGAGTTTTTGATTAAGTGTTTACAGATACTGTTTAAAAATACTATTGATTATCTAACTAAAGTTGAAATTATCTTATATAAAGATAATCCAGTCAAAAATCAATTGTCACTTGAAGATTTGACTGCAAATTTGCCTAATGAAACAAGAAACAATCAGATAAATAAATATCTTGATGCTTTATCTTTTGCAATACACAATGAAAATGTAACAAATATTGCTTTAACTGGCGGATTTGGAACAGGTAAAAGCACAATCATTAACGAATTTTGTAAAAGAAATAGAGGTAATGAATATTTACATATTTCTCTAGCAAGTTTTAAAGATGATAAATCGGATGAAAAATTAATAGAAACGAGTATAGTTCAGCAAATTCTTTATTATGAGAAAAAAATAAAAATAAAAGAATCTTCATATAAAAGAATTGATTTTACTAAGCCTTTTCGAAAATTAATTTTCATATGCTTACTGACATTGTGGTTCTATTCTTTAATTTTTTTATTTTTTGAAGGGATTAATAAAAAGCTTATTCTCTTTAAAGGAATTAGCACAAATACAGAATTTATACGATTATTTTTTATTACTGGAATATTTTATATTTTTTATAAATCATTTGATAAAATAAAGAATTTAAAACTCTCAAAATTAACTCCAAACACTCTTGAAATAGTTAATGAAAAAACAGATAAAGATCTTTCTGTTTTTAATAGAAACATCGATGAAATAATTTACTTCTTTGAAAAAACTAATACGAATATTGTTATTGTTGAAGATATTGATAGATTTAGTGATGATGTAGCTATCAAATTATATTCTAAAATTAGAGAACTTTCTATTTTAATTAAACAGTCTAAGGATGTTATTCAGCCAGTTAAGTTTATTTATTCAGTAAAAGATGAATTAATTTTAGAAGATAAGACAAAGTTTTTTGATATAATTGTTCCTGTCATACCAATTACTGATTATAGTAATTCAAAAAATATGTTTCTTTTAAAATTAGAAAGATTTTTTCAAAAGGAAGAAAATGAAAGTGCGGTTGTCATAGAAAATAAAAGTTTTTTAGATAAAAATTTCATTTCCGAAGTTTCTAATTATGTGTATGACATGCGTACAGTTATCAATATTTGTAATGAATTTAAATTGTACAACGAGATTTTAATTATTGATAAACCTAGTATTGATAAAAATAAACTCTTTGCAATTATATTTTACAAAAACATATTTCCAGATGATTTTGCGAGAATTCAAAAAAATGAATCGAAACTGCATCGAATTTTTAAAAAAGATTTTAAAAAAGACAAAGATTTGGAAAAAATTATTGTGGGAATTGACGATCAGTTGAAAGCTAAAATTGAAGAAAAGAATGAATTGGAAAAATTACTGAGTAAACAAGTCTTGAGAGATGTAAACGAGCTAAGAAAAATTTATATTTTTAATTTGATGGTGTTAATTGAGGAAAAACATTTGCAAAAAATTATAGATATAGAGGGGATGAAGTTGAGTGATAACCTGATTACTGATGAAAATTTCGAAAAAATAAAAGAATCTCGTAATATTAAGTTCAGTTATGATTATGTTAGAAATCATAACTCAGGTATTTCTTTTAAAGATGTTGAAGATGAAATGGATAGCGAATTAACATATAATAAAAGGGTAAAGCTGATTAATGATTTTCATGAAAATAAAATAGCTTTATTAGAAAGGAAAATTCTTTTTTTAAATAATGAAAAACAAAATATTAAAAATTTAAGTTTATTTGAATTATGTGAAAATTATAGTGAAGGAGTTGATCACTTTTTAGAACTAGTTTATTCATCTAAAATATATAGAAATGTTGATGGTAAAGAATTTATTGAAAATAAAGTAAATCCTAACATTAGTTTATTTAAATATCTATTCAAAAATGATTATTTAAATGAAGATTTTATAGAATACGTCTCATACTTTCATCCAGGTTCACTATCTTCCAGTGATCATAAATTGATGATGAAAATAAACCAAAATGAAACTACCTCTTTTGAAGAGAAAATTGAAAATGTAGAAAATTTGGTAAAGAACATAAGAGATATAAGATTTAAAAATAAATCTATATTAATTTATGACATTTTGCAATTTTTATTAAAAGAGTCCCAAAACCCTAATTTAAGAAATGAAAAACTTGATTTTGTTTTGGATCAGATAAAAAATTATCATGATGAAAGTGTTTACTTTATTGAAAGTTTTTTAAAAAGAATAAGTAATGATAATGTTACTCTGACTAATTTTTATTTTGAAATAACTAAATGGGACAAATTCTGGCATTTTGTAGAAACAAAACTTTCTCAAGATTTAAGAAGAATTATTCTGCTTGATTTAATTCAATTATTTTCAGATGACATTGGCAATAAGACTTTGATAAAGTTGAATAAAAATAAAGGATTAACAAATTTTATTAATTTAGATAAGGATTTACTTAAAGATGCATTTGAAAGAATAAATACAGATCATTTTATAAAAACTTTACAGGTTTTACAAGTTCAATTTACTTCAATAACTTATTCTGAAAAAATTAAAAACTTATTATTAAAAGTTTACCTGCACGATTTGTATCAAATTAATATTGACAATTTAAATCTTTTTTCTAAAATAGATAAAAAATATGATTACGATGTGAACAAGTTTTTTAATTCAAATTTTGGATTTTTAAAATCTACCGAAACATCAAATTTATATATAAGAATAAGCAAAAATTTAAAAGAATATGTGGAAAATGTTTATTTAGCTATTGAAGAAAATGTAAATGAAAAAGCTGATGATGTTTTGTACCTTTTAGAGCAAAATGATAAAATACTAGATTTAGAACATAAATTAAAAATAATACAAAAAGGATTTACAGACAAATTAAATTCTTTTGATAGTATTCCCGTAAAAGAAATTCAAACATTATTAATTCAGAGAAATAAAATTTTCTCTTCTTGGGAAAATATTTTAGAATATTATAGTTGGGAAAGTTTGTTTGATTCAGATTTGATTGTTTTCTTAAATGATAGTGATAACTATACAAAAATATCTGTTTTAGGTATTTATGAAAAAGAAGATGTTTTATTTGGTGAAAATAATTCATGTGAAGATTTTATTTATGAACTTATAAACGATGAAAATCTTTCACAGGATTCTTTTGAGGCAATCTTTGCGGAATCAGGAGAATTTGTTTTAAAATCAAATAGAATAAATATAGATTCTAGGATTTCATATTTGGAAGAAAGAGTTTTTTTCGTGCTTGACGTAGAAGAGTTCGATTCATTATTTAAAAATAATAAAGATGTTTTAGTTAAATTAATTATCTCATATGAAGATAGTTTTGTTTCAGAGTTAGGTAATTATAGTTTTGATATTGAATTTTTAGAACAATTGCTTGATTCTGAATTAAGTATTGAATCTTTAGACAAAATTATTATAGAAAAAGAAGTAGAAATAATTAAAACTGAAAATTTAGAATTTTTGCAAAAAATAGCTGAATTTTATTTGAAAAATAAATCATTGAATTTAAGTTCAACATTATTTAAAAAACTAATCACAGTTGATTTTGAAGAATCTTATAAAATTAGTTTATTTAATTTAGCTTTTTCTGATGAAAATAATGAATATGATATTTGTGATTTGTTAGAAAAAATGGGAGATAAATTTGTTGATATTGTAAATGATGTAAAAGTATCTTTTGATTTAAATGAACAAAATGAAAGATTTCTTAAAATTTTAGAAGAGTATAGTATCATTTCAAAATTTACTAGAAGTAAAGCTAAAGGAATATTGAATGTTTTTTATGAAACTTAATTATTTTGTGAGTTATTTCTTTCTTTTTAAAATAAAAACTTATATTTGTTCTGTCAAAATAAATCTAGGATTATATCCTGAAAACTTAATATAAGTTAATAATAAGCGAATCCCTCACTCACGTTGAAGGTGCTAGTGATAGCCCTAACGCATTTCCTAGAGATGTTTTGACACAACCGAAAATGAGGGATTTCGTGCGTTTAAAATTTTCCGTTATGTCAAAAGAAAATCAAAAACCAACACATCGTGATGTAGTGCCATCCGTAATTAATTTCCTTTCAGACGAATTGTTTGAGGGAGATTACAAAGAACAGCCCCTGTATTTGCAGGAAATCTTCGAGCTCTTAATGCATACAGAGTTTGGCGACGATATCAATTTAAGGCACAAAATCCTAAGCTGTTTAAGAACCAGCCGTAATCTGGCAGAAACGTTATCGCCATTTTCAGAGAAGCAGATAAAAAAAGCTTGTCTCAATAAAAGCTAATTTGTTATAAAAAATATATTTTCAGTATAATTTGTTAAATTATCACAAAATATACTACATTTGTATCTGTAATTAATAAACAGAAAAAATACATATGATACTTTCAGTAAGCAAAAATTTTGAACAATTAGCCGGAGATTTTCCAGTTGAGGTGTTTGGATGCAATATGTATTTTTATGAAATTGAAATGTAGATTTTAGAGTTTAACTCAACATAAAGTATAAAAGCGTCCTGATTTCGGGACGCTTTTTTTGTTTTTAAGCATTTCGATTTTGGTTAAATAGCACTTCGACTTCGCTCAGTGTGACAAAAAAATGTTTCGACTTCGCTCAACATGACAAGAAAAATGATAAAAAAGACACCATAACTAAAAATAATTAAAAAAATAATTGACCAAATGTTTAATGCATAAACTAAATATTGAAATATAATCTTGAAAAGTAATCTGATGAGAGACAGTCATTTGATACAAAAAGGAATCTGCACCAGTATGCGGACAAGGATTTCTATGTTTTAATTTTAAGTATAACTATTTGATAATCAATAAAATAATTTTAAAAATGATTTGGATAATTGATTTTTTCGACTTTATCTTTGCCGAAGAAAATTTGAAAACAGAAATTCAAATATCAACAACGATTTCAAAATATAATACAACATATAAAATGGCTTTACATAACAACATATATAACACACAACTGCTAGACCCAAGGTTTGATCTTGGACGTTTAACAACACAGGTGCATTAATACAGGCAATAGGATAGTTATATCATATTGAATTTATAAGCACCTTTAACCGGGTGCTTTTTTTATGCCCAAAAATTAATGATTTTGTAGCTCAGCTGGATAGAGCGTCTGCCTTCTAAGCTAGATGATCGAAGGTTCGAATCCTTCCAAAATCACTCGTTCTCTAGAAGGAACTGGCTCATTGGGGTTACTGGCTAACCTTCCCGACTGTCTCTCGGGAGAAACGGGTTCGACTCCCGTATGAGCCGCTTATTTGAAGGTCCTGAGGTTCTGAGGGACTAAGGTACTGAGGAAGGTGCAGAGGTACAAAGTTACATAGGCGCAAAGGTTAAAAAAACTTAGCCTCTTAGTTCCTCAGAACCTCAGAACCTTTAAAAAAAAGCAGGAATGGCGCAATTGGTAGACGCGGCTGACTTAGAATCAGTTTTTTGAGAGTTCGAGTCTCTCTTCCTGTACTAAACGATAATAAGTTGCAAAGAGAAAAAACTTAGCCCCTTAGTATCTCAGCAACTTAGAACCTATAAAAAAAATAAATATGAAAAAGATAAGCACATTGTTTGCTAAAGACCCAAATAACTTAGCAAGAGTAGTAAATAAAATCAATGCAGAAAATGCATGGGTAATAAACGGAGAAGCAATCGCAACGAGAAAATTTGACGGTACATCTTCGGCCATTATCAACGGAGAATTATACAAAAGATTCGACGCCAAAAAAGGACGTACGATTCCGGAGAATGCGATTCCGTGTCAGGAAGCAGATTTAATTACAGGACATCACCCGCATTGGTTAAAATGCGATCGTTCAAAATCTGAAGACAAACATTTCTTCGAAGCATTCGACCGCTTAGAAGATAAAGCAGACGGAACATACGAGTTATGCGGACCAAAAGTTCAAGGTAACCCTGAAAAGTTTGAGAAACATACTTTGGTAAAACATGGAAGTGAAATTCTCGATTTTGTAAGTCTTGATTTCGATGATTTAGAAAAAGTATTATCAGAAAATGATATTGAAGGAATTGTTTTCCACCATATTTCAGACGGAAGAATGTGCAAATTAAGAAAAACAGATTTCGGAATCAAACGCCTAAAATTCGAAGCCGTTTAAAAAGTAAAAACAAGTAACATTTAAAATTAAAAACGATGAAACAAAAATACAACCGAATTGCCCTTGTTGGAATTGAACAGGAAGAATACGACATTATAAAAGCCCAGTATTCAGGACATATTATCTGGCACCAGTCTATACCTAAAATTGTGGTTAAAGATGAGGTTTTGTATATGGAAAAATCGATTGGAGTTGGAATGTTACCTGTAGATAAAGTGGTCTATTACGGAATTTACGATAATGATTTTGATTTTATTACAGGTCTTGCGATCTGGAATGGCGATTGTTATCCAAAGGCTTCAGCAATGCTGGACTGCCGTTTTAAAATTCCTTGTCTGGTAAAAGCGTTGTCTCTTTCAAGATTCAGTGCTCCACGCGGATTTATAAGTGCGGGCGCTTCTGTAAACACAACCGGAGATACAGTTGCAAAATGGGGAAACTGGCATTGTGGTGAAAACAAACATCGCTTTACCGGAGAATGGGAAAGCGAATTTACCGCAACCATTGAACCTTATTTTGAAGGTGAAGCCGTTAGAATTATGATGATTGGCGAAACGTATTGGCAGATAAAACTGGAAGGTGAGGATTGGTTAAAGTCAATCCATCCTGATAATGCCAATTTTATGCCTGTCGATCAGGATTTGTTAGACGATACGCTTTACATCAAAAATGTTTTGCAAATGGATATGATAGGAAATGACTATATCGTTGCAAAAGACGGTTCTAAATATTTATTAGAAGTCAATCATATTCCGAATATAACCCGATTTGAAGAGGTTAGGCAAGTCTATTTATCGACTGTAATAGAATGGATTAACTAAAAGTTTTTGCACTGCGCAAAATTACTGCGCAGTGTAATTTGAATATTTGTTCAGGAAATAAAATAAGTTCTTTTATAAAATGAAATGCATCAAAGTTTAGGCTTTGATTAAAAATATCAAACAAGCCCAGTTGCGTGTTTCTGTATAGCACCATTGTAGGGAACTTTCCGCGAAAGCGAATTATGTTTTTCTATACAGCTTGGTTTGGAGGTTTTCGGGTGGTTTTCCAAAAAACTATTCCACCAAGATCTATGGGTCATGGGTTCGACTCCCATTCGCAGCAATGCGATAGCTCAGTACGGTTAGAGCAATAGAAGTCAACGCAGGTTCGATTCCTGCACTACTCCCTATGGGGTAGTTGGACGAGCGGTAAGTCAGCAACAGGCTCAAAATCTGTTTCAAGAGACCATCACTCTTAAAAAGATGACCAGAAAAAAACTGATTTGTCTTTGTCAGTGAAATTAAGATTTTCGAATCTAAAATTTCACACTCATGATAAAGCCAGTGCGAAAAGTAATGTTTTTTGAAATACTTGTTTTCTTTTCGATTTGATTGTGAAGATGATTTGGGGATCGTCTCTGCAAAATACAATTGAAAACAATTCGGGTAAACAAATTACAAACTCTTCATCCGTTTTTTCGGAGGAGAAAGGCAAAGAGGTTTTTTTATTAAAAAGTTAGATGTTAGAAGTAAAAAGTTAGAAGTAAGAGAATAGAGTAAAGAACATAGAATAAAGATTTTCGACTGTTCTACAACTTGAAACTTGAAACAAAAAAGACCTGAAACAAAAAATAAAAATATAGAATAAAGATTTTCGACTGTTTCACAACTTGAAACAAAGAAAAACTTTAAACAAAAAAATACCATGATTAAAAGAATTAAAATCGAAGGTTACCAAGTGGGCTTGGTTTTCGAAAACAGAAAATTAGTAAAAGTATTAGAAGAAGGTTTGTACTGGATTTTTGGAGATAAAAATGTAATGATTTATGATATGAATGCCGTTTTTCACACACCATTAGAATTGAACATTTTATTGCAGAATGAAGTTTTGGCTTCAATGCTTGAAGTTGTTGAGGTTGCCGATAACGAAATTGTTTTGCATTTCGTAAATGGAAACTTTAAAGGCGTTTTAACTCCGGGAAGACATCCTTTCTGGAAAGGTATTGTAACAAATGAATTTACAAAAGCAGATCTTTCTAAAATTGAAATTACAGAAAATGTTCCAGTAAACATTTTAGAAAGTAACCAGTTAAGATATTTTATAAGAAAGTTTATTGTAGCAAGCAACGACAAAGCTTTGTTGTTTGTAAACGGGAATTTCGTAAAAGAATTAAAATCAGGAACTCATTACTTTTGGAATAATGCGACTACAATCGAAGTTAAAACGGTTGATATCAGACAACAGCAAATTGAAATTTCAGGTCAGGAATTGTTGACTAAGGATAAAGCAGGATTAAGAATCAACTTTTTTGTGAGATATCAGGTTGTGGACATTATGAAAGCTTTGGTCGAAAACAAAGATTTTGAAAAACAATTGTATGTTGTAATGCAATTGGCTTTAAGAGCTTTTGTTGGGGGATTGACTTTAGATGAATTACTGGCTAAGAAAGACACTATTGCCGAATTAATTTTGGCCGAAGTGGCAACTAAAATTGAAGACTTAGGTTTGAAGATTTCTGATGCCGGAATTCGTGATGTAATCCTGCCAGGAGATATGAAAGAAATCATGAATCAGGTTTTGGTTGCCGAGAAAAAAGCACAGGCCAACAGTATCATGAGAAGAGAAGAAACCGCTGCAACAAGAAGTTTACTCAACACAGCAAAGCTGATGGAAGAAAACGAAATGTTGTGGAAATTGAAAGAGATGGAATACGTTGAAAAAATCGCCGATAAAATTGGAGAAATCACAATTTCCGGAAGCGGAAACGTAATTGGTCAATTGAAGGAAATCTTCGTGAAATAAAGAAAAACCATCAACGGAAACGCTGGTGGTTTTAGTTTAAAAATTAAATTTAAAAGAATCAAAAAATATTTTTTACGTCTGATCATCATTTTGGTCATACGAATATAATCAGGTTTAGCGAGCGTCCTTTTGCCACCGTTGAAGAAATGGATGCGGAGCTCATTAGGCGATGGAACGAAAAGGTAAGTCCGAGAGATATTGTGTATCATTTAGGTGATATTTCTTTGGCGAGACCAGAGCGAACAAAAGAAATTTTAGATCAGTTAAACGGATCAATTTTTCTTATAAAAGGCAATCACGATAAATCGGCATTAAGTTATGCTAAACGATTTGAGTGGATTAAAGATTATTATGAATTAAGTGTTGAAGATGCAGATGCACCAAACGGAAGACAGAAAATAATCTTGTTTCACTACGCCATGAAAGTGTGGAGAAGTTCATTTCGAGGAACATGGCACTTATACGGACACTCACACGGACATCTGTATAACGATGAAACTTCACGTTCTTTTGATGTTGGCGTGGACTGCCACAATTACGAACCGCTTTCTTATGATGAAGTAAAAGCTCTCATTATGAAGAAAGATTGGAAAGCTCCTTTTGGAGACAGAGAATTATAAAACATTTAAAAATCAGAAAAAATGAAAACTACAGATAAAATTATCATCATTGATTTAGAAGCCACATGCTGGCAGGGCGCGGTCCCGAAAGGTCAGCAAAATGAAATTATCGAAATCGGGTTAGCCGTTTTAGATTCACAAACAGGACAAATTACCAAGAACAAAGGCATTTTAATTAAACCGCAGCGTTCGCATGTGAGTCCATTTTGTACAGAATTAACAACCATTACTCAGGATTTACTGGATAAAAACGGTGTAAGTTTTGAAGATGCCATTAACGAGTTAATCGACGAATATAACCCCGATTTATATACTTGGGCAAGTTACGGTCAGTACGATCTGAATATGCTTAAAAAACAATGTAAATCGTTTGGTATTTCCTATCCAATGGGAGACGAGCATATCAATGTAAAAGAGCATTTTGCCGAAAAGTTTGGTCTGCAAAGGTCAACCGGAATGAATGGCGCTTTACAGATGCTGAATATTCCGCTGGAAGGAACACATCACCGCGGAATTGACGATGCCAAAAACATCGCCAAGATTTTACATTGGTGTCTTCGTAATTAATTAAAAAAGGCTGTCTTATTAAGACAGCCTTTTTCTTTGGTTAAAAATATTTTGGTTTATTAATTGTTCCCGTATATTTTAGCGTAAAGATCTTTATAAATCTCTTTAATAATTTTACGCTTTAATTTTAAAGTAGGAGTAAGCTGCCCGCCGTCGATAGACCAAACATCCGGAGTCAATTCAAAACGTTTTATTTGTTCCCAGTGTCCGAATTTTTTGTTGATGCTTTCTACTTCTTCATCAATACGTTTGATAACCTCTGGGTTTTGACTAATTTCCTTATCAGAATTTCCTAAAGTAATTTTGTGGATTTTTGCCCATTCTTTTACAAATTCAAAGTTTGGCTGAATAAAA
This sequence comes from Flavobacterium sp., assembly GCF_039595935.1. Classification (NCBI taxonomy): domain Bacteria; kingdom Pseudomonadati; phylum Bacteroidota; class Flavobacteriia; order Flavobacteriales; family Flavobacteriaceae; genus Flavobacterium; species Flavobacterium sp. The sequence continues at coordinate 1,267,784 of NZ_JBCNKR010000004.1, read as the reverse complement.
GCGGCCGGCATTTTTTCGCCTTCACCAATAACCATAATCTGCTCAATAAAACGAGATTGTTTCATAGCATTTTCGATCATTTGCGGCGCAATATATTTACCTCCCGATGTTTTGAACATTTCTTTTTTACGATCTGTAATTTTTAAGAAACCTTCGCTGTCGATTTCACCAATATCCCCAGTATGGAAATAACCATCCTGCAGCGCTTCGGCAGTTTTTTCAGGATCTTTGTAATAGCCTAACATTACGTTTGGACCTTTACAAAGAATTTCTCCGTCTTCGGCAATTTTTACTTCAATATTACGAATTGGTTTTCCAACAGTTCCAATTTTAAATCCTTTGTTTCTTTGATCGTTAACGGCAATTACCGGAGAAGTTTCAGATAAACCGTAACCTTCCATAACCGGAATTTCTGCAGCAGCAAAAACTCTTGTTAAACGAGGTTGTAAAGCGGCACTTCCGGAAACCATTAAATCTAAATTTCCGCCCAAACCTTCTTTCCATTTGCTGAAAATAAGTTTGCGGGCAATTTTTAACTGAAACTCATACCAGGCACCATTAGCTCCGTATGGTTCGTATTTTAAACCTAAATCAATAGCCCAGAAAAACAATTTTTTCTTAATGCCTGTTAATTCAGCTCCTTTAGCATAAATTTTATCGTAAACTTTTTCTAAAAGTCTTGGTACAGCCGTAATAACGGTTGGTTTCACTTCTTTTAAGTTATCACTAATTTTATCAATCGATTCTCCAAAATAAACTGAAACACCATAATATTGATAGATATACAAAATCATTCTTTCAAAAATATGGCAGATTGGTAAAAAGCTTAATGAAGTACTTTTTCCCGGATCAAAAGGAATTCTAGGTGCACTGTCTAAAACATTCGAAACAATATTTTTGTGCGAAAGCATAACTCCTTTAGGTTTTCCTGTAGTTCCTGAAGTATAAATAATAGTCGCTAAATCATCTGTTTTAATGCTGTCTTTTCTGGCTTCAACTTCATTTTGGTTGCTTTCGTCTGCACCTAAAGTTAATAGCTCTGACCAGTGTTTGCAACCCGGGATTTCATTAAAAGAATAAACCTCTTTTAAAGTGGGCACATTGGCTCTGATAGCCTGTACTTTTTGATAAACTTCGTCATCAGAAACAAAGCAGTAAATACTGCCGCTGTGATTTAAAATATATTCGTAATCTTCTTCGGCAATCGTTGGATAAATAGGAACATTTTGAGCACCAGTCTGCAAAATACCAATATCCATCACATTCCATTCAGTACGGTTATTTGAAGTGATTAAAGCAATTTTATCATCTTTTTGAACGCCCATGCGCAATAATGCTCTCGAAACAGCATTTGCTTTTGCAATATATTCTTCGCTAGATGTTTTTTCCCAGACTCCATTTTTTTTGGTTGCCAGAGCAACTGGAAGGTTATAAGTTTCTTGTTGATAATAGGGAAAATCAAAAAGGCGTGTGATTGAAACCATGTTTAATATATTGAATTTTACTGCAAATTAAATAAAAATTAAGTATGATTTTTTATTTTATGGAATTTTATGGGAAAATTTATAGAGACTATTAAAAATCAACGAAAACGTTTTCTTTTTTATAGCAAAAAATCCCAAAAATCAAGAAATATTTAATTTGCGACGATATTTTAAGAGGCTATTGTACGTTATAATCTTCGTATTCTTTTACTCTTTCACCCATTAAAAACATTTTTTTCTTGGCGAAATGAATTGAAAATTGCGAATAAAACCATTCATTACCTTCAACTGGTCTGTACCAAAAGGTGTATGATTTACTGTTGAAACCTTCTTTAAAGATAGGAGTTCCTTCTTCTGTACACTCAATTCCCCAATTGATTTTTTGTTTGCTCAAATCATCAGCTTGTATAGAACCTGTTCCGTCTGGATTTAAAATGGTAATAGGCTGTTTCATACCGATAGGAGCATATGTTCCCTGAACCGGATAGCCAATTGTAGTAGTAATGTAACGTTCTTTAGAATTATGGGTAATTACATTTACTTCAACTTGAGAATATGATTTTGAGGCGATAAAAAATAATGTAATAAATAATAATTGTACGGCTTTCATTTCTATGTAGGATTAAAGTGCTTTTGGGTATCGGTATAAAATCAGCGGCAGATTTTATGTAGCGAATATAACTTAAATTTTAATAGAAATTTTGAATCTAAATAACAAGAATGTGTTTTTTTTACATTTTATAATCTTCCGGCCAATTTTATTCTGTAGAAAACTGATTTTCGAGCAGTTTTTCTTTAAAATCAGATTTAAAAGTATAAGCAAAGGTAAGCATCACGGCGCGTGTATCTGATTTGTTTATTCGGGTATTGCTGAATAATAACGTATTGTTTTTGTATCCGCTTTCGAGTGTGTTAAATACATCTGTTACAACCAATCCCAAACAGGCATTTCCTTTTCCTAATTTTTGCTGAAATCCCATATCGATATTATAAATTGGAATTCGTTCTCCCTGCGCCGTTGCCAAAGCTGAATTGTAGTTCCCGATAAGTTGCAGTTTTCCACCTTTCCACGGCACAAAATTATTAATCATTTTTCCGTACCAGTTAAAAGCATCACTTACAGTATCTTCCGTTAGGTTAGAAGCATCTATATGCTGATGGAAAGCTGTTATGCTAATGTTGGCATCATAAAAACTAAATGGTTTTAAACTAAAAATAGTTTCTAAACCATAGGTTACAGTATTTCCTATATTTCTGGGTTGTAACAAAACAACGCCATTATCCTGAAGTTCTGCATATTGTCTTATAGCATCTTTTGCATTTCTGTAAAAAGCATTAGCTGAAAAAGAATAATTTGTCCAGGTTTTATTATAACTCAATTCGCCAATATGAACAATTTCGGGTTTTAAATACGGATTTCCTCCGTGTGGATTCAATGCGTCTGTAATATCAATAAACGGATTCAAATCATCTAAATCCGGGCGATTAATACGTTTGCTGTAGCCTAATTTTACAAATTCATCCTGTTTTAAATTTAATTGTAAAGAAGCTGCTGGAAACAATTTTAAATAATTATTACTAAAACGGTCGCTATTGTTTTTCGTTGCTCCCGTGTTAGAAACATTTTCTGCACGCAAACCTAAATTGTATTTCCATTTTGGGTTTTCCTTATCGCCGGTAAACGAATTCAGCATTCCGTAAACAGCATTAATCTGTTCGTTAAATTTAAAAGAATTGCTCGCTAAAGGATTTATAACATAATTACCATTTTCGAAATCAGCACTTTCAAAATCAGAATTAAAAAAACGGAATGTTCCTTTATAACCGGTTTCTACAATTGCTTTTTCTGAAACTGGAAGTGTGTAATTAACGATAGCATTAGAAATATTTTCGTTTTCATAATTATGAGTTCTTTGTAAAAAAGCATCGCCTATTTGCTGATGATATTGGTCATAATTATAGGTGTCAATATCTGTATTTTCTTTATGTTTTCCGAAAGAAGAAGTAATAGAACCAGAAAGGCTTTTTCGATCATCAGAGAATTTTCGATCATAAGTAAAAGCCAATTCGCCTACTTTTGAGCGTTCTAATTCTAGTGAATGTCTTCTGTTATCAGAAAAAAACTGGTTCGAACTGGTATTTACACCCGTATATAAAGTTTCGTCGTTATCCTGAGTTTCGAAATTTCCTAAGGCTTCAAACGAAAAAGTGTTTCTTTCATTTGGAGTAAAATCGACGTTGAATTTTAAATTCTGCAAACCTTCTTTGCGTTCGTCATTTCTGTTTTGATGGATATAATGTTCATCATCAATAAAATAATTAGTGCGATCAGCCTTTATTTTTTTAGTTCGTCCGGCAAAGCGATTATCATAGCCCAAACCAAAATTCCATTTTTCGGTTTTATGGTTCAAAAGCACAGAACTGTTTATTCGTCCTTTGGCACCAAAACCGGTTCCCAGCACAACAGCGCCATTCAGTCCGCTTTGATTATTTTTTTTAAGTTTAATATTGATGATTCCGCTTTCTGCATTTGCATCATATTTTGCCGTAGGATTGCTGATAATTTCGATACTTTCGATACTGCTCGCAGCAATTTGGTCCATGTTGGTAATAGCTGAGTTTTTACCATTAATTAAAATCATGGGCGATTTTCCTCTTAAGGTAATTCCGCCTTCTGCATCGACTGCAACAGTTGGAATGCTTTTTAGCATATCGGTTGCTGTTCCGCCGGCTTGAGTGATATTCGAAACGGCATTAAAAATTAAACCCTCATCTGTTTTTTGAATTTGTTTTTTTTGAGAATTAACTACAACAGCATTCAATAAATTCGTGTCATTTTTTAAAACAACGGTACCAACAGAAATAGGCGATCCTGTAAAATTAATTGTTCTGCTGTCGGTTTTATATCCAATTAATTTCAATTCGAGTAGATATTTGCCTGCCGTTATATTTTCTAAAGAAAAATGCCCGGAAGCATCCGTTATGGTATAGTTTGCAATTTTTGTAGAATCGGCAGCGTTTTTTAAAATAACATCAGCAAATTCCACAGGAAGTTTTCCGTCAGTAATTGTTCCGTCTAAAGATGGATTTTGCTGTCCAAAACTGAATTGGCTTACAAGAAATAAAGTAAAAAGGAGTATATTTTGGATCATTTTTTTCATGAGACAAAGATATTTATCTCCATAAATGAAGCTATAAAAACCACCTTAAGATATCATTAAACTAGTCTTACGTATACATTAGAGTCTGGTTAAGAAGAAAAAATGGGGATTTTTCCCCTTTCAAAAACAGTAGTTTACCTTGTATCTTTACTTTAGGCTTGTTCTATTTTTACGCGGATTTAAATGCGGAAGCCGAAAAGCAAAAGAGTAGGTACTAACTAAATTTTAACATCATGGAAACTGCCTTCTATTTAGCAATGGGCTGGTGCGGAACCAAATACCCAGGCTGGTGGAAACGTTTTTGGAAAAGTCCGTCGCCACCGCCGCCGGATCCGGAACCCTGGTGGACAATTGTATTAATAGGAATTGGGCTGGTTGCGGGGGCTGCCGGTGGACTATTCTTTAGTAATGCAATTGTTGAAAACCAATTTTTTGCAGGCCAAAATGCAGTTGCTTCGGGGTTATTTGCTTTTGGAACTGCCAATATTGTAACCGGGATCGCATCGGCATTTAAAGACTGAAAATAAAAATGCTTCGGCTTAGGGATAGCGTCGGGGCATTTTTTTTTATGTTTTAGCCACTAATTATTATTTTTAAAAATAGCCACAGATTAAAGGATTAAAATAATTTTAAAAACTTAAAAAAATCTGTGATAATCCCTTTAATCTGTGGCAAAAAAAAAACGCCCGATAAATTCGGGCGCTTCTTCTGAAATATATTTCTTAGTTTTTCTCAATCCATTTTCTGGCATTAACAAAAGCTTCGTGCCAAGGCGAAACCTCGTCATTTCTATCTTTTGGATAATGCGCCCAGTTCCATTGGAAAGTCGAACGCTCAATGTGAGGCATCATAACCAAATGTCTTCCAGTTTTGTCACACATCATAGCCGTGTTGTAATCAGAACCATTTGGGTTTGCAGGATATCCTTCGTAAGCATATTTAGAAACAATGTTGTATTGATCTTCAGAGTAAGGCAATTTGAATTTACCTTCTCCGTGAGAAACCCAAACTCCTAAAGTGCTTCCTGCTAAAGTCGATAACATGACTGAGTTATTTTCCTGAACTTTCACAGAAGTAAAGATACTTTCGTGTTTCTGGCTTTCGTTATGAAGCATTTTTCCGTGAACTTCGTGTTCTGGATTAATAACTTCCAATTCCATAAACAACTGGCAACCGTTACAGATTCCAACAGAAAGAGTATCTTCTCTTTTAAAGAAATTATCTAAAGCTGTTTTTGCTTTTTCGTTGTACAAGAAAGCTCCAGCCCAACCTTTAGCAGAACCTAAAACGTCTGAGTTAGAGAATCCTCCAACAGCTCCGATAAATTGAATGTCTTCAAGAGTTTCACGGCCAGAAATTAAATCCGTCATGTGAACGTCTTTTACGTCAAAACCTGCCAAGTACATAGCATTTGCCATTTCACGCTCAGAATTACTTCCTTTTTCACGGATAATGGCTGCTTTTGGTCTCGGTTTAGACTTGTCGATTTCTGGTTTCTTTCCTGTAAAATGTGCAGGGAAAGTATAATTTAAAACCTGATTTTTATAGTTTTCAAAACGCGCCTGAGCTCTTCCGTTTTTAGATTGTTTTTGATCTAATAAATAAGAAGTTTCGAACCAAACATCTCTATAAGCTTTTATGTCTAAAGTCCAAGGTCCAAGGTCTAAAGTCTCAGTAGTTGTCGCTTTTCCTAATTTGAAAAATTCGATGTTGTTTGCATTTAATTTAGCTTCAACAGCAGCATCAGATTTTGCCTGGAATACGATTCCGATGTTTTCTGCGAAAAGGATTTTCAATAAGTCTTTTTCCGCGAAAGCGCTGAAATCAATTTTAGCTCCTAAATTCACATCAGCAAAACACAATTCTAATAAAGTAGTAATTAAACCACCGCTTCCGATATCGTGACCTGCTAAAATTTGGCTTTCGCCGATTAATTCCTGAACTGTATTAAATGCGTTTTTAAAGAAAGCCGAATCTTTAATTGTAGAAGTTTCGTTTCCAATTGTATTTCTGATTTGTGCAAAAGACGAACCTCCAAGTTTGAAATCATCTTGAGACAAATTGATATAATAGATTGAATCTCCGTTTTTCTGTAAAACAGGTTCAACTACTTTTCTAATATCTGTACAGTTTCCAGCCGCTGAAATAATAACCGTTCCCGGCGCAATTACTTCATCATTTGGATATTTTTGTTTCATTGAAAGTGAATCTTTTCCTGTCGGAATATTGATTCCCAATTCTATAGCAAAATCTGAACATCCTTGTACAGCATCGTATAAACGCGCGTCTTCACCTTCGTTTTTACAAGCCCACATCCAGTTTGCAGATAATGAAATACCTTTTAACTGATCTTTAATTGGAGCCCAAATAATGTTTGATAACGATTCTGCAATAGCATTTCTACTACCTGCAACAGGATCAATCAAAGCCGCAATAGGAGCGTGCCCAATAGAAGTGGCAATACCTTCTTTTCCTAAATAATCCAGAGCCATAACTCCAACATTATTCAAAGGTAATTGTAACGGACCTGCATTTTGTTGTTTGGCAACTTTTCCTCCAACACAACGGTCAACTTTATTTGTTAACCAGTCTTTTGAAGCAACTGCTTCTAAACGTAAAACGTCTTTTAAGTAACTTTCGAAGTCATTTGCAGAATAAGCAACATCAGCATATTTTCTGTCGATTGTTTTGTCTGTCATAACCGTTTTTGGAGAACTTCCGAAGAAATCTTCTAAAGCATAATCCATCGGTTTTGAACCATTTGATTGCGATTGGAAAGTAAAACGGTGATCTCCCGTTACATCTCCAACCTGATACATTGGAGAACGCTCTCTGTCAGCAATTCTCTGTAAAGTATCGATATCTTTTTGACCAATAACCAATCCCATTCTTTCTTGAGATTCGTTACCAATAATTTCTTTTGCAGAAAGAGTAGGGTCGCCAACTGGTAATTTATCTAAATCGATCAAACCTCCAGTTTCTTCAACCAATTCAGAAAGACAGTTTAAGTGTCCACCCGCTCCGTGATCGTGAATAGAAACGATTGGATTGTTGTCGCTTTCTACTAAACCACGAATCGCGTTAGCAGCACGTTTTTGCATTTCAGGATTTGAACGCTGAATCGCATTTAACTCAATTCCTGAACCAAAAGCTCCTGTATCTGCAGAAGAAACCGCAGCACCACCCATTCCGATTCTATAGTTTTCACCTCCAAGAATAACAATTTTATCGCCTTCTTTTGGTTTGTGTTTGATAGATTGATTTAATTTTCCGTAACCAATTCCACCCGCTTGCATGATTACTTTATCGTAGCCAATTTTTCTGTTTTCTTCTTCATGTTCGAAAGTTAAAACAGAACCTGTAATAAGCGGCTGACCGAATTTATTTCCAAAATCAGAAGCTCCGTTTGAAGCTTTGATTAAGATATCCATTGGCGTTTGGTACAACCATTTTCTTTCTTCAACAGCATTTTCCCATTTTCTGTCTTCTTTCAAACGAGAGTAAGAAGTCATGTAAACAGCAGTTCCGGCTAATGGCAACGATCCTTGTCCTCCGGCTAAACGGTCACGAATTTCTCCTCCAGAACCTGTTGCAGCTCCGTTGAAAGGCTCAACTGTTGTTGGAAAATTGTGTGTTTCGGCTTTTAAAGAGATAACTGAATCAAATTCTTTTATTTCGTAAAAATCAGGTTTGTCTGCCGATTTTGGTGCAAATTGCTGCACTTTTGGTCCTTTTACAAAAGCAACGTTGTCTTTGTATGCAGACACAATATCGTTAGGGTTTTCCTGAGATGTTTTCTTGATTAATTTGAAAAGAGAAGTTTCTTTTTCTTCTCCGTCGATCACAAATGTTCCGTTGAAGATTTTGTGACGACAGTGCTCTGAGTTTGCCTGAGAGAAAGCAAAAATCTCTGAATCAGTAAGTTTTCTTCCTAATTTAGTCGAAAGATTGTTTAAGTAATCAACTTCTTCTTCGCTTAAGGCTAAACCTTCTACTTTGTTGTAAGCTGCGATATCATCAATTTCCAAAATTGGTTCAGGCTGAATATTGATCGTGAAGATTTCCTGATCTAATTCGTTGAATTTTTGAAAAAGCATCGGATCGAAATCATTGAAATCTGCCGTTGCTGGGTGGAATTCTTCAATTCTGATGATTCCTGAAATACCCATGTTCTGAGTAATTTCTACCGCATTTGTACTCCATGGCGTGATCATAGTGGCACGTGGACCAACAAAAAAATCCGTCAGTGCGGATTTTTCGATCTTATGCGAGTCGGCAAAAAGCCAGTTTAATTTTGAAATGTCTTGAGCTGAAAGTTCGTTTTGCGTTTGTACTGCAAAAACTGTTTTGCTTTGGTTTTCAAAGAAATGGATCATTGTGATGTGTAGTTTGTTGTATTGAGTTGCAAATTTAATGTAAATAAATAGCAAGCGCAAATTTGACAACAAACTCTTTTAAAAAAAATGAACTTGCTCTGAAATTAGACTAAAAATTAAGAATTTATCCGTTTTTTATTGAGGTGCTAAGTTACTAAGATGCTAAGGATCTAAGGTTTTTTTATGTACTGAGTTTTTTTGTTTCACGCAGATTCAGCAGATTGTGCAGATTTAATGGGTTTAGAGTTATTAATAAATCTGTGTCAATATTTATTAAGTTTTCTTAATCTGCAATATCTGCCGAATCTGCGTGAAAAAAATATTTAGTTGATGATTATTTTCTTGATAATCACTTCTGAGTCTTTAATGATTTTAACAGCATAAATTCCACTAGAAAGATGACTTACTGAAATTACAGAATCTGTTGTGTTTTGTTTTTCGAAAACTTTCTGTCCTGAAAAAGAAAGAATTTCTATAGAATATGGAGATTCCGGATTGTCTAAAACAATATTGAAAATTCCGTCAGAAGGATTTGGGAAAACCACAATTTCATCTGAAAGTTCCACAACTTCTTCTGCAGGTTTAACCATTTTGCTAGCTAAATTATTGCAGGTATCCTGAGAGTACGAATCCCATTGAGCACTTAAATTAAAAGTTGTACTTGGAGAAGTAACAGTCGATTTTCTTCTTAAAGTTACATCAATGGCAAAATTGGCAGTTCCGCCATTAAAAGTTCCGATGATGTCTATTAAAACGCCATTCTTGAATAAACCTACAGCGTCATTTCCGTTAAAAGTCAATTCAGTTGCCGTTGTTGAAATGTTCGCAGAACTTGGAGAAAAACAGCTTGAAGAAATAGAACTGTTTACAATTACAAATTTGCTTCCGGTTGCTAAAGTTCCGCTCAAAGCCAAACCGGTACTCCACGAACCAGAACCATTAGTTTGTTTTTTAATGGTGTAAGCCGATAAACTAACAGAACTTCCTGTGTTGTTGGCAATTTCTAAAGCTTTGTTGTTTCCAGAACCTTCAATGTATTCAGAGAAAAGCAAATCGGTTGCAGTTCCGCCTGAGCTGTTTGTTGTAACCGAAATTGTATTGCTTGAAGATGAAGTATTTCCGGCAGCATCTTTTGCTTTTACATAAATAGAATAAGCTGTGGAAGCTGTTAAACCTGTAATGGTTGCTGTTGTGCCAGAAACAGTTGTTTTTAAAACACTATTTGCATAAACATCATAACCTGTAACGGCTACATTGTCTGTAGATGCTGTCCACGAAAGTGAAATTGAAGTCGAAGTTTTTGAAGTCGAAGCCAAACTTGTTGGAGCAGTTGGTGCCTGAGTATCTCCAGAAGGAGTTCCGCCCCAAATTTGATTTACATATTCAGGATGATCGATAAACGGATTCCGATTGTTTTGACGAGCATAAATGGCATTATTTCTGGCAATTTCTCTCGCGCTTACAGGATCTTGTGCATGCCAGGCTAAAAGCACATTTAAAAAAGCGGTTGTAAAAACCTGGTTGCTTGAACCATTAAACATAGCATAAGAATATCCGGCAACTGTATTTTCATATCGCGTTGCAAAATAAAAATACATTCTGGCAATATCGCCTTTAAAAGCATTGATTGGTTCAAAAACAGTTCCAGAGTATCCAGAAACAGAACTTGATCCTAATTTGCTTCCGTTTTGAGAAGTATAAGTTGCAGTACTAACAGTTCCGTGTGGATAGTTGGAACGCATTCCGTTTACTTTTCCGTCAGTTGGCGTAATAAAATGCGCATCAGCAACCATTGGTGACTGTTCGTTAAAAACCGATTGTGGAATAATGTGTTCTCTGTTGTAGCAATCACCTTCTGCAGAATAATTTCCGCATCTTTGCGTACTTCCTGTGCTGTAATTGTAAGGATCTGTTCCTGATGGATTTTCAGAATACATGTCTAAAACTGTTCCGTCATTTTCATAAAAATTATCAACGTCAGAAGTTTGGTATGTGGTGTATAAACCAGCATATCCATTATCAGTATGACCTTTAATAATATTATACAATTGAGTTTTTAAAGTGTAACCCGTTCCGGTTGCAGTATTGTAATAACCGGATGGAATTTGGGCAATGCCAATTGCAGAAAACAACAATAACAGTAAAAAGTAGTTTTTTTTCATAAAAATAGGGGTTTTAGGTTTGGTTGAAATACTTTTTAAAAATCTGATTTTTAGAATTTTAAATAAGTATTGTAGCAAATCTATTACTTTTATGAATACGAAACGTTAAGCGATGTTTATTTTTAGGTATATTTTCTTACTACCGATATTTAGTGCCTAATGGCACTGATTTTTATACAGAATAACTATTTTCTAACTGACTTTTGTATAGAAATTAATTTCTTAAGTGCTTTTTTATACTCTTTATCAAAGTTTTTGCCGTGATCGTCTTTTATCTTAACATTATAATCAAAAATCCGATTCTTTTTAAGTCCATAAAATAGCAGCCAATCTTCTCCGGATGAAATGTAACTTTCAATAATATTATATTTTGAATTGTATCTTGGATTTTTGATTTCGTCAAAATCAATTACACGTTTGAAATTATTTGCTTTAGGATTGTACAAATAAAGGTTGTAAGTCCAGTTACTTCTAACATCCGAAATGTTTTGAATTAAAATATCCTTGAAATTATCGTTGTTATAATCTATGAATCTTATTTCCTGGACAAGGCTAAAAATAGAATCTTTTACTAAAACTGAATTTTTTCCATTTAGTTTTTGACTGATAATAAGGATTGAGTTTTTTTCACCATCATATCCATCTTTTTCAGTTTCAAAATTTATAAGTTTTATTGTAATTCCTTTGTCTTTATAAATAGAATCGCACTTAATAGTTTTTGTGCTCTGAGCAAATGTAAAAATACAAGTTACAAGAAAAATGATGGTTAAAAAACTTCTTTTCATTAGATAATATTGAATTTTTAAACATTGAGACTTCTTAGATTTGCTGACAAAATTCACGCAAAACTTAAATTTCTTATATCACTTATATGGTTTAAAAATTTTACTTTGGAAAATCTTTACTTTGATAAGCGCCCAAATCAGGAGGTGAAGTTCTGGTAATTCCTAAAATATCAAGCGGAATGATATATGCCTGATTCCCTTTCGCGAAAGCGGAAGAAGTTTTATCAATATTCAATTGATTTTTAGAAACGTTATAAAACTTCGGATTTTCATTTAAAATGATGTTGTTATAATGTTCCGTATCAGTTTTAAATTGATAATCAGCATTTGATGTGTTGCCAAATTTCAACAGACAATTATTTAACTGGTAAACAAAGGCGGCACTTGTATTTTTTTGTAAATTAAATTCATTCGTGCTGGAGCCGTAAATAATACAATTATTGAAAGTAGCCTGTGTTAAAGGATTTGTTTCCGGAGTTGCTCCTGCCAGACTATTACTTAAATTAACCGCAAAATGTGAACTGTTTTGCCAATTATTGTTGAAAGTACAATGTGTAAAACTGTAACTTCCGCCATATACGCAAGATAAACCCGAAATCCCGGCATAATTAATCACGATATTTTCCCCATTGATATGAGCATTTTGAGCCAGAATTCCGTATTCGACGCAATTGTAAATTTGTGTGTTTTTAATTTGAATGGTATTTAGCGGATTTTTAAAATCTAAACCAACAACGGCATTTTTTAATGTTAAGTGATTGATCGAGTGATTCGTACTTCCATTTGCAAAAATTACTGATTTCCATTGTCCGGGAATATCAGAATAAAGAGATTCCAAACGATCGCCTTCAAAAATAACTTCTTTTTCAAGTTTTTCGGTTGTTGAAATATCCCCATTAATTTCAAGAGTAGCTTTATCTCCAACATATAAACCAGAATTAGCATGAAAATGAACTCGCGCTCCAGCTTCAAAAGTTACTGTTTTATTTTCCGGAACTCCGGCATAGCCGTAAATAACATACGGTTTTTGTTTGGTAAAAATCAATTCATTTCCGTTTTCGGGATCATTTTCGTCAAGATAAAATCCGTCAACGTCTTTACCGTCAATTTGGATTTTTTCTTTCGTTCCGTCGGCATTTTGTTTTGGATAAAGAAAAACAGCATCCTGAATCAAGGTTACCAGTGCAACTTCCTGAAGATTAGCGCCGCTGTCAAACTGAATTTCATCGGTATATAAAAAATCTGTCGGGTCAGCATCAGTAATATCAGCAGTAGTTTCTATGAAAATATACAAACTATCTTTTGCTAAAAGCGTAACGTCTTTAAATATTTTTCCGTTAGTGCCGGTCATTCCGTCAACCGTCATTCTGTATTTTGAGTTTAATCCTTTTTTAAGCTGAATAATCGGAATCGAAATATCGTTTTTACTTCGGTTATAAACTTTTAACTGATAGGTACTTGAACCGATATTTTTAAAAACGGTATCCAGATAAACAGTATCTTTTGAAAACTTTAAATCTCCGGTACTGGCAACGGTATCAAAATCAGTTCGGCAGGAACTAAAAGCCAGAATTATTCCGAAAATAAAAAGTACAAAGTATTTACGCATTTGAATATGTTTATTTTTTTTTGCCACAGATTAAAAGGATTAAAAAGATTTTCTGCGCAAAGCAAAAAAAATAATCTGTGAAAATCTGTGTAATCTGTGGCTCAAAAAAGCCAAAGATTAATTTTGTTTCTTTTTGTAAAAATAGCAAAAAACTTACATGTTTGAAGTTGAATTTTAATTTTAGAATATGATTTTAGATTTGTATCTCATCTTTTCTTTAATTTTACGATTTTAAAGTCTATTTTAATGAACTATACAAAAGAACAAATTATAGCATACTGCAATGAGTTTTCTAAAAACACGTTGATGGAAACGCTAAAAATTGAATATATCGACGCCGGAGAAGATTTTTTAACGGCAAAAATGCCAGTAAATCCAAGTGTTCACCAGCCAATGGGACTGCTTCACGGAGGCGCTTCGGTAGCGTTGGCAGAAAGTGTAGGAAGTGCGGCTTCTCATTTTTTTATAAATCCAAAAGAACAGGAAGTCCGCGGAATCGAAATCTCGGCAAATCATCTAAAAAGTATTCGCGATGGTGTGGTTTTTGGTACAGCCAGAATTATTCACAAAGGAAGAAGTCTGCATTTATGGGAAATTAAAATTACGGATGAAGCCGAAAATTTGATTTCGCTTTGTAAGCTTACCAATATTGTTTTAGACAAAAAGAAAATTTAAAAAATCCTGCATAATCAAATCTTCTAAAATTTAATGACCCAAAATTACAAAGCCCCGATTTCTTCTACTTTCAAAAAAATGACCACAAAAGCGATTCTTTCTGTTTTGTTCTTTTTATTAGTTTACATTCTCCTAATCCTTTGCGCAATAGGTATTACGGCCTTAGCGGTTGTGGGAGGAATAGCTATTATAGCTATAAAACCAATGTTTGTAACCATTATGATTGGAGCAGGATTATTGTGCATGGGATTACTTGTTTTGGTTTTTCTTTTCAAATTCATGTTTGTAAAACATAAGGTAGACCGCTCTCATTTAATCGAAATTACTCGTGCAGAAGAACCAAAATTATTTGCTTTTATAGATGAAATTGTAAACAAAGTTCAAACAGATTTTCCTAAAAAAGTGTATTTATCATCTGATGTAAATGCTTGTGTTTTTTATGATTCTACTTTTTGGAGTATGTTTCTGCCTATCAAAAAAAATCTGCAGATTGGGGTTGGACTTGTAAATTCAGTTTCAGAAATTGAGCTTAAAGCTATTTTGGCACACGAATTTGGACATTTTTCTCAAAAAAGTATGAAAGTAGGAAGTTATGTTTACAATGTAAATCAAATTATTCATAACATGCTTTACGATAATGATTCGTATAATTCTATTGCCCAAAGCTGGGGAAGTGTTAATGGATATTTTGCCTTTTTTACTATGGTTGCCGTTAAAATTGTAATTGGAATCCAGTGGGTTTTGCAGCAGGTTTATAATGTTGTAAATATTAGTTACCGCGCTTTATCGAGGCAAATGGAATTTCATGCTGATGCAGTTGCGGCCAGCGTTACAGGATCAAGACCTTTAATTACATCGTTATTAAGATTAGATCTTGCAGATCATTCTTTTAATACAGTTTTAGATTATTACGGAAAGAAAATTCCAGATTCAATCGCAACAGAAAACTTATATCAGCAGCAGTCATTTGTAATGAATTTTATTGCCACAAACAGCAATTTACATGTTGAAAATGATTTACCTCAATTAACTCCGGATTTTTTAAACAGATTTAATAAATCAAAACTGGTTATCGAAAATAAATGGGAAACTCACCCAAGTACCGAAGATCGAATTAAAGAATTAGAAAGGTTAAATCTGGATGTAACAAACGATAGTAAAGCACTGGCGATTGGATTGTTTCAGGATGGATTTGCATTGCAAAGTAAATTTACCAATAAACTCTTTTCGTCAATAAAATATTCTAACGCAGTTGTTTTTCATAAAAACGAAGATTTTATTAATGAATATGAAAAAGATTTTTTCACGAATTCATTTAATGAGATTTTCAATAAATATTACGATAACAAAAATCCTGAAGTTTTTGATATAGATTTATTAGGAAAAGAATCTTCAAATAAAGATCTTGAAGAATTATTCAGCAATTCGGCTGTAGATTTGGTTTACAATTCTATTTCATTAGAAAATGATGTCAATGCATTAAAACAAATTGCAGGCGGGAATTTTAAAATAAAATCATTTTCGTACGACGGACATAAAATGTCTTCTAAAGATGCTCAGGAATTAGTAAACGAACTAGAACTGGATTTGAAGAAAATTAAAGAAGACGTTCTTGAAAACGACAAACAAATTTATTCTTACTTTTTAGCTTTAGCAGATAAACAAGATAAAGGCGAAGAATTAAAACAGCATTATAATGACCTTTTTCAGTTAGATAAAAGCTACGATGAAAAAATCGGTTTTTATATTAATATGATGAATGCCTCTGAATTTATCTACAGAACCTGCACAGTAGATGTTATTGAACAAAATATGCGTTTGCTTAAAATTGAAGAAGATAAATTTAAGGATCAAATAGAAAAAATACTGGAAGATAATATTTATAGAAAAGCTATAACAATCGAAATGAGAGTTGCTTTTAATAAATATTTATCTGAAGACTGGAAATATTTTAATGTAAATGAATATCTGGAAGAAGTATTAAAATTACTTTCAGAATCTTTGAATAATTATCAGACTGTTATATCAAAAACATTCTTTCAAACTAAAAAAGAGCTTTTAGAATATGAAGCTCAACTTTTAAATCATGAATAATTTTTTTTCAAAAATAAAACAACATTACAATCAAAATTTACCTTTTGTAATATATTCTAAACCCAATACATCAAGTGTTTTTGGGCTTTTGCAGCAAAATGACACTTTATATAAAATTACTGATTACAGCGAAAAAGGATTTGTTTTTGCCTCTTTTGATGAAAAACAACTTGTTTTAATTCCTGAAAGCGAATCGGAAATTATTACGGCTGAAAAAGAAATTACAGCATTTGAATCAACAGAAATTGATGATTTGAATTTTGATGCTGAAGCTAAAAAGCAATATGAAAATTTAGTTTCAAAAGGAATTGAAGCCATTAAAAATGAAGAATTCAAAAAAGTAGTTTTATCCCGAAGCGAAAAAGTAAATTTATCTGAATTTGATTTTTCTGAAACGTTTCAGCATTTGGTTCAATTATATCCAACTACTTTTTGTTATTGCTTTTTTCATCCTAAAATTGGATTTTGGATGGGAGCAACGCCAGAGCAGCTTTTAAAAGCAAACGGAAATGTTTTTGAAACTACAGCTTTGGCCGGAACGCAAAAAGCCAATCTGGAAACTGAAATTCGCTGGGAACAAAAAGAAAAAGACGAACAGCAATACGTAACTGATTTTATTGTAAAACGTTTACGTGAAGTTGCCAATTCAGTTGTGGTTACAGAACCATATAGCTTAAAAGCCGGATCGATCTGGCATATAAAAACGGATATTTCGGGAGTTTTAAATGAAAATTCGACTTTAGAAGAAGTTATCGATACACTGCATCCAACGCCTGCCGTTTGCGGACTGCCAAAGAAAAAAGCAAAAGCATTTATTATTGAAAATGAAAATTACGACAGAACTTTTTATACGGGTTTTCTGGGCGAATTAAACAGCAGTTTTGCCGGCAGTAAAACTAGTTCTGATTTATTTGTAAATTTGCGCAACATGCAAATTCAGGATAAAACAGCAATTTTATACATGGGCTGCGGTATTACAAAAGAAAGTGTTCCTGAAAAAGAGTGGGAGGAAAGCGTCAATAAATCAATGACGATGAAAAGAGTTTTGAAAAAATAGTTTATAAATTGTTTCAGGTTTCAGGTTTCAAGTTTCACGTTCTGTTGACAACTTGAAACCTGAAACTTGAAACTTGAAACAAAAAATAATGAAATTAGACATATTAGCCTTTGGCGCACATCCTGATGATGTAGAATTAGGTTGTGCCGGGACAATTTTAAAAGAAGTTTCCTTAGGGAAAAAAGTAGGGATTGTGGATTTAACACGCGGCGAACTAGGAACGCGTGGAACTGCTGAAACGAGAGATCAGGAAGCAAAAGACGCTGCAAAGATTTTAGGCGTTCCTGTACGTGAAAATTTAGGGCTTCGTGATGGTTTTTTTGTAAACGATGAAAAGCACCAGTTAGAAGTCATAAAAATGATTAGAAAGTACAAACCTGAAATTGTATTGTGTAATGCAATTGACGATCGTCATATTGATCACGGAAAAGGAAGTAAATTAGTTTCTGATGCTTGTTTTTTATCTGGTTTGATGAAAATCGAAACTTCGATCGACGGAGAGAAACAAGAAGCCTGGAGACCAAAAGTAGTTTATCACTATATTCAGTGGAAAAATATTACTCCAGACTTTGTAGTGGATATTACAGGTTTTGAAGAAAAGAAAATTGAAGCTATTATGGCATACAAAACGCAATTTTATGATCCGAATTCAAAAGAGCCTGCAACACCAATTACGAGTAAAAACTTTTTTGAGAGCCTAAATTATCGTGCGCAGGACTTAGGAAGACTAGTTGGAAGAGATTTTGCAGAAGGTTTTACTGTTGAAAGGTGTTTGGCAGTCAATAGCTTAGAAAATTTGTTGTAATTTTTTCATTTTTTTCTTTGTAGAACTCAACCTTTGTTATATATTTGCACTCGCTAAGCAAAAAAATGGTGGTTGTAGCTCAGCTGGTTAGAGTAGCGGTTTGTGGTGCCGCGGGTCGCCGGTTCGAACCCGGTCAGCCACCCAGATTTAAAGCCTTGAAGAAATTCAAGGCTTTTTTTGTTTTCTGCAGAAAACAAACTTCAATAATAAAAATTCCAAATTCCAATTTTAAAACTTTATTGCTTTTCCAATTTGGAATTTGGAATTTGGGATTTTTGAATTGGAATTTAAATGATTATTAGAAATTAAAAAGAAATTAAAAAGCCCGACTGTTAAGTCAGGCTTTTCTGGTGGTTATTATATTTGGCTTTTGTATTATCTAATTTCTTCAAAGGTTGTACCTTGATTAATATCTCCAGTTTTAAAACCTTTTTTAAACCAGTACATCCTTTGTTCTGATGTTCCGTGTGTAAACGAATCCGGAACAATTTGTCCCTGCATTTTGCTTTGAATAGCGTCGTCTCCAACTGCATTGGCGGCACTTAAGGCTTCTTCTATATCTCCGGCTTCTAAAACCTCCTGGTTATCATGTGCCCAGACACCTGCATAAAAATCGGCTTGTAATTCTAATGCTACTGAAAGTTTATTGGCTTCAGCCTGACTTTTTCCTTCTTGTTCCTGATGCATTTTGGCAGATGTTCCTAATAAAGTCTGAACATGATGTCCAATTTCATGAGCAATAACATAAGCAATCGCAAAATCTCCGCCTTCTGCACCAAATCTTGTTTTGAGTTCTTCAAAAAATCCTAAATCCATATAAACTTTTTGATCTGCCGGGCAATAAAATGGTCCTGATGCAGATGATGCACCACCACAGGCAGTTTGTACTGAACCTTTAAAAAGTACTAATTTTGGTTTTTTATAGGTCATGCCATTTTCGGCAAATATCTTTCCCCAGGTGTCTTCTGTTTTGGCCAAAACGGATCTAACAAAATGGCCCATTTCTTCATCTTCTTTGCTTAATGGAGCTGCAGCTTCAGTTTGGGTTTGTCCGCCCTGCATTTGTTCTAAAACAGGCGTAATCATTTTTGCATTTTCGCCGCCAAAAATATTAAGAAGCAGAATAATAATTCCGATAACACCACCTCCAACGGCTATTTTTCCGCCAGAAACAGATCTTCTATCTTCTACATTATCACTTTCTCTTGAACCTCTCCATTTCATATTAAATTGTATTTAAGCTTTTTGTGTTTTTTCTTGTACGAATTTATATAATTTTTGGGAATTACTTAAGATTTCAAATGATTAAGTTTTACTTATTTTAACCATTTTACTAAAGTTTCTTCTACAGAACCTTTCATGATAGGTTTCGAGATATAGTCGTCCATTCCGGCAGAAATACATTTATTGCGTTCTTCTTTCTCAGCACCAGCTGTTACGGCAATAATCGGAATATCTTTTCCGGCTGTTGTATTTCTAATGGCTTTTGTTGTTTCGTAGCCGTTCATAATTGGCATTTGAATATCCATAAAAACAAGAGTCGGATTGATACTTTCAAATTGTTTCACAGCTTCATAACCGTTTTCACATTCAAAAATGAATGCATTGCTATAGAGGTTTTTTACAATTGTTTTAAGGAGGAGCATATTAACCTTATTGTCTTCAACTATTAAAAATCGTATATCTCTGCCATGAGTTTCATCAGGATTTTCAATAGCCGCCGTACTTAAACCTTTTAGTTCGTTATTGTATTTTTCGTTTATGCTTTGATTGCTAGTTTTTAAATTCAAATCAAAGAAGAAATTACTTCCTTCACCAATTTTACTTTCCAACTGTAATCGGCTTTCCATTAAGGCCAAAAGCTGATTGGATATGGTTAATCCTAAACCGGTTCCACCAAATTTTCTTGTGGTAGAACTATCTGCCTGAGAAAAAGCTTTAAAAATCTTCTTTTGGTTTTTTTCCATAATTCCAATTCCGGTATCAATTACAGAAAAACGAATTGTGCAGTTGTTGTTTTTATTTTTTTCTAAAACCGAGACATTCAATTTAATAGAGCCTTCATTGGTAAATTTTACAGCATTTGAAAGCAGATTGATCAAAATTTGTTTTATTCTTACGATATCGGTCCAGATATATTTAGGAACATCCGGATCAACATTCAATTCCAGCTGCAGATTTTTCTGATTGGACTCAAAAACAATTAAATCAAAAACCTGTCCGAGTACTTTTTTGATGTCGTATAAATCAATAAAAAGCTCCAGTTTTCCGGCTTCAATTTTAGAAAAATCAAGAATATCGTTTATGATTTCCAATAATGAATGTGCTGATTGATTAATGGTTGTCATGTATTTTTCCTGAATTTCTTCTAATTCAGTTTTCATCAATAAATGTGTAAAACCAATAATTCCATTCAGAGGAGTTCTGATTTCATGCGACATATTGGCCAAAAAGTCTGATTTTGATTTATTTGCGGCTTCGGCTAATTGTTTTGCTTTAATGGCGTCTTCAGTTTCTTTTTTATTGGTAATATCAAAGTAAATTCCACCCACAAATTCAATTTCGTCTCCTTTTTTAATTACATCTCCAAATTCTTCTACCCAAATGTATTCGCCGGTTTTGCGTTTAATTCGGTAAACATTATGCAAAGGAATTCCGTTTTGAAGGTTATCAATTTGATTGTTAATTACTTCGTCACGGTCGTCATGATGAATAAGAGATAAAAACGAAAGATTGTTTTCGATGAATTCTGTTTTTGAATATCCGGTTAAGTTTTGAATTTCGTCGTTAAGGAAAATTTTAGTCGAAAAGGCGTCAAATTTTGATAAATAAACTGTTCCCGGAATATTATTGGCTATTAATTTGAATTTCTCTTCGCTCTCGATAATCTTACTTTCGTTTCGGTTTCTTTCTAATGCCGACGAAATATTATTGGCCAAAACCTGAAAGATGTAGATTTCTTCTTCAGACCATCTTCGTTCTTTTGTGCAGTCATCAAAACCAATAAATCCGGTAAAAATATCGTTGATATATAACGGCAGAATTAAGATTGATTTTATCTCATTATTAATCAATAATTGCTTAAAAAATCGATCTTCGAGTTTTCGGGTAAAAGTGTTTACAATTCGTTTGTTTTTTGCAGCCTCAAAAATTTCTATGAGATTATCTTCGGTCATGTGCCGCAAAGGTGTAATTTGATGCGGAATTCCTTTTCTTGACCATTTGTATTTTTGAACAACAGTATTAGTTGTGAAATCTCTTTCGTAGTAAAATATATGATCTGCCTTAGAAGCTTTTCCAATTAAATCATAGGTTTCCTGAAACATTTGCTCCGTAGATTTGCTCAGTAAAAATTTTTCTGTACAAAGTGAAAGTGCAGATAATAACTGACTTTTAAATTCTAATCTTCGCTCTGTTTCTAATCGCATCTGCATCGAAATGGCAAGTGAAATTACATCAGAAATAGTTCTGGCATAATTGATGTCTTCATTGTCCCAATCTCTTTGTTCGACAGTGCTTTCAAAACACACTACTCCCGCTAACTGTCCGCTTAAAAATATTGGCACATCAAGCATGGATTTGATGTGGTTTTTGGTAAAATAAAGTCTTTCAAATTCAGAAGTTTCTAACTTATTAAAAACATCCGGAGCATTAATAATGGCTTTGTTTTTTAAGGTTTCAAAATAAATTGGATACGATTCTTTGTCTAGAATATTTTTATCCGTCAGGTTTTGATTATCAATACTGTATAAGTTTTTGCAGGAAATGAGATCTTTGGAGTATTTCCAAAAGCTGACTCTGTTTGCTTTGCTTACTGTCGAGGCTTCTTTTATTATATAATCGATAACGTTTTTTAAATTGTTGTAAGTGCTAAAATCTGTTGTCGATAATTTTTTGGTAGAATTGTTATAAGCCTCGATTTTTTCTAAACGTCTTTTTTTCTCGTTTTCGGCATTTTTAATTTCGGTAATATCTCTGGCAATTCCGGCAAAACCAATAGTTTGGTCTAAGTCATTTTTGCGAATGATAATCTTTTGCGAAATCCATAATTCCTGTCCGTTTTTCTTTAAAATCGGGAGTTCTATAATAGGGAATTTATTTCCGTTGTTTTCAAAATTTTCATAAAAATCTACAGCAGTCATAGAGTAGCTTTCATGAATAAAATTTGAATAATGTTTTTGAATTATTTCGTCTTCGGCATAGCCTAAAAGCGAATAGGCGATTTCATTTATAAAAGTAAAATGACCTTCTGCATCCACTTCAAAAATAATATCTGTAGCGGTTTGAATTAGGTTTTTGTATTGATCCTGTACAATAATCTGTTCGGTAACATCCTGACCGATACTGATTATTAAGTCATCAGAGAATTTTTTGTCTTTCCATTGAATGTATTTATATTCTCCGTTTTTATTCTTTAATTTACGGGTGTAGATTTTATTTTCTTCGTGGTTTATTAAATAGTTGTTTTCGTTGTAGGTGCTTCCTTTGGTCAGTTTCCAAAAATTCAAACCCATAACTTCTTCCGGCTGATATCCTAAAATGGATGTTACAGTTTCGCTGCAAAATAGTATTTCTCCTTTTTGATCTGTTGCAATTGTTAATGAATTTCCTTTATGAACAATTTCGCTGGCAAATCTGAAATTATCCCTGTTGTTTTGTAAAACGGCATATTTTACCTGATTGATAATGAAAATCAGAATGCAGAAATTGATTAGTAATATAGTTGATTTTAAAGGAATTAGGTGGAATGCAATGGTGGCAATAAGAAACAAAAAAACGAGACCTACAAAAAACCAGTAAATTTTTATGGGTTTTAAAATGTTGTATGAAAAGAAAAAAGAGATTAAAAATACAATTACCGGTACAACATCATTGTATAGAAAAATAATATTATAACAGACATAACTGATGTAAATAAAGAAACTGAAAATAAAAATCTGCTGAATTTTATCTCTCAGCCATTTTACTTTATCAATTATTAAATAGATCAGAAGTACTGAAAAGCCAATGGAAACATTTACAACAAGTAAACTTTTTGGTCTGATTTTGAAAATTTCATTGATGATTTCAATTACAATAACTGCAATTCCAAAAAACAGAATATAAAGCTGATATTCTCTCCCAACAGTGTCTGCTTCTTTTTTCTTTTCTATGAAATTTCCAATTTTAGCTTTAATTCTGAAAAACTGATAAACCAGCAATCCCAAAAAGCCAAATAATGAAAGTCCAAGAATAATAAATTTGGGATTATTGTAAAAAATGATATCTGAATTGAAAACATACCAGACTGCCATGATTGATTTTAGGGAATTGCCAAAATCAGCAATTCCTGAAACCAATAAATTGAAAAAACTATAGTCGGCTGCCATAGATTTTGAGGTATGTTTGGTTTTGTAAATAGCAATTTTTAAATTCTAGTAATAAAAAGTTGGTTATGCTTTTTATAAAATATTAGAATTTATTTTATTCTAAATCCGATCTTCCAATTGAATCAATCGGATCTCGTTTTTCTTCATTATCAAAAATTGAAAAATAGGCAGCATAAGTTACAGAGGTGCTAAAAACAGCTGTAAAAAACAGCCCTACAACACATGCAAAAATACCTACCATTGCGCCAATATAGGCAACTATAAAAAGTCCGAAAATGGTTATTGGATTTTTACTCACTAAAATTATACTCGATTTAATGGCTTCGAAAACATTCAGGCCGCCAAAAACGATTAAAGGAATCGCAAAAAAAGTAAAATAAGAAATGAATAAAGATAGGGCAGCACCTAAGTAAAAAATTCCCAAACTGTCCAGAGAATAATTAAGTAAGATGCTTAAAAAGCCTAATATAAAGGCAAGTGAAAATAAATGAAAGAAATACTTGGGTCTATAATACGTAAAAACAGTCGAAAAATTGATTTTTTCGTCTATATCAGCACACTCTGCTGCTTTAAGAAAACCTGCACCAATTGGAGTAAACAATGCCGTAATAAATGTTATTACTCCCATTATAGTGAGATATTCAACAGAAACTGTATTTCCTAACGCCTTAATGTAATTATCAACAAGACCTTGTAAATTGCCATAAAAAGCACTTAAAATAGTAAAAAAGCCAAAGAAAATAAGGGTTAAAATCAACATTATTACCCCAGAATATATTGCAATCTTTTTATAGTTTTCAAATGCATGATTAAAAACATTAGAAAAATCTATCGAATAGCCGTCTCTTTTGATGGCATCAATTTGCTCAAGTGTAGATTTCATTTTGAAAAGTAAAGTTGTATTATATTCTTTGTTTTTATAATAGTTGTCGTAAATATAATATTTTAAATCAATTTCGAATAAAAATCTACTAAGATTACTAAAATTGTTTAGTAATTTAAAGCCAGTCTAAAATGCGTTTTATTGAAGCGAGTTTATCCTTATAAGGCGCGTATCGCATAGGTAAATCAAGCCAATTCCCTTTTTTTACGATTGCTTTGTGATGAGAAAAAATATCGAAGCTCAATTTGCCATGATAAGCCCCAATTCCGCTGTGGCCAACACCGCCAAAAGGCAGTCTTTTATTAGAAAAATGAACAACTGTATCATTAATACATCCGCCTCCAAATGAGTAATTTGCGATTAATTTTTTGGCAAACGATTTATTTTCGCTAAAAATATAAAACGCGAGAGGTTTTTCGTACTTACTTATTACGTTATGGATATCGGCTGCTGTTTCATAAGTGAGAATTGGCAAAATCGGGCCAAAGATTTCTTCTTTCATAACCGCACTGTCCAGATCAGGATCTTCAATTAATGTTGGAGAAATATAAAGTTTTTCATGATTGGTTTCTCCGCCAAAAATTACTTTTTCCCGTTCGATCATTTGATCTAAACGAACCCAGTTTTTGGTATTTATTATTCGGGCGAAATCAGGCGATTTGTCTATTTTTTTTCCGTATGCCTTTCCAATTTCTTCCATTAAAAATGAAATAAAATTGATTTTCATGTTTTTCTGAACCAGAATATAATCGGGAGCAATACAGGTTTGTCCGGCATTAATGAATTTTCCCCAGACGATCCTTTTTGCTGCTAATTTTAAATCGGCAGTTTCATCAATAACACAAGGATTTTTTCCGCCTAATTCAAGAGTTACCGGAGTAAGGTGTTCAGCAGCAGCTTTTGCTATAATTTTTCCAACAGAAACACTTCCGGTAAAGAAAATATAATCCCAGCGCTGAGCTAATAATTTGTTAGAAACTTCTACACCGCCTTCATAAACTTCTACATGATTAACATGGAAAGTTTTTTCGATAATTCTGGCAATTATGGATGAAGTATGCGGCGTAAGTTCAGAAGGTTTTAAAACCACTTTATTTCCGGCGGCAACGGCAGAAATCAGCGGACATAAAGCCAATTGAAACGGATAATTCCACGGAGCAATGATTAATACATTTCCGTAAGGTTCTTTATAAATAAAATCTGAAGAAGGAAAATTTAGAAGAGATGGAAAAACGCGTTTAGGTTTTGCCCACGAACTAAGATTTTTAATAGTATCTTTTAATTCTGAAATTACATAACTCGTTTCAGTTACAACCGATTCAAATTCAGGTTTTTTAAAATCATCATACAGCGCTTTTATAATTAAGTCTTCGCTTTGTTTAATGTTATGCAATAACTTTTTGAGCGTTTCTTTTCTGTATCCGATGTCGTTTTTGAAATCCATTTTATGATCAGCTTGTTTTTTAGGATATGCAAGTTAATCGATAAAAATTAAAAAATTAACAATTTAATCATAAAAATCATACCGCATTCCAAACAGTTTCATCAGGTACAGGAGCAATAATTGTTATGTTTTCTTTAGTTACAGGGTGAATAAAAACAAGTTTTCTGGCATGAAGATGAATTCCGCCGTCAGGATTGCTTCGGTCAAAACCATACTTTAAATCTCCTTTTATAGGTGAGCCAATGGCTGCCAGCTGTGCCCGTATTTGATGATGACGCCCTGTGTGAAGATTGATCTCAAGAGCAGTATAATTTTGAAGTTCTTTTATGATTTTATAATCCAGACTTGCTAATTTACTATCTGGAACTTCTTTTAAATGTGCTTTTGAAGTATTATTTTTTTCGTTTCTTTTTAAGTAATGAACCAATTTTGAAGCCGCTTCAGCAGGTTTATTTTTTACAACAGCCCAATATGTTTTTTTAGTTTCACGATTACTAAATAATTCATTCATTCGTGATAATGCTTTGCTGGTTCTGGCAAAAACCACAATTCCCGTTGTGGGTCTGTCCAGACGATGAATTACCCCTAAAAATACATCTCCTGGTTTGTTGTATTTCTCCTTAATGTATTGTTTTACAATATCTGATAAAGGTTTATCACCAGTTTTGTCTCCTTGCACAATATCACCCACACGTTTGTTAACCACAATAATGTGATTGTCTTCGTGAAGAATTTGAAGATTATTTTTATCTGAAACTATTTTCATGAGATTAGACTTGCTTAGATTTTTAGATTCTAGATTTGAAAGAAGTTTGGCTAAAGCCTTTCAATAGATCTAAAAACAAACCTCCAGCTAAAGCTGGAGGCAATTTATGTAAACCTTTGAACCTTTTGCTGCTTTGCCACTTTGAACCTAAAAATCTTAGTATCTCAGAACCTTAGCAACTTAGAATCTTAAAAATTAATATTGTTCCCCAGAATTAGGAAAATCACTAGACTTAACATCAGCTGCATATTGGCCAATTGCTTTTGTCATTAGTTCGTATAAATTTAGATAGCGACGTAAGAAACGCGGACTAAATTCATTATTCATTCCCAGCATATCATGAATAACCAAAACTTGTCCGTCAACACCGCCTCCGGCACCAATTCCGATAACTGGGATTGAGATGCTTTTTGCAACTTTTTCAGCTAAATCAGCAGGGATTTTTTCAAGAACAACTGCAAAACATCCTACTTTTTCAAGCATTTGAGCATCTTCGATTAATTTTTCTGCCTCTTCTTCTTCTTTGGCACGAACACTGTATGTTCCAAATTTGTAGATAGACTGAGGTGTTAAACCCAAGTGACCCATAACCGGAATCCCGGCATTTAATATTTTTTTGATTGATTCTTTAATCTCTTTTCCGCCTTCAAGTTTTACCGCATGTCCGCCGCTTTCTTTCATAATTCTGATAGCAGAACGTAAAGCTTCTTTTGGGTCAGACTGATAACTTCCGAAAGGTAAATCGACTACAACTAAACCTCTTTCTACAGCGCGAACTACAGATGAAGCGTGATATATCATTTGATCTAAAGTAATTGGCAAAGTCGTTTCATGGCCCGCCATAACATTTGAAGCAGAATCTCCCACCAAAATCACGTCGACTCCGGCAGTATCAACAATTTTAGCCATTGTATAATCATACGCCGTAAGCATAGAGATTTTTTCTCCGTTGCTTTTCATTTCAATTAATGACTTTGTTGTGATTCTTTTATAATCTTTTTTTGCTACTGACATTTTAAGTTTTTTTGATAATGTAAAAGTATTGAATAATTGTAAAAAGGGAATCAGCAATAAAAGAATATTTCGACAGAAAATAATTTTCCGTCTTTAAATTCGATTCTAAATTGACTGTCTTCCATCATGATAGCATAATGATGCGGTGATTTTAACGAAGCGTCGATATAAGTTCCGTATTTCTCAATGAAAGCTTTTTCGGACACCGAATTATCTAAAACTGAATTGGCATTTATGATAAGCTTGTTGTTTTCGTTAATGTAAACCTTAACTATTTCAGCCTGATTTTTCTTTTCATCAACAGAAGTTTCTAAATCAGGATAATAATAAAATAAATCACTTAGGTAAATACCGCATTCATCACTGATATTGGCTTTTTTAGCGGGTTTTCCAAATATCTTTACTAATTCTGTCTGCGATAAATAAAAGGATTTTGTTTTGGTGCCTTTTAAACTGAATTCGGCTTTTTTGGAGAAGGCAATAATTTGTTCTGCTGTTTTAGATTTCATCAAACCTTTGACTATAGCCATGTTCAATTCGGTTTCAGCAAGAAGTTTAGGATCATTTAATTGTTTTACAACTTCATAATAACGTTGATAAGCCGGTGTTAAAGTTGTTTTATCACTATTCCATGCTAATTCAACAATGCGTTCACTGATTGTTTTGCGATCCGGAATATTGTTTACATCTAATTTGTCAAAATCTTTGAGTAAAGCGTTCATGTTAGGTCTTTTTCCAACAAATTTTCTTAACGTAAACATTATGTATTCTTCCTTAAAACCACCGGATAGGTTAACCCATTCATTTTCATCTTTTGGAAGATAATCAATAGAAACAGCATCGCCGGTAAATAAAATTTCTCTAACCTTTGAATTTCTGTCAGGAAGCGCTCTGGCTTTTAAGCCCGCAGCTAATATAAAAAGGTGATTACTGCCATGATAATGATCTCCGCCAAAAAGAATGGGATTTTCCGGGTCTACGGTTTTTATATCACCCGCATTTAAAGATGTAGAAATGAATTTAGCCGGAACATATCCTTCAGAAAAATTATCAGCTTTGACTTTGTACCAGCCATTTTTGCTGTCAGATAACAGTTGTACCTGAGCCCCATATTTAAAATAACCTAAAAAATCAGAGGTATTTGTACTGGTATACAAACGAGTATCTGAATTAATAAAATAGGTTTCCTGTGAATGTGATAGAAGTGAAAGAAATAATGCAATTAGAAAGTAAAGTTTTTTCATGAAAAAATAATTCTTAGAGAAGTTTTAGCCACAGATTAAAAGGATTCAAAAGATTTTAATCTGTGGCTAATATTTTTTTAAATTTTAGCAATCTGCCATGTTTACTGCAATGGCAAGACCACCTTCTGAAGTTTCTTTGTATTTAGAATTCATATCTTTTGCTGTTTCCCACATTGTGCCAATCACTTTATCAAGAGGAACTTTTGCATTTTTAGAATCGGTTTCAAGAGCAAGTTCGGCTGCGTTTATGGCTTTTATAGCGCCCATGGTATTTCTTTCAATACACGGAATCTGCACCAAACCGCCGATTGGGTCGCAGGTTAAACCTAAATGATGTTCCATTGCAATTTCGGCAGCCATTAAAACCTGAGCCGGAGTTCCGCCCATTAATTCGCAAAGTGCTGCTGCTGCCATCGACGACGAAACGCCAATTTCTGCCTGACATCCGCCCATTGCTGCAGAAATGGTAGAACCTTTTTTAAAGATACTTCCAATTTCGCCGGCAACCATCAAAAATTGTTTGATTTCTTTTTCGCCTGCATTATGGTTTTCGATCACCATATAATACATCAAAACCGCCGGAATTACGCCGGCACTTCCGTTAGTAGGAGCCGTAACTACACGTCCTAGCGAAGCATTTACTTCATTTACGGCCAATGCAAAACAGCTTACCCATTTTAAAATCTGGCGAAATTTTACTTCGGTTTTTCTAATTTCCTGAAGCCAGGACTGCGGATCAGTGTAATTTGATAAGCCAATTAAATTTTGATGCATATCAAAAGCGCGTCTGCGAACATGTAACCCGCCAGGAAGAATTCCTTCTGAATGACATCCTATGTACATGCATTCCAGCATGGTGTTCCAAATACGCATTAATTCGGAATGAATTACTTCTTCAGAACGCATTGATTTTTCATTTTCATACACAATTTCAGAAATCGATTTGTTCTCTGAGATGGTATAATTTAAAAGCTCAACCGCATTTTGAATTGGAAACGGAAAGGCACATTTTATAACTTCTTTTATTTTGGCATTTTCACGCTCTTCTTTCACTACAAAACCACCGCCGATTGAATAAAAAGTCGATTCATATTGAGAATCATCATTTTTATAAGCCGTAAATTTTAAGCCATTCGCGTGAAAAGGAAGAAAGTCTTTATTGAAAACAATGTCCTGAAGAAAATAAAACGGAATTTTATATTCGTTTGCGAGATTAATCTCGTTTGTGTCTTCGATAGTTTTAATAATTCCGGCAATATTCTCAACCGGAATATATTCAGGATCCTGACCGCTTAAGCCCAGCATAACAGACAAATCTGTAGCGTGTCCTTTTCCGGTTAAAGAAAGAGAACCGTACAAATCGACTTTTACACGGGTAACCTGATCTAAAATAGACTCACTTTTTAACTCTTCTAAAAAGCGTTCTGCGGCTCTCCATGGACCCAAAGTATGTGAACTTGAGGGACCAACGCCAATTTTAAGCATATCAAAAACAGAGATACATTCTTCCATTGTTCAATTTTTGTTAAGACAAAGATAATTGAATAATGCAATGAAGAGTTATATTCGAATGTTAATCTTGCATATTTGTTAAAAAAGATATTAAATTTTAATAATTCGGCAACGAAATAAATTTAATTCCTTAATATGGCGTTTTCGTAAAAAGTTAACCTTTTTTCGGTATTTTTGTAAAGATGCAACCATCTAAATCTGCTGTTTCTTTTAATTACCCAGAATTTAAAATTAACCGAAACTTCAGTTAATTTCGTTTTAATTCTACCAATGTCTTTTTACGAAAATTTTAGAATACCACAAAAAGATAAAATTACATTATGATAGAATTTTTCAAGCATTTTTTACACGAATTTGAATTACCTCTCAGCAATCCGGTATTGATTTTTTCGCTTATACTTTTCATTATCCTGCTGTCGCCGATTTTACTTAAAAAAATAAATATTCCGGGAATTATCGGATTAATTATTTCAGGAGTTATTATTGGTCCGCACGGATTAAATATTCTGGCGAAAAACTCTGCCGTAGATTTATTTTCAACGATTGGTCTGCTGTATATTATGTTTATTGCCGGACTAGAATTAGATATGAACGAGTTTAAAGCCAACAGAAACAAGAGTTTATTATTTGGTTTTTTCACGTTTATTTTCCCGCTTTCCATTGGTTTTCCGGTTTGTTTTTATTTGCTGAAATATGATTTTAACGCCAGTTTTTTAACAGCAAGTATGTTTGCAACGCACACTCTGGTCGCTTATCCGATTGTGAGCAAACTCGGAATTGCAAAAAATCAGGCAGTTGCTATAACTGTTGGAGGGACAATTTTAACCGATACAGCCGTTTTGATTATTCTGGCCGTAATTATGGGAAGCAGTCAGGGAAATTTAAATCAGGCTTTCTGGATTAAGTTAGGAGTTTCGCTGGCCATTTTCTCAGCCATAATGTTTTTACTGATTCCGAGAATCGCCAAATGGTTTTTTAAGAAGTTAGAAAGTGAAAAACACGCCCATTATATTTTTGTATTATCTGTCGTTTTCTTTGCCGCATTTTTGGCAGAAGTAGCAGGAGTAGAACCTATTATTGGCGCTTTCGTTGCCGGTTTGGCTTTAAACCCTTTAATTCCGCATTCATCGGCTTTAATGAACAGAATTGAGTTTATAGGGAATTCATTATTTATTCCGTTTTTCCTGATATCAGTAGGAATGCTGGTTGACATTAGCGTTATTTTAAGTGGACCAACGGCTTTAATTGTAGCGGGAACTTTGAGTGTTGTGGCTATTTTTGGAAAATGGATTGCGGCCTTTTTTGCTCAAATTGTGTTTAAATATACCAAAACAGAAAGACAGCTTATTTTTGGATTAAGCAGTGCGCATGCCGCCGCAACTCTGGCTGTGATTTTAGTAGGTTTTAAAGCCAAGATTCTGGATGAAAATATTTTAAACGGAACCATTATTTTAATTCTGATAACGTGTATTGTGGCCTCTTTTGCAACAGAAAAAGCAGCTAAAAAAATTGCAATTTGCGAAGAAGAGATTTCGCATGAAAAAGAAGGAAATGATCAAATTTTAGACGAACATATTTTAATTCCGCTGGCAAAAACTTCGGCGACAGCCAGTTTATTAGATTTTGCTCTTTTAATAAAAGATAAAAAATCGTCAAATCCGGTAACACTTTTAACGATAGTTCCTAATAACGATCAGGCTGAGAAAAATATTCTGAAATATAAAAAAGCAGTCGATAAATTTGTCATTCAGGGATCGGCTTCAGAAGTAAAAATAAATACAATTGCCAGAATCGACCATAATCCAGCGAGCGGAATTGCCAGAACTTCTAAGGAAATTATGTCTGATATCGTTATTATCGGCTGGCCGAAAAAAACAGGTTTCTTAGATAAAATTTTTGGAGAAAATGTAGATTCGATTATCAATAATGTTGATAAAAGTTTATTTATCTGCCGATTTCAGCGAAATTTTATTGAAGAAAAAAGGCTGGTATTTATTTGCCCGCCATTTTCTGAAAGAGGTGTAGGATTTCAGCTTTTATTGCAAAAAATCTGCAGGTTATCACAGGAATTAAGCATTCCGATTGTAATTTATGCCGAATATAAAACGCATCAAACCATTCAGCAGATCGCTAATGACCTGCGATTGAATGCTAAATTAGGTTTTAAAAGCGTAACAGAATGGGATGATTTTGAAGCAATTTCAGATGAAATTAAACCAACAGATTTAATCGTTTTCAATTTATCGAGAAAAGGTTCCGTTTCTTATCATTCTATTTTTGACAGACTGCCTCAAAAATTCGAAAAATTCTACAGCGATAATAACATCATACTAGTTTATCCGCAAGATGACCGAAAAGAAAGCGCTATGGATGCTTACGAAGATTTTACCGCTACACCATTAACAAAAAGTATCGAAGCAATTGAACAGATTGGTCGTGGTTTAGGTAGTATTTTGAAGAAGGGGTAATTAAGTGATAAAGATTTACATTAAATTAAATGATAAAAAGATTTCTATTACTGGCATTGATTTTAATAAATTTTGCAGCGATTGGACAAAATAAGATGAAAGAAGTTAAAGAGCTTATTGATACAAATGACCCAGGCTGGCCTATTGTGGAAGATTGGATAAAAACTGCAAAAAATAAAGTAGAAATTTTACCTGTTGATGCAACAAAAGCAAAAGAGGCCTTATATAAAACGCAGGTTACAACCCGTTCGATTTTGGGAGCAGTTGTTTATAATACCGGCGGACTTTTAATTGATGGTGGATGGATTCGCATTCTGGGTTCAGGAAATGCTAAATTTAATCGTTCTGTTCCTGATTGGAATAAAGGAAAGTCGTTTAATGAATTTGGAGAAGTCCCTTCGTTTTTATTAATTGCAGATGATGCAATTGGAGGTTTTTTTATGCTGAATGGAGGAGGATTAGGTAATGACGTTGGTAAAATTTATTATTTCTCTCCTGATAATCTCGAATACGAATCACTTGATATTACCTACTCTGAATTTATAGGTTTTTGTTTGAATAATGATTTGGATAAGTTTTATGAAGGAAACAGATGGAACGGATGGAGAGAAGAAGTTTCGAAATTAAAAGGTGATGAAGTTTTTAATTTTTACCCTTTTCTATGGACTGCAGAAGGAAGTGACATAAATAAAAGTTTACGCAAAATCATTCCAATTCAGGAACAATATAGCTTGAATATTGATTTGCGTAAACAGCTTGGATTTGATAAATAATATCAAAAAGAATAAAATGAACCACAACATAAAATCAATACGACCATTTATAGGATCTAAGAATTTCGAAACCTCAAGAAATTTTTATCGTGATCTGGGTTTTGAAGAAGTAGTTTTAGAATCTAATTTCTCCGTTTTTAAATCGGGAGAAATGGCTTTTTATCTACAAGATTATTATGATAAAAACTGGATTGAAAATACCATGATTTTTCTGGAAGTCGATGATGCAGATCGCTATTATCAGGAACTCTCAGCCTTAAATTTAACTGAAAAATACGGAGTAAAATTAACGCCAACGCGCCATTTAGATTGGGGAAGCGAATGTTTTCTGCACGACCCGTCTGGAGTTTTATGGCATTTCGGAACTTTTAAAAAATAAGTTTGACACGAATTACACTAATTTACAGTAATTTTTTTTAAACTTAATTCGTGAAAATTAGTGTAATTCGTGACGAAAAAACGTCACAAATTAAAATCTTTTAAATGAATTGTGTTTTCTTCTCTCTGATACCAATCATTAAAAACTAATTCTAATTTTTCAACTTTAAATTCTCCAAAATTATAATCTCGAAACTGCTCTGTAATTTCTATTAATTTTTCAGGATTTTGAAGTTTTTCAGTAAAACGCATTACGGTTGAGTGTGCCGTAGAAATAGAATAACGACTGTCGATACTTTGTTCTAAAGCCGAATTTTTAAAATTCTCCCTAAGTTTGTCTCTTAGATTATTTAAAGTTTCATCAGAAGGAAATCCCTGAATCATAATAGCCGAATTGGAAGCGGTAACACCTTTAAATCCAATTGTAATGGAACCTAAATTTTCTAGACTTTTTTCGATGATTTTGATGTAATCTTCAATATTAATTTTATCTAAACTAAAACCTTCATAACACGAAATAATCGACATTATCGTAACGTGTATATCTCCATTAGGATAATAATATTGTTTAGAATCAAGTTTTTTTAATTTGTCTAAAAAGAGCTGAATATTAGCTTTTATTTTTTCGCTGGGGCGGAGGAGAAGCGTAATTCCAAAACGAGAATCTGAAACATCTTTTATTTTTGAATCTAAAATATAATTTCCGCTCAGAATAGCTTCTTTAGAAGTTTTGTAAAGTTGATTGTAATGTTGGGTTAAGTTCATTTCTTTTTCGCCTTTTCCAAATTTTCTTTCACTCTAAATTTCACAATTTTAGTGATTAAATCATAAGGCATTTTTTCTTTTAAAGGAAACTGAACAGAACCTTTTCCTGATTTGTATTTAGAAAGTTCAGAAGCAAAAGCTTCGTGACCGCTTGGCAACGCATAAAGTCCGATATGATTTTTAAATGCCGCGAAATAAACCACGATTCCGTTTTGCTCAAAAGCCGGCATCGAATAACTGATTTTTTCTTTGGCATCAGGAGCTGCTTTTTGAATCGTCATTCTCACTTTTTCCAATATTTCCTGAACCTCATTCGGAAATCCACCAATATATTCGTCTATGTTTTCGGGTTTTTTCGTGTCCATGACTTTTTATTTTTTTGTTTCAAGTTTCAGGCTTCAGGTTCTGACTAACTTGAAACAAAAAAAACTTGAAACCTGAAACCAAACCTATGCTAATCCTTTCGGAAATCTGTCTAAAACTAAATTCAATCGTAAATTATGCTCTAAATAGGCTTTTGCACCTGCTAAAACTAACGTAAAACCTTCTGTTGAATTGCGAACCTGATCGATTATTTTATCTGTATCGCCTTTTAAGCCTGAATTTGTGATGCTTACAAAAGTTTCATTTTCATTCAACGGAGTAAAAATCCATTCTACTAAAGTAGTTTCATCCGGATTTCCCCATTCAATCACAATTTTCTTATTTTCCTGTAAAACCAAAGTTTTGACAGTAAGTGAAAAACCATACATTTCCCACGTCCATTCTGTTTTTTGATTTTCTTCTAATTTTCCGGAACCTTTGGTAAACCAAAACTTGCGGGTAATTTCCGGGTCAATAAAAGCCTGAAAAACTTCTGAAACAGGTTTCCGAATCAGCATTTCGGCTTTTGCGAATTTGTTGTTTTCTGTTTTCATTTTTTTCGACGTTAGAGGTTCTATTTAAAATGTATTATTTTGAAGTACCTAATTTAGGAAATAAAAAAAGCTTTACAGGAATTTGTAAAGCTTTTATGAAATAAAATATTCTTTTTTAAAATAGAGTATATCCGAAAATAAGCGAAACACTTTTATAATCAGATGACCATGCGCTGTATTTAGCCAAAAGATCTCTGGAAAGCCCCATTCTGATTTCTGCACTGTATCTTTTTTGATAATTGTAACCCAAACCAAAAGCAAAACTTCCGGGAGATTCAATTTTTAATTCGTTAACAGGACCATTAGTACTTTTAAATGAGGCGTCTTTATTTAAAGTTAAATCTAAAGCATATTGACCGTTGATGAATATTTTTGAATTATTATTTAAGAAAAAATAATGCCTGATTCCAATAGGTATTTCGATTGAACTATAATCAACTTTTGACGTCATATTTTCCTGTAATTTTTCAGCTTTATAAGATTGGTAGGTTGGTTCCAGAATAATTGCCCATTTATTTTTATTAAATGGCATGATAAACTCAGCTTCTACACCTAGTCTAAATCCAATTTTGTTTCCAAAATTAGTATTGTATGAACTCATAATGTCATTTTGAGCAGAATAAGTTGAAGACTTGATACCAGGTCTGATAGTTAAATTAAACAAATCTTTCTTTTGTGTAGTTTCAAAATTCGTAAACTCAGAGTTTTGACATTGATTGTATTTTGCAAAAATTTTAGATAAATCCGTCTTTTTATAATTGAGATATTTAACGCTTTGAATGTTAATACTTTCACATTTTAATTCTGTATAGATTTGATTTCTAAATGTGTTGTTTTCTCCTATTTCAGTATCTGATATTTTATAAGATTTCCAAATTAATTGTGTAATAGGTGTATTGTCAGTCTTAAAAAAGAAACGGCTGATATCTGAGTTTTCATATTGATATAAATTGGCTTTTCCTTCAATTAAAACTTTCAAAAATAATTTTTCTTCATTGAATTTTGGACTTTTATCATAATCCAGTTCGCTTAAAATTGTTCTTGAACGGTCAATATTTACAGTTTGTCTTACGTATTTTGAAACATTATAAATTCCGAATTCTTTCGACTGTGTAATATTGATTTTTTGAGATTGATCTTCTAGGTCTAATTTGTATTCAAATTCATTAGGATTATTACGCCAGTCTAAATTTTTAATAAGACATTCGGTTTTTTTATCATTGTTGTCTATAAAATAGCCTTTTTCAAAATTTATTTGAGAATAAGAATGCATGCTTAAAATAAAAAGCAGTAGCAATAATGGTTTTTTCATTTTTGAATTAATGGTTGGTTTTATTTGTTTTCGGATTGCGAATATATATAATTATAATTTAAGAGGTTTTCTTATCAATCCATTTTCCAACAGTAGGAGCAACGTAATTTTTCATTTGTTCTAATAAATCATCAATATCATCGCTAACCAAAAGCATGTTTTTGTTTACTTCTTTCAAAAGACCTTTTTCGGTCATTGTTTCAAGTAATTCTAAAAGCGAATCATAAAAGCCGCTAATGTTTAAAATAGCAATTGGTTTTTTATGAAGTCCGAGTTGAGCCCAGGTAAGCATTTCAAAAAGCTCTTCCAGAGTTCCAAAACCACCCGGAAGTGCAATAACGCCATCGCATAACTCACTCATTTTGGTTTTTCGCTCGTGCATACTTTCTACCAAAATCAATTCTGTTAAGCCCTGATGTGCGATTTCTTTTGATCTTAAAAAATTAGGAAGAACACCAATTACGGTTCCGTTTTCGCTCAATGCACCATCGGCGACGGCTCCCATTAAACCTACGTTCGCACCTCCATAAACCAAACCAATATTTTGTTTGGCCAGAGTTTTTCCCAGTAATTCTGCTTGTTCTTTATATATTTCTTCGGTACCAAAACTCGAACCGCAAAATACAGTGATATTTTTCATTTGTTTTTTTGTTAAATGTGAGAAGTTAAATGTTAGAAGTTAAATGTTAGAAGTTAAATGTTAGAAGTTAAATGTTAGAAGTTAAATGTTAGAAGTTAAATTTGAGAGGATAAATATAATTTGTTTACATCTTACTTTTCACTAATCACTTTTCACTAATTACTTCTTACTCAATAAATATTCAAAATGCGGTATGTTTATGCCATTGCTGCTAACAACCATAGTGTTTATTTTTACTGCGCCTAATTTTGATACGGCTTTTTGTGAACGGAAATTTTCTGCTCCGATATGAAAAAGTATTGAGTCTACATGTTGAAATGCATAGTCAATCAATAATTTTTTAGTTGAATTATTATAAGGACCGCCCCAATATTTTCTGGAAATAAAAGTATATCCAATTGCTACACTTGATTTCTCAGGATTATAGTCGTAATAACGAGTTGTGCCCATTATTTCATTTGTCTGCTTATCTAAGATTAAAAATGAACCTTTCGAATTTATAGCGGCTTCAAAAAAAGACTGAAATACTTCTTTTTTATAGCGGTCTTTCATTGGGTGCTGTTCCCAAATTAAAGGATCTGAAGCGACTTTATACAATTCTTCAAAATCACTTTCTTTTAACGGAACTAATTTTGTAATTTCATCTTCCAGAAAATCTGGTTGTAAATTGAAATATGGTGTTGTCATTTTTTAGTTTTTTTGTTAGTATTTCTTAATCTGTACGCAGGAAACATTTTCCATTTTTATTTGTTTTCCTGTTTTTTTAAGTAGTCCGGTTTTAGGATTTCTTCTAAAAACAATTACATTTCCTGTAATCACATTTGATGCAATTAGAAATTTACCACTTTCATCGATTGTAAAAACTCGCGGATGTTTTCCTAAAGTCGATTGATAACCAATGTTTTTCAAGAGACCGTTTTCATCTATAAAAAATATGGCAATGTTGTTTTCTTTGCCGCGGTTTGTGGCGTACAGAAATTTTCCGTCTGGAGAAATATGAATATCAGAGCTTTCAAATCCGTCTTTTATTTTATCAGTATGTGTGGCAATACGCTGAATTTTATTTAAAACACCCTTTTCATACTTATAAACACTGATTTGTCCGGCCATTTCTTCAATGCAATAACCAAATTTTTGATTTGGGTGAAAAGTAA
Source organism: Flavobacterium sp. (assembly GCF_039595935.1). Lineage (NCBI taxonomy): Bacteria > Pseudomonadati > Bacteroidota > Flavobacteriia > Flavobacteriales > Flavobacteriaceae > Flavobacterium > Flavobacterium sp. The sequence continues at coordinate 1,228,937 of NZ_JBCNKR010000004.1, read as the reverse complement.
AATGCCGCGGTCCGGCTTCTAAATCAGTTTTTGTAAACGAATTTTGCGTCTCGATCAAAGGTTTTTTCAGATTTTCATCAAAAGCATAACAACGAATTTTATCGGCTCCTAAATCGGGTAAAAATAAATAATCGAATTGAGGTGAAAATACAGCAGAGTGTACATGAGATCTTGTTTGTCTTTCCTTATGTGTGCTTCCGTCAGCATATTGAAAATTCTGTGCGATTGAATCGATTTTTCCATTTTCTAAAATCGGAAAAACTGAAACACTTCCTTCTGTGTAATTTGCATTTGAGAGCCATTTTCCGCTTTTATGTACAGTAACATAAACCGGATTTTCGCCGCCGCTTCGCTGACTGTTTAAAAATGTCAGGCTTTTGTTTTCAGGATTAAATTCAAAACTCGTTATACTTCCCGCATTTGGCGTTTTTGTATCTGTACAGGCATAAACATATTTTCCGTTAGGAGAAATCGTCAAATAAGATGGATTTACAATGTTTTTAACCGCCGTAATTTTTGTCAGTTTTCCATTTAAAGTATCCAATTGAAAAACCTGAATCGCTTCTGCTGTTTTATCTCTATTATACGATCCTAAAAAGACATAGGTATTTTGCGAAAAGAGATTCGATGCAAGCAAAAAAAATATTATAAATAAGTTTATTTTTTGTTTCATTTTTTTGTCTCAGGTTTTTAAGTTTTCAAGTGTTGTCAGGCTGAGCGAAGTCGAAGACCTTTGCGTGCCCTTCGACTTCGCTCAGGGTGACAAAGGAGTATTTTAGTTTTTTTGTTTCAAGTTTCAGGTTTTCCTAAAAATCTAAAATCTGCAATCTAAAATTAATTCACCCCTTTCCACCATTGTTTAAACTCTTGTTTTTCGTTTTTCAGTTCGACTAATTCACCAATCATTGGCGTAATTAACGGAACTGGATTTTCAGAATTAGCGTTCAGTTCAGAAACTTTAATCAAAGGCTCATCCCAGGCATGCAGTGAAAGAGAAAATTTAGAAGAATGCACAGGAAATACCCGTTTTGCTTTAAGATCTTTAATTGCTTTTATAACATCCTCGGGCATATTGTGAATATATTTCCATTTTTGATTGTACTGACCATTATCTAGTAAAGCAATGTCAAACGGACCGTATTTATCTCCAATTTCGGCAAAATGTTTGTCGTAACCGCTGTCTCCGCCCAAGTACATTTTAAAATCTTTGGCTTGCAGAACAAATGAAGTCCATAGCGTGTTGCAGCGTTTAAAACTTCTGCCCGAAAAATGTCTTGAAGGAGTTGTATAAAGCGTTAGATTTTCATCTAATTCAATTTTTTCAAACCAGTCTTTTTCGATAACATTTTCTTTTGGAAATCCCCAAAATTCAAAATGTGACCCAACGCCAAGTGCAGTAATAACTTTTTTGATTTTAGGTTTTAATTCCAGAATAGTTTTATAATCTAAATGGTCGTAATGATCGTGTGTTATCAATAAATAATCAATTTCCGGAATATCATCGGCGGTATAAATATCGCTTCCTTTAAATGATTTTGTTGTTCCCGAAATAGGAGAGGCGTTACCGCTGAAAACGGGATCAATTAAAAAACGTTTTCCTTCAAGCTGAATATAATAAGAAGAATGCCCAAACCAAACCAAAACATCCTGATCGAGAGGAAGTTCAAGCAAATTAGTTTTAATTGACGGAATTAAATCTGTTGGAACTTTTCGGTCTACTTTTTTGAAGAGAAATTCGAATAAAACGCCGATAAAGCTTTCTCCTTCTGCAAGATCTGGTGTAAAACTCTGGTTTTCGAATTTTCCGTTTTTATATTGGGGTGATTTTTCGATTAAAGCTAATCTTTCACCGGAAGGTTTTTTTCCGAATTTTGGATGCTGTAAAAAATTATAAACGATAAGAACTATTACTAATAATAGAATTAAGAATGTGATCATTTTTTATTTTGAAGGGTATAGATTTAGAGTATATTCAATTGATAACAAAATTATCTTTTTTAAAATTTCAATATCAATGTCGGCTAGTTTTTTAACATAAATACAGGCTTTAGAAACTTTGTATTTCCCTAGTTTCGAAAAAAGTTCTTCTCTTTGATTTTCGGGTAAATAGAAATAAATAGTCGTTGCTGCTTTTCTGGGAGAAAAAGCGGCCAGTGGCGCATCACCTTCATGTCCTGTGGCGTATTTATAATGATAAGCTCCAAAACCAATAATGCTTGGTCCCCACATTTTAGCCTCAAAACCTGTGATTTCTGTCATTATTTTTACCAACTCAAAAGCATCATTTCTTTTAGCTTCACTGTCTACAGCATTTATAAAATCGATGACGCTGCTTTCTGTTTCTGTGGTTTTATTTTTTGCCATTACTATTATTTTTTTTGAACTAAATCGCTTTTCAACACAATATTTTTGATTTTAAATTCAGAAATATAGAACAAATCCCGATTTTCATTCATTTGATTTTCTAAAACAACTAAACTGACACCGCTTTCCGGGAAATACAAATTTACAGAAGAAAATCCGTCGCCCAGACCTGTATGACCAACATATTTTACAGCTTCTTTTTCGATAATTTTAATTCCGTATCCGTAACCTTCCTCAGCTTTTCCAAAGAAATTATGCTGTGCTGAAATCGTATATTTCAACATTAATTGATAGGTTTCAGGTTTTAGAATTTTTCCTTTATGAAGATTATTATTCCAGATCGATAAGTCGTTTACAGTAGAAACAATTCCATCAGCACCTAAACTTTGAGGCGTAATTTGAGTTGAAGTTACCGGTTCTAAAACATTTTTTACATTGTAATATCCCTTTGCAAGATTTTGTATTCTGTCTTTAGAATAGCAAAATGTATTGTTCATTTTCAGCTTTTTGAAGAGTGCATTGGCAACTTCTGTATACGTTTTTTGAGTGCTTAATTCAACAATTTTTTCGACAAGGCTAAAGCTTAAATTTCCATAACTAAACTGAGTTCCGGGTTTAAATGCCAAAGGTTTTTGCAAATCGACAATTCCGTGAGTATGATTTAAAAGCTGGTGAACTGTAACCGAATCTGCCCAGGACTGTGTCAATTCCGGAAGGTATTTTTTAATTGGAGATTGTAAATCAACTTTGCCTTTTTCAACTTCTAATAAAAGTAAAACCGCCGCAACCTGTTTACTGTTTGACATGATTTCAAACTGAGAATCTATCATTAAAGGTTTCTTAGTCTCAAAATTGGCAAATCCTTTTGCTGCCGAATATAGAGTTTTTCCGTTTTTCGAAATTAAAACTACGCCATTAAAAACCGGAGAAGTGCTATTAATAACAACACTGTCGATTTGTGCGCTGTAATTGTCTTTTTTCTGAGCAAATGAATTACAGCCTGAAAAAAGAAGAATCAATGAAAAGAAGAAAAAGGTTTTAGATAGAAAGTTCATTTTGTAATCTTGGTTTTTTGGGTTTTTAGTCTCGTTTTTTAGTCACAGTCACAGTTTTCAACTCATAATTAATTATTAATTATTAATAATTAACAATAACCATTAAATCAAAACATTCCATTTTCATTTATTGATTCAGATGGAATTGGCTGTCCTAAATCCCAGAGCTCTATAATTTTATTTTCTTTAAATTTTAAAATATGAACAACGGCAAAACCAATATCAGTTGGAGTCTGCTGCAAATGCGAATGCACCGCAACCAGATTATCATCTTCTAAAATATGATGAATTTTAAAAATTTTATGGGGATTTTTTCGGGATGATTCTTCCATGGCCAGCATTAAAGTTTCGCCATCACCTTTAAAATGAGAATTATGGTGTTTGAAATTTTTGCCTACATACAATCGGAATGCTTCATGCGAATGTCCGCTTGCAGCAAGCTTTAAGAAGTTTTGAGCAATTTCTTTCTTAGTCATAATTTAAAGATTTAAAAGCAAACTAAGGTAAGAAATTTAGGAGTACGTTTTGAATTAAAAGAAAAAGGAAATTCTATAAGTCTTCTGCTTTTATCTGAGAAAGATCAATACTTAATTTAGCGAATTCTTTTTGTCCTAAATCAGTAATATAAAAGTGTTTGTCAGCTGGGTTTTTCCTGGCGATCCAGCCTTTTTCAGCAAAAGTTACGGCGAGCAGCTGACCCAGTTTTCCGCCAATGTGACTGTAACACATTTTTGCAGGTTTTTGCTTGGGTGTTTTCTCGCTCATAATCTAATTATTCTGTTTTTTTCTGTTTTCTGCAGGCCAGTTTTAAAGCCAGATAAGCCGTCGGTATATAAGCAAAAACTAAATCTACTATTGTAAACCAAATAGGAGAGGGAAGAGAACACACCATTACGATTCCTCCAAAAAGAAAAAAAGCACCAATACCAAGAGCTAATTTCTTCTTATGGTTTATGGCAATTAATGCTGTAGTAACGGCACCAAAAAAGGTTCCTGTTGCGTGGGCTAAAAATGGAAAAAGAAAATGCTTTATTTCGAATAGATGCATGGTGTTTTGAAGTCCTGTCATTGTTTTATTATCGACTCCATCCGGAAGCGGAATCCATGACTCGCCTAAAGCAATGATACTCATATTTACTAAACTTCCAACCGCTATTCCGGCTATTACAGCTAAAGTATTCCTTAAATAAGGATCCATAATTTTTATTTTTTTTTGTTCTTACGAATATAGGAAAATTATGATTCTTTATATTTATTTTTTTTAATTGAAAGATTGTCGGAATTCTAAAGGCGAAAAATTGGTCTTGGTTTTGAATAATTTACTGAAAGATTGTTGATGTTCAAAACCCAATTCAAAAGCAATTTCGCTTACGGTTAAGTTTGTCGTCGAAAGTTTTTCTTTTGCTTTTTCGATTAGTTTATTGTGAATATGCTGTTGGGTGCTCTGTCCCGTAAGATGCTTTAATAATCCGCTTAGATAATTGGGAGAAACATTTAAGTTTTCGGCTATAAAATGTACAGTTGGAAGTCCTTTTTCTGCCAGTGAATCCTGATTGAAATAATCGTCGAGAAGTTTTTCTAAACGTGCCAGAATTTGATGATTGCTTATTTTGCGGGTTATAAACTGTCTGTTGTAAAAACGTTCTGAATAGGTGAGTAATAATTCGATTTGCGCAATAATTACATCCTGACTGAATTTATCGATATTAGATTGATATTCCTGCTGAATATTTTTCATAAGATCAATAACCATTTTTTCTTCTTTATCAGAAAGATGAAGCGCTTCATGAACGGCATAGCCAAAATATTCGTATTGCTTAATTTTCTGCGCAAGCGGTGTATTCCATAAAAAATCAGGATGAATCAATAACGAATAACCTGTATGCTGTAATTCAGAATTTCCTTCAATTGAAAAAACCTGTCCGGGCGCTATAAACAGCATTACGCCTTCTTTAAAATCATATTCCTGCTGGCCGTAGCGCATTTTGGCATTGGCGTTTCTTTTTAATGCAATGGAATAAAAATCAAGAATGAGGCTTTTGGGTTCTTGTTCGTTGAGATATTTTAAATCTTGAAAATTGTAAACACTTACAAGCGGATGCTCAGGCTTTGGCAAATCTCTAAACTGATGAAATTCGCTGATGCTTTTTATTCGATGTGGTTGCTGATTTGCCATAGCCTAAGTTACCTATTTTTGGTTATAAATTGCTGCAAATTCTTTGGCATATTCTGCCATTTTTGTTTTTCCTAATTGAGCTGGACGATTTGCATAATAATCTGCTCCCAGAGTATCGTTGTATAGTGCAGCATACATTTCAACAAGACCTTTTGCGATTTTAGGCTGCATTCCCACAGAAATTAATCCGTTTAAGGTTTCTTCATCGCTAATTAATTTCCACTCTAAATTTGGTTTTCCTATGGCTTCGCCCAGAATTTTTACGGTTTCGTGTCCGGTTAATTCTTCGCTGGCTACATAACGAATTTTTTTGCCGTCAAGCGGAGTAGTAAGTTCTTCGGCAATAGCGCTGGCAATATCATTGGGAGAAACCCACGGAATTGTAGAATCGGCTCCATAATTTGCCGCAATAAATCCCTGATTTTTGATTGAAGGAATGTAAGCCAGCAAATTGTAATAAAATGATGTTGGACGCATAAATGTTATCGAAACATCTGAAAGCTGGTTTAAAACGCTTTCGATTTCATTATAACGCTGAATAATTCCTGATTTTTCTTTTAAATGTGCACCAATACTGCTTAAAAATACAACTCTTTTTACGCCAGATTTTTTAATAGCTTCTGCATAATTATTCCCGATTTTGCGGGTAAATGCATCTAAATCCAAATTCGGATCAAAATAATTCGCACGCGGAATCATGCAATAAACGGCATCTGCACCAGTAAAGGTCTGGGTTAAAAAACTCAAATCATTTACAGAACCAATAGCTGCTTTTGCGCCTAATACTTCTATTTCTTTTTGTCGTTCGTTACTGCTTGTAATAACTGTAACCGAATGTCCTTTTTGAACTAATTCTGCCGTTAATGGCTTGCTGATGTTCCCTAAAGAACCTGTAATTATAATTTTCATAAGTTCTAATTTTTGATATTACAAAGTTGCGGAACATCAAAAACACAGCTGTAGTCAAATCTATGATTGTTGTAGCTTAAAAGTGGCTAAGGTTCTAAGTTAGTAAGATGCTAAGGTTTTTTGCCACAGATTAAAAAGATTAAAAGGATTAAAAGGATTAAAAAATCTAAGTTAATCCTTTAATCTGTGGCAAAACTTTAATTTTGAGATAATTTCTTTTCGTTTTCGGTTTGTGGTTTTCCAGTTGCGTTTGGTTCACCTTTTCCGGTTTCAATTAGTTTTTTAAGGCTGTTTTGAATGTAGTTTGTCCAGGCGTTGCGGCAAATTTCGAAACATTCATATTCTGAAGTTAAGCCGAAATGTGTAAAACGAAGTTCTGTTTTTCCGTCTTTTTCAGAAATTTCAAAAGTGGGTTTAGTACCTGTCCATTCTGTTTTGTCTTCTGTAAATTTAAAGTAGTTTTCTTTTACGAGCCAGACTATTTTCTGATTCGGAATTACTTCGATTAATTGTACTTTGCAGTGATGAATATCTTCGTAATGATAATCAAACTCATCATTTAAATTAGCTGTATTGCCTTCAATTTCTTCTGACCACCAGCCTCGCACATTGGTAACGGCTTTAAAAACTTCCTGAGCAGATTGATCGACTAATAATGCGGTTGTAAAATCTATAGCACTCATTTTTATTGATTTATAAAATTAGTAAAGTAAATTTACAATCTAAAAATCAATTGATTAAGGTGTTTAAAAGACAATTTTAAGGTATGTTTCGGACAAAGTTAATTAACAATAATTTTATAAAGCCAAGTCTAATAAAATATAAGCACCAATAATTACTAAACAAAATGCAGCTAAACTAATAAGACCAATCAAAACTGTTCTCCAGCCTCCAAAAGTTTCACCTCCATTTTCTAAATGCTTTTTGATATCTTTTTCTTGATATTTTTTTATAATGAAAGAAGCTATTCCAGTATAAATAATTGGAAAAATAATGTTTGGAATATTAATATTCTCGGGAATTGAAAATATAAGAAGAATGACCAAGAAAGAAGAAAGAATTGTAATTAACCAAGTTTTTTTTGCTTTTTCCTTATCACCAAAAGCTTTAAAATTTTCTGCTAAACAATAACCGGCAACTAACGGACCGCAAAAAAAGGTTCCTAGTCTAATTTGTTTTTCTGTATAAATTTTTTCTGTTGGTATTTCCTGAAAAACTGAGTCTTCAGTATTGTGATTTTCCATATCTATTCTATAAATTCTTTGCGAAAGTATAAATTTTATTTGTAAGAATAGTTTTATTTAAAAAATATTTCAAGAAATTTTCACACACATCCAGCCTGCTTTCAAAATGGGTTTGTTGTCAATATAAGCAGTTCCTTGTTGTTTGATTATTTTTTCGCTTAAGCGGATGTTTTCTACTACAAATTTTATTTCATCACCAAATTTTGCTCCACTGTAAAACTCAGCATTTTCAATGCTTACTAAACCAAATACACCATCTGCTACTCCTAAAAGCTTTACTCCTGCGCCTCCGCATTGTGCCATTGCTTCGATTAAAATAGTGCCGGGAATAAATTCAAAATCAGTAAAACTTCCTTTTAGCCAATTGTCTTTTTCTGCAAATGTTTTAGTGCCTATTATTTCCTCTTTTGTATAAGATAGTATTTCGTCGACAAAAAGGAAGGGTGGTCTATGCGGAATTAGGTTTTCAATATTTTGTACCATGACAGCCGTTTTTGTTCTATGCAAGATACGGAAATTTTTTAGGCCGGAAGTTTTTCTAATTGAATGATTGTATCAATATTTTGATACGCAATCAAAATCTAATCGGGCTGAACATTAAGTACTACGCGTTCCGGTAAAATTATTGCCATTTCTCGTTCGCATACCCATTTTGACCCGCTTTCAGTTCCTTCAAGAGTATTTCCGTTTTCTATTACATCGCCATATTCAAAAACATAATAAACATAGTTCCAGAGAAGATTTGCTATATCGTTGGCCTCAAATTCGAATTCTGAGAATTTAATTTGAAAATCGGGAAGTCCAAAAGAATGAAGCCCAACGCTGTCCATTATAAGTTCATTATTTTCGGAATCAGAAATATTGTATAATCTTACATTGCAAAGTATGTCGAGAATTGAGTTATGTCCGCTTTCCCAGGCATCAATAAATTCAACAGGATTTATTATTTTTTCTGCATGAAATGAATAAATAGCGTTTGGCTGTGTTATTTTGGTCACTGCCGCTAAAAATTCCATATACAAATTGAATCTTTCTTTATAAGGCAGAGTTCTGGACATAAAATCAGTAACTAATATTTCGTAATTACAATTTCGGACCATTTCTTCCGCTTCAGGCCAATGCCAGTTTTGCTGAAAAGCAGTGTCAGGAATTTCGACTTCGAATTTCCCATCATCTGGAACTGCAATAAGACATTGCGCCGGAATTGTCGCGTCTGCCAGTTCAATTTGAAAATCAGAAAACTGAAATATAAAAGATTTGTCTTTGCTGACGTTTTCTACATTATCAAAATGCTTTTTTAATTCGTCTAAAATTTTGTCGCCATCTATTTTAGGTTCATCGATAAACAATAGTTTGCAATTAAGCATTTCGGCGTAATTTTCTAATCTGTCTTCTTCGTTATCTTCGGGTTTGTTTTTTGAAAAATTGAATAATTTCATTGGTTTATATTTTTAGAAGGCTTAGTTTTATTATTTCATTATATCCATTCTGCAGGTTTTCTCATTTGTTATTTTTGAGTGTCTTCTTCATTTTTGCCAGAAAGCCATAATTCAAATTCGTTACTTTTTATGCTTTCAAATTCCTTTGGAATCATAAATAGAAAAATTACGGCCCAAAATTGTAATATTATTTGAGAAAGACTTAGAATTCCGTTCAATGGAAAATTGGTTAAATTAAAAATTAAAGTACGTATAGAACCTAATAATCCAATTGAAAATAATACTAAAAGAAGAACTTTTAACTCACGCCCTTTACGAACAAAGTATCCTAGAATTACAAGAAAAATAAAAGCTATGCTAGCCGGAATAAATTCAATTTTAGTGTCTACATACATAGCTACAATTAAGTTTATTACTCCTAGAGCTATCGAAATAAAAATAAAATTTGATGATTTTATATGATTTTCATGTATCGGACGTATTTTTTTTTCTTCCTTTTTATTAATCAGTAAATTAATGGAATCTATTTCTTCATCTGAAAATTGACGCCCTCTTTTTTTAAGTATTTCAAAGGCAATTTTAGTGGCTTCGGGAACAAATGTGGTTTCGGGCTTAATATATTTTTCCAATTCAAAATCAGACATCTTTTCTAATACACTTTTCTTTACAGCCATTTTAAAATTAATTTTAATTCTAAAATAATTTATTTAAATGAAATACTGCTTTATTTTCCTGCATATGTTTTCAATCTGCAAAAAATGATTTTCCATAACTTTTTCTAATTCAAGAGTTCCGCCCAGAATAAGCATTTCTTTATTATTGAAACGTTTTCCTAAACGATCTTCCAGCATAATGGTTTCCATGCTTTGTGCCATTTTAATTTCGGTTAAAAAATCATTTGGATGTCCAGCGGTACAAATAACAAGTCCAAACGGAATGGTTTTCATTTTTGGGAAATTATCCGTTTGTCCGTAGGCATATCCAGCTGAATAAACCCGGTCGAACCAGCCTTTTAATTTTGCCGGACAATCGCTCCACCAAACCGGATACAGAAAAATAATGCAGTCGGCTTTTTCTATTTTTTCCTGTTCTGCCAAAACATCTTCTGAAATGGGCAGATCAAGTTTTGCAAAACCTTCTCTGTCATATTCTTCTTCAGACATATCACTCTGGAAATTGGAAGCGTATAAATCTGAAATTTCAAGATTCCAGTTTTGTTTTGCTATTTCTGATTTCAGCTTTTCTAAAACCTGAAATGTATACGATTTTTTGCTCGGATGGCTGTAAACGATTAAGATGTTCATTTTGAGGTTTGATTTAGAAAATTATGAAATCAAAAAAGAGAACGCGAAGTTCTCTTTAATACGAAAATACAAATAAAAATTCTATAAAATTATTTTTCCACATATTCTAAAATATCTCCCGGCTGACATTCGAGAACTTTGCAAATTGCTTCTAATGTACTAAAACGTACCGCTTTTGCTTTGCCTGTTTTTAGGATGGAAAGATTTGATAAAGTGAGATCTACTTTTTCTGAAAGTTCATTTAATGACATTTTTCGTTTGGCCATCATTACGTCTAAATTTACTATTATGGGCATAACTATATGGTTAATTCGCTTTCTTTTTGAAGTTCGATTCCTTTTGCAAAAAGCTGTGAGATAAAATATAAAATTCCGGCAAAAAATAAGAAAGCATCACCAAGCCCGATATGTTCTGTAAGATTTGGAAGCGGAATGCCTATTGCTGTAAATTTTTGAGTATAATTTGCTATTACGTTGCTGAAAATACCCACTAAAAATGAAAACGCACTCATTTTTTGAATCAGTTTTCCGATGGTTTCATGAAACGGACTAACATAATTAATTTTAAGGAAAATTTGAATTACCGAGTAAAATACCAAAGCTTCGAGAATTGTAATTATGGTTATAGAGAAAACCATAATAGAATAATCTACAACATCATACGCTTTTAATTGAGACAGATCTAAACCTAATTGAAGGTTCTTTGCTCCAACTTCGTTGAAAAACATACTAATTCCGTAAGAGGTTAAAAGTGTACCTGCTTTAATACATAGTCCAATAAAAGCAATCCACGACATTACGTTTAAGAACTTTAAAATGTAAGTTGATTTTGTTGACATAATATTTTGATTTAAAATAAGTATGCAGTAAATATAGTGATTTATTGTTTATCGATAAATATTTTTTATTTATTAATTAAAATTTGTTCTTAATTAAGTTGTTATGAGTTATGAGTTGTATTATACACAAAGAGTGAACTCATAACTCATAATTCCTAACTCTAAACTTACTTAATGCGTTCATACTCTAGTGTCGAACAATCTGCGCATTCTTCTACGAGGATTAATCTTTTGCCCTTAATTTCATAAGAACGGTCTATATAAAATTCCTGTGTAAGAGAATTGCCTTTATCGATAACAATCATTTTTCTGTCTCCGCCTAAAATTGATTTTTTGATAGCGATATAATAATTCTTTTCATTGATAAGTGTGGCGCCTGCGTAGGTTTTTACTTTTTTTTCTGAAAATTCAAGCACCGTTTTTTGAGTTATGTCTTCTGGTGCATTAGGACCGCCAAATCCTCCGGTTTTTTTAACCAGACTCCATCTGCCTTCTAAGCGATTATTGTTAGAGTCATCATCATTGTTGCAGGAAAGCAATAAAAATAAAGCGAATAATAGTAAAACATTTTTCATCGGTATACAATTTAGGTTAGTTAATTTGTAGATGAAAAAAAGCTAAATAGTTGCGTTAAAGTGATTTGAAAATGGAATTTGAAGTTATTTCAAACGTATTAACTGGCCTTTTCGTTTTACTATATTTTTATAATCCCATTGAATATTTCGGGCTTTTTCGAGCCATCTTTTTAAATCATCAATATTAATTTGGTCAGATGAAGTATAACGGGCTTCGGCGGCTTTAAAGCTGCCTTCGTTTTGAAGTTTTGGTTCATCAAATGATTGTCCGCTCCAGAAAAGCAATCGCACAGAATCTTTTAGTTTACTGTAACCGGCAACCGGATTTCCGTCTAAAAACCAAACCGGATGCCGATGCCATATTTTGCTTTCGGCTTCATGCAGAAATGCATTAATTTCTGAACTTAAAATATCACATATTTTTTTGTCTTCGATATTTTGAGAATCATTGTATTCCTGAATTTCTTTGCTCATGATTTTGATTTTTAATTAATATCTTTTGAAAGCTCAAATAAAATGTAAGTTCCGTTTTCAGAACGTCCTTTTGTTTTCTCGATAAATCCTTTTCTTCTATAAAATTCTACGGCTTTTATATTCTCTTCTAAACATTTTAAAGTAAGCGGAAGTTTAGTTTTTTGAATAGCGGCTTTTATTAATTCGGTTGCAATTTTTTGGTTTTGATATTCCTCATCGATATATAAATGATGAATGAAACTATTCGGCATCCAAATCGAAATGAATCCAACTGGAACATCATCGATAAGAGCTACGAGAATGTCTTCTCCGCGTGTATGTTTTTCAAAGTCATCTAATTGAAATTCCGAAATATCTAGCCACGAAAAAGTTCTTTGTCTTTCTTTTAAAAATAAAGTTTTTAAAGGTTCAAAATCACTTTCTCTAATTTCTACTATTTTCATTAAATGATAAGTTGTTGATTTTGATTTAAAAGTAGTTTTTTTATTTGAAATGAGTACGTTAAATTTCTTATGAAACCGTTTTGCGTTAGGGATGGGAGCGGCATCCTTTTATGGCGGGGTTCGCCATAAAAGATACAGTGGACAGCCCGGCCGTAGGTAACGCCCAGATTATTATAAGAAATGTTTTGTTTCGACTGAATTTAGTTGCTAAAATGTGTATTGAAAGTCGAAGTAATATTAGCAACAAAATCTTTTGTGTATTGTCCTGTTGTGTCTAAATCCGGATCTAGAATTGTAATTTCAAGTCCGCTTAGTTTTTCATTTTTAAATAGATAGGAGGTAAGTTCATTAAATTCATCGTACGTTAAACCGTCTGGAGTTCTGCTGTCTACACATGGCATTATTAAGTCGTTTAGTACATCGACATCGATATGCAGCCAGAAACCGTCTAAATTTTTATTTTCGATTTCTGAAAGGAATTTTTTTACGCAATTGGCAATGCCTTGTTTGCGAAGTTCCTGAAGGCTGATATAAGTTGCAGATGATTTCCTGATTTCATTTTCGTATTCATCGTCGTATTCGCGATTGCCCACGCACCAAAGATTATCTTCTTTTATATACGGAATTAAATTTAAAATATTCGTAAGTTTTTCAGGACCGTTTCCTGTCACGATAGAAGCTGCCATTCCGCCAACGCCGCCGGTTTCAGATAAAGAAACGTCCATAAAATCTGTATGGCCGTCAAGGTAAAACAATCCGTAATTTCCTTTTTGTTTCAAAGCCATGGCAACACCTAAAAGTATGCTGCAATCTCCGCCTAATACAAACGGAAATTTATTGGCACTTAGCAAATTATTTATCAAATACGCTTGCTCTCTGGAATATGTAACAAGAGAATCTGCGTTTAAAATATTGGTTTCGGGATCTTTAAGATTGGAATATTTCGGCGGATCTACGCGTATGATATTTTTAGCATTTATGGTTTTATGCAAATTATGTTTCCATAACCAGTCGGGCAAACGATTTACGCCAGGTTCTTTTCCGGGTTGAGGTTCTTTTAAGCCTAAATTGGAAGTGAATTCAACGATACTGATATCTTTCATAAAACTGTTATTTATGGATAAAGTTATTAAAATTAATTTCGAAGGAAATGTTTTTTAACAGTTGAAAATGAAAAAATCCGATCTGTTTTCACAAATCGGATTTTGCTATTTTGATTATCAGTTTTTGATGAAAATGAATTAATAGGTTTTTAGTTTAGCCATAATCTGCTCGATAGCGAGTTCTAAACCTTTGCCATAATCTCCTTTTTTAAATTCAGGAACGGCGTAGGTTGTTATAATGCCCTGTGTATCGTTGTCGCTTAATTTGTAACGAATAAGATCGATACTTTGTACCTGAATCTGTCTTAATTCTTTGCTTACTACAATTAAAATAGTGGGATCTAGTTTTGGATCTTTTGCCAGATATTTATCTAATTCTAAAGCATAATCCGGAAATGTAGTGTAAGGTTGTATTGATGAGATTGTTACGACAGTAATTTTATAAAGAAATTGTTTTTCAAATGCTTTTAAAGTAGTTGTAAGACTTGTTATCTGATCAGGTTTTAGGATTTTTTCGAAATCATTTACATAATCATAAGGTCTTGCAAAAACGTTTTGTGAGTCTGAAACGGTATTTTCTTTTTTTGTTTGAGAAGATAATATACTTGATGAAAACAAGGTTATTAAAGTAATGAAGAATATTTTTTTCATCGCAGGCGAAGATTAGATTTGGTGTCGCAAAAATACCACTTTATTGGCTTATGAAAAAAAGATAAATTAGATATTTAAAGAAAAAAAATCCGGATTGTTTTTTGCAATCCGGATTTTGTTTAATTGGTTTTTTAGGATATTACAATTTTGTAACTTTTCCTGTATGAACATCATAGCGCATTGAAACGATTGTCGCTTTATGTTCTTTTACGATAGGATTGTCCTGAACCATCTTTGCTGAATGTTTAATATTGGCGTCTATGGCACCTAAATAATTGCTGGCTTTTGGAGAAATTTTATCAGCTTCAATTTCTTCATTTTCCTGAGCGATAGTTTCTACAATATTATCGATATGGTTGAAGTGCTTTTTGTAAGCTCCGTCTTTATCATTTATGTAAGCTTTAATAGCTCCGCATTCTGTATGGCCTAAAATGACTATTAATTTGGCATCAAGATGTTCTACAGCATATTCGATACTTCCCATGTCGATATCAGAAATTAAATTTCCGGCATTTCTAATTACAAATAAATCCCCAATTCCCTGATCGAATACAATTTCCGGAGAAACCCTGCTGTCTGAACAGGTTACGATAACGGCAAATGGTTTTTGCCCGTCCTGATTTGCTAAAACAGTTTGTTTATCCTGATGCGGATGAAGTGATTTTCCGTCAAGAAATCTTTGATTACCGGTTAATAATTGTTCCAGGCGGTCCGCCTTATTATTGTCGTTTTTAGCAGTAACTGGTTCTTCTTGTTTTTTACAGCCTAATACAGAAAGAAGAACAAAGCAAAGAAGTATAATTTTTGTTTTCATTTTGCAAGTTTTTAAAATTGATTAAATGAATATTGCTTAAAAAATGCAATGCAAAATTATCGGGCTCAAAATCTTTTTTTTGCCCATAGAAGTCTTTTTTCTGTTAAATTAAATTTTTTTAAAACCAAGTAAAGTTAGTGTAAAAACAAAAAAAATCCGATTTGTAAGGAACAAACCGGATTTTATATTGATAAAAAGGATGTTAGAAATTTACATCATCCGCAATATTTCCGCCTTGTTCAGCAGCAAATTTTGCAGCATATTCTTTTTGTTTTGCCTGCTGGTAATCATGGAATTCTGTAATATCTGCCGAATTCCAGTTTTGATTTTGCTCCGTCATCCACTGCATTGCCACAGATTGGAAATCAGCTAAATTAATTCCGAAATTTTCCAAAATCCATTGCGCACCGTCAAGTCCGTACTCGTAAGCAGCTTGTCTTGCTCCGGCCAATTCTTCGTAGAAATAACGGTCTGTTTTAATTCTTTCTAAATTTGCTGCGCCTTCTTCAGAAATCTCTGCTTTTAGGTTTTCTAATTGAGGAACTGTTACGTTCTCAGCATAATATTGTCCGAATAAAGTGGTAACGGTAAACGAAGTATCTTCGCCCATACGCTGTGGCCAGATTGTGTTTAATTCTTCCCAAACAACTGGTTCAAATCCCATTGCTTTACAAACTTCAAGATAATCAACTCCTGCACTTATTTTAAGGCACATTGCTGTATACGTTCTTAAATCTACTCCGTGAACTGGCTCTAGAAACGGATTGTTTTCGTCTACTTTTACAAAACCAGAAGTTTGAACTCCGCTGTATTTTAATGAATTTGCGTGCTCAAAACGAATCATTTGGTCAGAATCGCAGTTGTTCCATTCTGTATAAACTGTTCTTCTGTAATTGAAATATATGTTTTGAATGTCTTTTTCGTCAAGGTTTTCTCCGCTTGCGCGTTCGTCTGCAATCCATGCTTCGGCTCTTTCAGCTACTTCGGCATCAAAATCTTCTACAGAATAGTGTGTTCCGTGTAATGTTTCCGGATCATATTCAACTTCCTGATAATTATCTTCATAATCATTTTCATAATTGTCATTTGAAGTTTGTGTCTGCTCGTAATTTTGTTTTTCCTGTTTGCTGTCTCCAGTTAGAGCTCCAAAAAGTTTTTTAAACATTTGTTGATTTTTAGTGATTAATAATTATTTATTGCGTATTTGATTTTCATACATTTTTTCATTGTGCTCCTTTAAATCAGGCGTAATTTTATTCCATTCGTCGTACATCGCACGAAGATAAATTTCATAAAGTTTTGGAGCATTTTTGATTACAAATTGTCTTTGTTCTTCCAAATCATCCATTTTTGCCTGAATTTCGCTCAACACTTTTTTATCTGATTCATGAATTTTACTCAAACTCAATTCATGACGCTGATGATACAATTCACGTTCTTTTTTGTCTTCGGTTTCAAAAGCTTCGTATAAATGAGCTGTTCTTTGTTCGGCTAAACCTCTTGCGATATTCTGCAGATTTCTTGCCTGAGTACTTGGTGCAAAAGTATTTTGTGTTTTGCAATATGGACATGAAATATAGGTTTCGATTAAAAATATTTTTTCGATTTCGATATTTCCGCCGCATTGTGTACAGCTGAATTTATTTTTGATGGCTTCGTATTCGTCTAATATTTTTTTGTATTCGATTTCAAGATCGCGTTCCTGAGTTTTTTCGAGCTGTTTTCTCCAATAATCGAATTTTTCGTCAAAATCATTATAGCGATCTGAACAGGCGCTTCTAAAATCTGAAAGCAAATCATGATTTTTGTCCAGAACAGAAATCTGTGAATCCAGATCGTAATAAATACTGTCAATTTTTTCTTCGTAAGTATCTCTGGCTTTGTCTCTAATATTATTTAACTGGCCGTTTACGCCAGAATATACTCTTTGAAAAGTTCTTTTGTACATATCCTCATCCTCCTGTAAAACTTGTTTTAGTTCAGGAACTGAGGCTGTTACCAGTTCTTCCATTTTGGCTTCAAGCTTTTCTGCAAATGAAAACCATCTTGTTTGTGTTTCCTGAAGTTCTGCGTACCATTCCGGCAAGGTTTCTTTATTCGCTTGTTTTTTTTCTGAATCTTTTGATTTATTAAATAGTCCGAACACGTTATATGATTTTTAAATTGAATTATCTTCTTTTTTAATATAAACTCCGTCTGTCAGTTTTACGGTAATAAACTCGAATCCGCAATAAGCGCAATGTGTTACGCCGTCTTGTTTTGCTCTTCCTGCCCCGCAGTTTGGACAATCTCTGACGTTCATTTTGGCATCGTTAATTTCCATTTCTCCGCCATAATTAGTCTGGCTTTGAGCTTTTTGTTTTAGTCTGTCTAAAAACGAATTGACTTTTTTCTCTTCCATCATAATTGGCTTAATAATTCGGATTTTTTTGTTTTGAATTCATCTTCATCAATTAAACCGGCATCAAATAAAGATTTTAGTTTTTGAAGTTTAGATGTTAAGTCATCTTTTACTTCTTCTTTTGGCGTTTCTTTATTTTGCTGTAATTGATTTAAAAGAATTCCCATACTTAATGCATTTTGGGTTGCATCATGAAGCGCTGTTCCTTTGTCTCCAATTGCCGTTGCGGTATTGAATTTGGTAAATTTATCCATATCGGTTACCATATTCATATTGGTGATTTTGTCGTAATGTGCCGTAACTTCTTCAGGAAGAGTAACGCTTGTGATTACAAACTGTGTTAATTCAATTCCGAATTGAAGAAAATATGGTTTTAGATATGGCTCGATTTTTTTACCCAATTGGGTAATATTTCCGGCTACATCTGTTACGGTTATGTTTTCGTTTGCTAAAACTTCTCCAAATTTTGGCGCAACAAAATCTCTTAATTGATTTTGCAATTCAAAAATGGTTAGCTGTTGATAGGTTCCTGCATATTGACGGAAAAACTTGGCAACATCAACAATTTGTATATCAAAACTTCCGAAAGCGCGAATTCTGATTTGCCCAAATTGTGGATCGTTCAGCAGAATAGGAGCGGGAGTTCCCCATTTATTATTGATGAATTGATGTGTGTTGAAAAAGTAAACGTCAACTTTAAACGGACTTTCGAAACCGTATTTCCAGCCTTTCAGCTTGCTTAAAATTGGAATGTTTTCTGTAGATAAGGTATGAAGTCCCGGTTGATAAACATCGGCAAGCTGGCCTTCATTTAAAAGCATTACCAGCTGGCTTTCGCGAACGGTTAATTTTGCTCCGTTTTTTATTTCTTTATCTTCATCATAAAATTTCCACATTAGTAAATTAGGGTCACTTGTTGTGGCTTCGATTATTTCTATAAAAGGTAATGTCATAAAATCTTATTTATAAAGAATAAAAATAAGAATTATAAGACGACTACGATGTTTTTTAATGTGAAGTTTTTAACAAATTTTTCTTTATAAAATTTAAAGATTAAGATATTTGTTTGAGTATTGTCATTTCGACGAAGGAGAAATCTGCGCAAGTAGCTCTACAAAGATTGGTGCCTTTCTTTACGGAGTTACTTGCGCAGATTTCTCCTTCGTCGAAATTGTAAAGGTTAGATATTTCGGTAACAAAATTTACCTTTAATAAATTTTGTTGCGATGAGAAATAACAGTCAGGATTCAACATTAGAGAGAAACTATTTAGAGAAGTATCGTTTTTTAATAAAAGAATATGAGCAAGTAAAAAACAAGACTCATCCGGTGCATAAAAAGGCGATGGATTTTTACAAGGCAAATGACACCTGCAGAAAAAGCTTCTTAAAGTATTATAACCGTTATAAGCAGAGCGGTAAGTCTTTGGATCTGCTTCCTCAGAAGCGTGGTCCAAAATACAAGACAAGACGTCCTCTGCCATTTATAGAACGAAAAGTAATTGAATTAAGGGAAAAAGGAAACAACAAATATGAAATTGTTAGTATCTTAAAGCCAAAATTAGGAAAAAACACACCTTCATATTCAGGAGTTTATAATATTTTAAAGCGTAATAAAATAAACAGGTTAACTCCGAAGATTAAAAAGAATCATCAAAAAATAATCAAGGAAAGAATGGGACAGCTTGGTCATATTGATTGTCATCACTTAAGCAAAAGCATCATAAAAGGAGAAAATCGAAAATTGTACCTAGTATGTATAATTGACGACTACAGCCGGATTGCCTGGGCAGAATTAATCCCAGACATCACTAGTTTAACGGTTATGTTTGCGTCATTAAAATGCTTAAACATCTTAAGCGATCATTATGAGATAAGATTTGAAGAGATTTTATCTGACAATGGACCTGAATTTGGAATCAAAACCAGCCAGCAGAAATATAACCATCCTTTTGAGAGAATGCTTATGGAATTGGGAATTGTTCACAGACATACAAAACCTTATAGACCACAGACAAACGGGAAGGTCGAACGCTTCTGGCGAACTCTTGAAGATGATCTGCTCAGAGAAACTGATTTTGATTCTTTGGAAGAACTAAAAGAAGAATTATTACAATATTTATATTACTATAATCACGAAAGGCCACATCAGGGAATTGATGGAAAAAAGCCAATCGAAATGATAAATCCGTTACCGAAATAAGTGACTTTTACAGAAATGACAAAGATTGGGGATTTGCTTTGTGGAGTTTGATTGTGTATACGAGTGCGATTCCTCGTTCCTCGGAATGACAAAACAAAAAAAATCCGACTTGTTTTCACAAATCGGATTTTTAAATTGAAAATTATATATAACCGTAAAACGGTATATTTTTACAAGTGAATTACTTCGCCGTAAGCATCAGCTACAGCTTCCATAACAGCCTCGCTCATTGTTGGGTGAGGGTGGATAGATTTAAGGATTTCATGACCTGTAGTTTCTAGTTTACGAGCTACAACTGCCTCAGCAATCATATCTGTAACACCTGCACCAATCATGTGGCATCCTAACCATTCTCCGTATTTAGCATCGAAGATTACTTTTACGAATCCGTCAGCATTTCCGGCAGCTTTTGCTTTTCCAGAAGCTGAGAATGGGAATTTACCAATTTTTAATTCGTAACCTTTTTCTTTTGCTTGTTTTTCTGTTAAACCAACAGAAGCGATTTCCGGAGTTGCATACGTACAACCAGGAACGTTTCCGTAATCGATTGGGTCTACGTGAAGACCTTTAATTTTTTCAACACAGTTAATTCCTTCAGCAGAAGCTACGTGAGCTAAAGCCTGACCCGGAGTAACGTCTCCAATGGCATAGTATCCCGGAATGTTAGTTTCGTTGTAAGCGTTTACTAAGATTTTATCTCTGTCAACAGCGATTCCAACTTCTTCTAAGCCAATGTTTTCAATGTTTGTTTTGATTCCAACTGCCGAAAGTACAATATCAGCTTCTAAAACTTCTTCTCCTTTTGCAGTTTTAACGAAAGCTTTAACTCCAGCTCCTGAAGTGTCAATACGCTCAACAGAAGAGTTTGTCATTACTTTAATTCCTGATTTTTTCAAAGAACGCTCAAATTGTTTTGAGATATCTTCGTCTTCTACAGGAACTACGTTTGGCATAAATTCTACTATAGTAACATCTGTTCCCATTGAGTTGTAGAAGTGAGCGAACTCAACTCCAATTGCTCCAGAACCTACGATAATCATAGATTTTGGCTGAGTTGGTAATGTCATTGCCTGACGGTAACCAATTACTTTTACACCATCTTGTGGTAAGTTTGGAAGTTCGCGAGAACGAGCTCCAGTTGCGATGATGATGTGATCAGCGCTGTATTCTGTAACTTTATTATCTTTATCAGTAACGTCAAGTTTTTTTCCCGGTTTTAGTTTTCCAAAACCTTCAATAACGTCAATTTTGTTTTTTTTCATTAAGAACTGAACTCCTTTGCTCATTCCTTCAGCAACACCGCGGCTGCGTTGAATAACTGCTGGAAAATCTTTGTCGAATTCAGAAACTTTTAATCCGTAGTCAGAAGCGTGTTTTAAATAATCAAAAACCTGAGCTGATTTTAATAATGCTTTTGTTGGGATACAACCCCAGTTTAAACATACACCACCAAGATTTTCTTTTTCAACTACAGCTGTTTTAAAGCCTAATTGTGAAGCTCTAATTGCTGTTACATATCCTCCAGGACCACTTCCTAAAACAATAACGTCGTATTTCATTTTTTGTGTTTTTAGTATTAACTATCGAAAATGAGATTTATAGGTTCCGAAACTCACTTGTCGATTTTCTTTTGTTATTTGTGCTTGCGAATTTAATGATTTATTTTAAAAACAGTATCATGTAAAAAAGTAAAATGTGAGATGTTAGTTGTGAGATGTTAGTTGCGAGATAAAAGAAGCAAGAAACAAGATTTATAGAATTTGAGATGTTATCCGTTTGTCAGGCTGAGCGAAGTCGAAGCCTTACTATTTGTAAAATAGCTCTTCGACTTCGCTCAGCCTGACACAAATTATTAAAAAAGTAAAGCCACAGATTATTAGGATTAAAAAGAATTTTTAAAAATCCGTTTAATCTGTGTAATCTGTGGCGATATATTTTGTTGTCATGGAGCTATGTGGAAGAACTTTGCGTGGGCTTCGACTTCGCTCAGCCTGACAAAATAATTATTAATTAAGCTTCATTAACCGTTAACAATTCTCAATTAATAATTAAACTTTCACGTGTCCCCAGTTTTCGCCGCTGGCAATTCTGCGAATCTGCATTTCGCTTACGCCGAATTGTTTAGCGATCATTTTTAGACGTGTTTTTTGTTCTGGTCTTGCTAATATTTTTTTGATCAACATGACTTTTGTGGTAGTTAATTTTCGTCCGTCGGCTTTTAGATTGTGTTCAATCAGGTTTTTCTTTGCCTGAATTACTCGCGGACTTTTGCGGCTGTGTGCCATCATTTCCTGTTTTGTTGCCCAGCGTAAATTATTTACGTCATCGTTGCTTCTATTATAATCCAAATGAAGAACATAAGTTTGATCTTCGGATTCTTTCGGAATAAAATATTGGGCAACTAATTTGTAAAGAAATAAGTATTTGTTGATGATTTTATCATCTTTTTTAACCTTAAATCTAAAAGTTGGATATCCATCGCTTAAACCGCCTTTTAGGATTCGGCCGTTTTCAATTTCGTCGGTAAAACTTATTAATCTTCCTCTGTTTGAAATTGCGTATTTAAGTTGCAGTGATGCGTTTATTTCTATTTCTTTGAATTCTTCGTTAGGGTAAAATCTGTTATGTGGCATTTTCTTTTTCATTTAAATTTTGTCTCTCAAAGATAAAGAATTCCGAAACGAAGAATGCTATTGTGCTGGTTCTGAACTATCAATTTTATGATTCTTATAACGCTATTTTAACTTTTTAAAATGATTTTGACAGTTTTTAGACAGATTTTAATGGCTAAATTAAGAATAATTCAGTTTTTGAATTTTCTCTCAAATGGTAAATTTTAAGAAAAAAGAAGACTTTGATTTATTGATCAAGCCAGTTTTTGAAGTTGTTGATTTCTTTTTTGCTGATGATTATAGGATCATTTCCGATAGGTGGAACATTCAGAATCAATTCGATTTTTTGATGTGAATGTTTTACAACTTCTTTTATTGTATTTCGGTTTACGATATATTTTCGGTTTATTTTAAAAAATATAAACGGATCGAGACTATTTATAATATCTGTAATCGTACTATTATATAAATGACTGTTGCCAGATTTTACATAAATAAATAAGTGTTTTCCTGATGCGGCAAAATAGGTGATTTCGGACTCGTTTACTGAAATTAATTTATAACCGTGGTTTACCAAAAAATGGCGTTGTATTTTGTTTGTTTCAGGATTTTCGATGGCTACTAAAGACTGCAGTGTTGCATCGGCATTAAAACTTTCTTTAATTTTTTTGAATTTGCTCAGCGCTTCTAATAATTCCTGTTCTTCAAAAGGTTTTAAAAGATAATCTATTGTAAAATGTTTGAAAACCGAAATAGCATAAGAATCATAAGCGGTAACAAAAATGACAGGGCAGGAGATGGTGGCTTTTTCGAAAATTTCCAGACTTTTTCCATCGCCTAAATGAATATCCATAAAAGCTAAATCGACATTGTTTTGTTTAAAAAAGTCGACGGCTTCTTTTACAGATTTTAAAACTGCAATTTCGGCAATCTGCAAAATGTCCTGCTGCTCTAAAATAGATTTTAGATAACTGGATGCAAGATATTCGTCTTCGATAATGGCAATTTTCATTTTCCTTTTGTGATAAAGTTTTTAAGAAGCTCTTAAATAATTTTTGCAAATATAATTGTCTATAGTTTTTTTACAACAAGTTTTTATAGGAGTTTGTAGTTTTGTTGTGATTTAATCTTATTTGTTATGTTTCACATATTATATGGGATTCAACGACAGGTTATGGATTGTGAATATATTGTGTTCCCGTGGTTGAAACCACGGGCTATGTTTGTTAAGCATTGGTAAAAATTTGTGTTTTTATTTTAAATATAGCCTGTGGTTTCAACCACAGGAAACTTTGGTTTTAAACAACTGGTACGGATTGTGAATATATTGTGTTCCTGCGGTTGAAACCGCAGGCTATGTTCTTTCTTAGAGTTAATGAAAAATATAGCCTGTGGTTTCAACCACAGGAAACGAATCGAGATTTCACGTGCCATGTCTTTGATATTTATAAAAGCAAAAAAGAGGCTCAGTTTTGCAACTGAACCTCCTTTTAAAAAAAACAATAGGTAAAACTTATAGATTGGGATTGTTTAATCTCGCGTCTGCCGGGTAAATAATGGTATATCGCGGATCGTTTTGTATCAATGTGTAATTGTCACCGTCAAAAGTGTGAACGATTTGTTTTTGAGATGTTCTTCTTAAATCAAACCAACGCTGTCCTTCAACTGCAAACTCACGTTGTCTTTCTGCATAAATGAAGTTTGTTAAATCTGCTGTATTCATTGCATTAACTTCGATTTCAAGTTGTACATAAGCCGCTGCTGTGTATCTGTTTTTGATAAAACTTAAAACAGTTGTTTTAGCATCCGCAATGTTGTTCAGTTTTAATGAAGTTTCAGCTTTTGTTAAATACAATTCAGAAGTTCTGAAAGAACATTTTTGATCATCATTTCCACCTTTTTGAATTCTGTAGCGGCTTCCGCTTGCTAAAAAGTAAAGAGGAAAACGTAAATCAGTTGTTTTGCTGTAAGCTGCAATTAAATCTGGGGAAGCGTAAACAGCACCTTTTAAGTTGTTTATTAAACCATCTTCAAGAGCTAAAATAGATTCTTTTGAATCGTATTTTGTAGCAAGAACCGGAGTTGCTTTTAAATCAATTAAAGTGCTGTTAATTGCTAATGCTTTATTTGCAGCATCAAGTGATTTTTGCCATTGTTGTACGTATAAATAAATACGGCTTTCTAAACTGTACAAAGCAACTTTAGTAAAACGATAGTTTAGACCTTTTGTTTGAAAATCTTTATTGATAAATTTTTCAGCTTCCTGAGTATCAGAAATAATTTGATTGTAAATTACTTCTACACTTTGAGGTACATAAGCCTGCTCTAAATCAATCTCTAAAGCTAATGGAACTCCTTTGTCTGAATTTGCAGTTGCAGCATTGTAAGGTTTTCCGAAAAGGTTAATTAAGTCAAAGTAAGCCATTGCTCTCAATGCATAAGCTTCTCCAATTAATTGGTTTCTTTCTTCAGATACTTCTAATTTTTTAGACGCTTCGTTAATGATTACGTTCGTATAAAAAATAGTTTTGTATAAATCAGCGTATTGAAAAGTAGTTGTAATACGATCCGGATTAGCATCTTTCCAAATGTGAATATCTCTATAGTATGTTACATCATCACTAAATTCATTCAGCATTAATTCGTCTGTACGAAGTGCCGTTAATGATTTGTGTTCAGGATATACATCATATCCTTTTGTTAAAACTGCGCGGTATTGATCTAATGTTTCCGGAATTACACGCCCAATAGGCTGAATATCCAGATAATCATCACAGCTTGTTACTGCAAGTGCTGCAGCAAAAAGTAGTATATATTTTGAGAATTTTTTCATCTTTAATTTTATTAGAAAGTTACATTACATCCTAAAGTGAATGATTTAGGAACTGGTTGTGCATAAATGTTTCCAAAAGTTTCAGGGTCAAAGTAACCTTTGTAATCAGAACTGATTACGAATAAGTTTCTAGCCTCAACATTCAATCTGATGCTTGAAATGTTAATTTGATCTGTAAACGCTTTAGGGAATGTATATCCTAAACGCATACTGCTTAATCTCATATAACTCATTTCGCTAACCCATGTATCTAAATAATTGTAAGTTGGGATTTGATTTCCTCCAGAATACCATAAATATGGCATGTAAGAATCTCCTGTCCAAGTATCTTTACCATTAATTCCAGGTAAGTTAGAAGATGTATTAGTTGGTGACCATGCATCTAAAATATCTCTACTGTAGTTTTGTCCTCTGTCAACCAAAGTTCCGTTGTAAGGAGGAGTTTTTGTAACAGTTTGTTTAATATTGAAAGAAGCAGCGATTGTTAAATCAAAATTACTAACTTTAAAAGTATTGGTAATACCACCTGTAAATTTAGGATCTCTGTCTCCTAAGTATGTAAATAAATCTCTAAACTCAGCTGCAGATAAGTTTGATTGAACTAATTCTCCAGGGAAGAAGTCAGCAAACGGATCATATAAACCAAAGAATGTTTGAGAGTTTACAGTTTCTCCTTTTTTATTGATGAATAATGGATATCCGTTTTCGTCAATTCCATTAGTTTTAAATCCAAATACAGCGTTTACAGGACGTCCTTCTCTGTTTGGTAAATAATCAGTGTCACGTACTTCGATACGGTCTATGTTACTTTTGTTATGAGAGAAGTTAATACTTGTATTCCATTGAAAGTTAGGACGATCAATATTTTTTGTAGATACAGTAATCTCGTAACCTTTGTTAGTTACTTGTGCCCAGTTCATATTTGTATATTCAAAACCATTTTCTAACGGAAGTGCTCTTAAACCAATTAAGTCAGAACTTTTTCTTCCGTATAAATCAGTTACAAGACTAATACGATTGTTGAATAAACCGATATCAGCACCAACGTTTGTGTTTGTTGTTTTTTCCCAACGTAATTTTTGATTAGGCGGACTGTCAACATTAATAATTTGCTCATTTTGTCCTGGCAAAATAACAGTTGTTCCAATAGTTCCCATTACATAAGGAGAAGTATTTTTATCAATATTTCCTTGTAAACCGTAAGAAGCACGAAGTCTTAAGTTAGAAAGTGTTAAGTTATCTTTTAAGAAATCTTCTTCAGAAACAGCCCAAGATGCAGATGTTGACCAAAGTGGTAAATATTTGTATTTAGGATCTACACCAAATAAATCTGAACCATCATATCTCACACTTCCAAAAACACTATATTTTCTGTTGTAAGTATAAGCTGCAGTAGCGAAGAAAGAAGCAAATGCATTCTCATTTTGAGATTTAGCATATTGTTTATAATCTGTTTCTTTAGCCCAGCTTGCGTTAGGGAAAACAATTTGCTGTGTAGTTAAGTTTTTCTCGTCAAAACCAAAACCTTTTGTAGCAATAGATGTTGTGTAGTTTCTTCTTAACTCATTACCAACCATTGCTTCAATTTCGTGTTTTTCAGCAATTTCAGTTTTGTAGTTAACCATTGTTTTTAGGTTATACTGAAAAAAGTCTGTATTTGAGTTTTGAATAATACCGCCTTCAGGAAGGAAATAATTGTATGCTCCGTTAGAGAAATAACGTGATTTTTCCTTTTGCTTTCTAGTATAATAAGTGTCTTTTCCAGCAAATTTTTCACTAGCCGTGTTGTCTAATTGTAAACCTAATTGAGACGTTACTTTTAAGTCTTTTGTAAGCTTATATTCAGCATCTAATAAAGCTTTTACAGCTCTTGTTTTTAAATCGTAAGAAGTATTGTTTCTTTCTTCGATAATATTAAAAGGAACATAACGACCAGAATAACCAGTAATGTCCGGATCATATTTATAACTTCCATCTGCATTATATGGAGTTAAATATGGATTTACGTTTCTTGAATAATTTGATGGGTTTGTAAACGCATCTGTATCTGTAAGGTAAGATGTAGTTTTGTTTTCAGAACCAAAAATACCAACACCAACTTTAAATTTATCTGTTATTTGGTAGTTGTTTTTTAATGTTAAGTTGTAACGTTTGAAACCAGTTCCAATAGTTGCTCCTTTTTCATCATAGTAACCTAATGAGAAATAATAATCTGATTTTTCTCCACCACCAGATAAACTTAAACCGTGCTGCGTATTGATAGCAGTTTGGTATAATAAGTTACCCCAGTTTGTATTATTTCCTCTCAAAGAGTTGATAGATTGTTGTGTTGCAGGGCTTAAAGCTGAAAATCCGCCAGCTCTGTAAGCGTCTAATTCACCAGCTCCGTTTAAGATACGAGAAATATCTCCACCTGTATCTCTGTAAGTTAAGTCAGCGCGACTTGCTAAACCAAGTTCAAAATCAACTTTTTCATTTGAATCCATCAGGTTTAATTTTGAGAACTGAGGTCTTTGTGTGATAAAAGTATTCGTATTGAAACTTACTACCATTTTACCAGCTCTACCTTTTTTAGTAGTTACCACGATTACACCATTTGCAGCACGCGCACCGTAAATAGCAGTTGCAGCTGCATCTTTTAAAATCGTAATATCTTTAATATCGTCTGGGTTTAAACCTGCAATAGAGTAGTTATTTAATACATCGATATTATCTTTATCATAGTTTTTAGGAACTTCATTTCCTTCTAATGGTAAACCATCAAGTACCCATAAAGGATCTTGTGTACCATTAAGAGAAGCTGTACCCCTGATTCTGATTTTTGCAGGTGCTCCTGGTGCTCCAGATGGTGTACTTACCGCAACTCCGGCAATTTGTCCAACTAATAACTGGTCAATGCTGGAAACTCCAGTCTGCTGAATTGCAGCCATGTCGATTTTAGAAACTGCAGCAGTAAGTTTTCTTTTCTCAATTTTTTGGTAACCAGTTACTACAACCTCCTGAAGTTTTGCCGTTTCAGATGTTAAGTTGATTGTATAATTCTTTTGAGCAGAAAGTTCAAGCGTATACGATTTGTATCCCATGAAAACAACTCTCAAAGAAGTAATGTTTTTTGAAATTTTCAAAGAGAATTTACCGTCGAAATCTGTAGTAGTTCCGATTCCTTCACTTTGAATAATACCTGCCATGGCAGTTTTATTTGAGATGGAATTGTTCTCAACAAAGATCGATGCACCTGGAATAGGCGACAAGTCAGCTTCGTCTTGAATGATCCCCGTAATAGTTCGGGTTTCCTGCGCATAACCTGCGATGGCCAGGAACAGCAGTAGGGCATGTAGAATTTTTTTCATGTTTTGGGTTTGGGTTATGTATTAAAAGGTTGTATTGTTCAAAGCTTTGTCGATTCGTTGTATTAAATCGCGGTAATGATTTTGGGTCGATTGATCTCCGGTACTTCTTTTTGTTCTTAATAACTGAAGTACTTTACTCAATTCTCCCTTTTTATCAGATGTTACTTCTGTAACTCTTTTTAAGAAAGAATTATTAATGTTTCTCGCCATATGTGCATCATCTGCAGAGCATAAATGAGGCATTTGTAATGTTTCTTGTATTTGGATTGTTTTTTTAACATCCGTTTTTTCAAATAATTTATTTGTCGAAACAATTAAAACATCTACATAGTTTTTTTGTGTCATTCGTTCTAAAATGCTCAGCGATTTGTTTTGAATAGTTCCTGCAAATACACTTTGATGTAATTTTTGGAATAAATCATTTACGGTAAAAACCTTCTCATTGGTTTTATTTCGCTGGTATAATTCATTTTCTGTCATTCGAAGTAAACGGTCATCGCTGAATAAGCTATACATAACGTCGTATTGTAATGCTCTTGACATTGTGTATGGTGTGTATTCATAAGGGCCAAAAGGAGAATCTTTCAGCGGATTTGTTTTGTCTAAAACATCATTAAAAAACAACCATTGCGGAATTGTAATTACATTTTTAACTAAATAATCTACCGCTCTTTTTTGCATTGCTGCAGGAACCGGAACATAACTTTGTTTGTTATCGCCATGAACCGTTGGGTTTAAGTAAACACCGCCAATATTGGTTAATACATGACCATTGTACGTTTGCCATTGTCCGATAGCTCCAATATACAGTTTACCGGTTTCGTAATAAGACTGATCTTTATCGTAAGACCAGTTTAAGATATTATCTACAACACGTTTTAAGTTTTTCAATCCGTACTCGCTTGCTTTTACGGCATCGTTTCCTAAATCTTCAGACTGTGAACGAGGATCGATATCAGAGCCTTGCTCACCGTAAAAATAAATCGGGTCGTTTTGATGTTTTGCAATAGCTTCGTTTAGTCTTGCCGTTTCATTTTCGTTTGGACCGTACCATCTGTAACCCCATTCGATTGCGTATTTGTCGTACTCACCAATTTTTGGAGTAATTACAGTTACGTTATCTTCCGGTTGTGCTACATAATTGTATCGGGCATAATCCATGATAGAAGGAGCAGTGCCGCCCATTTTTGCCGTGAATTCTTTAGAACGTAAAGACTCAACATCATAAGCGAAAGAAGCGCCCATATTATGTTTTAATCCAAATGTGTGTCCAACTTCGTGAGACGATACAAAACGAATCGCTTCTCCCATGTGTTCCTCACTAAATACATTTCCTCTTGCTTTTGGATCAATTGGTCCCGTTTGGATTCTCATCCAGCTTTGAAGCGAAGTCATAACATTGTGCCACCAAATAATGTCGGCTTCAATAATTTCTCCGCTTCTTGGGTCAACAACCGATGGTCCCATAGCATTGGATTTAGGCGATGCTGCATACGTAATAACCGAATAGCGAACATCATCAACGTCAAAGTCTAAATCTTTTTCAGTAGGTTCTTTTGCAATAATAGCGTTTTTAAAACCCGCTCTTTCAAAAGCTGCCTGCCAATCGAGTACCCCATCAATAATATATTTTCTCCATTGTTTTGGAGTCGACGGATCGATGTAATAAACGATTGGTTTTTTCGGCTCTACTAATTCACCTTTCAAATATCGCTCTTCATCTTCTTTCTTTGGTTCTAAACGCCAGCGCGTTATCAATTCTTTTTCAAGCATTGCCTGCTGTGCATCGGCAAAATACCAATGCTTTTCAGAAAAGAAACCAATTCGGTTATCAGAAAAACGAGGTTTCATTGGAGTTTTATCCAATAAAATAATATTAGTTGTCACACCAAGCGTAATTGGTAATGACGATGTGCCATCGCTGAAAGAAGTTGTAAGTTGCGATTTTACAACAATGTTTTTAGGGAAAGCTTTTAAACTTTCTATATACGATAAATCAGATTTTACAGAACCTCCAATACCAGTGTTGCTCAAAACATCATTGAAGCTTTTTTGTTTTCCGTCAAAAATCTTATTTACTTTAATTACTACAGCGCTCGAATCGTTATTTTTAGTTTCAATATCAAAAACTTCAATAACAGATTCAGAGAAATTATCAATTACAGATGCTGTAATGGCATCTTCTTTTGGTGAAGAAACTTTAGGAACATATGTTTTTACCCAAACTTTCTTTGCAATTGTATCTTTATAAAAAGAAATGATTTTGTTTTCATAATTCATTCCTTTATTTAAACCAGCCTCGTTAATTTGGAAAGGAACTTGTGATAATTTATTTACAATCAGAAATTCTCTTTTAAATAAACTATCCTGAATTTCGAAATAAACATCAGTCTTAACCTGAATGATGTTAAATAGTCCTTTTTTTAGTGTGCCTTTTTTTACAAGGTCATTATATTTTTTTCCTTTTTTGGAATCAGTAGAATCTTTTACAACTTCAGTTTCTGTTTCTTTTTTCTTTTTCTTTTGCGAAAGAACTGTAACAGGAATGAATAATAATAAAATTAGTAAGCAAAGTAATTTTACACTATGCAGGAATGCCTTTTCCCTCATTTTGGTGTTAAGTTTAAGTTAATTTTTCATCGAAACTATTCGAATTTAGTTCAGAAAAAAAACAAAACGGAGTGAATGGCTTTTTTTTAGGAGTGAATGGATATTAAAGGCAAAATACATACGAAATTGCCGTCTTTTTCTGAAGTTTGTAAATTGGTTCTTGAATAAAAAGTATAAATGCTTGACAGGTATTTTAAACCAAAATTAGTGCTGGGTTCGCTGTGAGCCTTTTTTTGAAGATTATTGCTGATAATAACCTGATCTTTTTGAATCAGAATCTCTGTCGTAAGCGGATTTTCCTGCGTAGCCATATTATGCTTAATAGCATTCTCGACCACAACCTGAAAAGCCAGATACGGAATAAACTTTTCTAAAGCTTCCTGATCTTCGATTTTTATAGAAAAAATTAATTCTTCTTTAAAACGGGTTTGCTGTAAAAAGATATATTTTTCGATAAACAATAATTCATCCTTTAACGGAACAATATTCTTTTCCGGCGGATCTATCAAATAACGATAAATGCGCGAAAGATTCAATGTGAATTTTTGTGCCGTTTTTACATCGCTTCCTACTAACATATATAAGGAGTTAAGCGAATTAAACAAAAAGTGCGGATTAATCTGCTCTTTTAAATGCTGCAGCTGAATAAGGGCTTTTTCTTTTACGATTTTTTCGTTCTCAACCAGAAGTCGGTTTTTTTCTTTAATAGCGATTCCTTTTTCTCTGTATGCGCGTCTGTTGGCATAAGAAAATAAATAAAAAATCAACAATAACATTACCGTTGTGATCGAATAAATCCAGGTTGAATATTTTTTAACCAAAAAAACATTTTCATTGTCAATCATTTTCGGAAAACTAATGCAGATATACCAAGGCAGATTTTTAACATCTAACCTTGTTGTAAAACTGATAACATCCAGTTTTAAAAATTCAGACATCGTAATTTTTTTAGTGTAATCCAATTTTAAAAAATCAGATGCCGAAGTATTGGCGGGATCTTTTTTATAAGTAAAAACCGTATCTGATGGCTCAATAGCCGAAAAATCATAAATATTTTTTCCTATAAAGGTAGAGTCAGGGTGATAAACACATCTTCCTGTGTTGTCAAATACAAAAGCATAATTAGAAGCCGCTTTGTCAAAAGTCGCAAAATTATCATGCAATTTTTTTAAGTTGATGTCATAGCCGCAACGAACCGTTGTGTAGTTTTTGGAAATGATTTTAAAGTAAACTCTCCAAACCCATTCTTTTCCTTGTTTAATTACAGTATTGCTTCGCGTAGTGTTTTGGTTTTTAGAAATAAATTCGGCAACGTCTTTTTTTATTTCATCAGAAACAGAATCGTTTCCAAATTCTATTTTTTCATCATTAATCTGAAACCAGTTATCAACTATCATTAAATTGATGGACTGAACAGACGACAGTACCTTTATGTTAGCAGATAAATTAGATTTACTACTGATTTTTAAAGCATGTTTGATTCTGTTTTCCTGTTCCAGAAACCTCGAAAATTCCCGCGACATTAATTCATGTTTTTTAATGAAGTTCAATCGCGCCTCACTTTCATTTGCTTTTTGTGTAACATCAGTAATCAAATTACTTAACATGTAAACAGAAGAAACGATAATAAGAATAGAGACGATAACGTAAATTACGAAAGCACGTCGGGATGTTATTTTTTTTAATCTAAATCTCAAAAAAGTATTTTATATAAATTAATTCGCAACCGAAAATTGAGAATCGTATAAGTTTTTATAATAACCATCAGTTTTTGTTAATAACTCCTGATGCGTTCCTTGTTCCACAATTAAACCTTTATCCATTACGACAATTTTATCAGCATTTACGATTGTTGCCAATCTGTGTGCAATAATAATTGAAGTTCTTCCTTTTGTAATAGTTTCTGTTGCACGCTGAATCAATTCTTCAGAATACGTATCAATAGACGAAGTTGCTTCATCCAAAATCAAAATACTCGGATTACTTACATACGAACGTAAAAATGCAATCAGCTGTCTTTGTCCAGACGAAAGCATAACACCGCGTTCCTTAACATCAAAATCATAATTATCAGGAAGGCTCATAATAAAGTCATGAACACCAATTTTCTTGGCAGCATCCAAAACCTGTTCGCGTGTAATTTCCGGATTATGAAGCGTAATATTATTGTAAATCGTATCGGCAAACAAAAACACATCTTGCAGTACAACCGCAATTTGTTTTCTTAAAGAAGCCAAAGTATAGTTTTCTATATTTTGCCCGTCGATATAAATTGTTCCGCTGTTAATTTCGTAAAAGCGATTCAGTAAATTAATAATTGTAGATTTTCCGGCTCCGGTTGAACCTACAATTGCAACGGTTTGCCCGGAATCTACAGATAAATCAATTCCTTTGATTACTTCTTCTTCTGGAATATAACTAAAACGAACTTGATTAAACTCGATACTTCCGTTAAAAACCGGAGCTTCAATTTTTCCCGTATCCTGAATATGATCCTGCGTGTCGATAATATCAAAAACACGATTTGCCGCAATCATTCCTAATTGCATCTCATTGAATTTATCTGCGATTTGTCTTAACGGATTAAAAAGCATTCCGATAAACATGGTATATGAAAATAAATCTCCAAAGGTGGTGAAATTATCTCCGTTCAAAATTTTAAATCCACCAAAAACTACAACCAAACCTAAAGTAATCGACGAAATAATATCGGCAATAGGGAAGAAGATCGAGTTGTACAAAATAGTTTTAATCCAGGCAACTCTGTGTTTATCATTTATAACTCTGAAATTTTCGGCTTCGATTTTTTCTCTGTTAAAAAGCTGAACGATTTTCATTCCCGTTACACGTTCCTGAACAAAAGAATTCATATTGGCAATCTGCGTTCGCACTTCCTCAAAAGCAACCTGCATTTTACGTTGAAAAATCCTAGTAATGTAAACCAGAATTGGCATTGCAACGACAACAATCCAGGTCAGTTTCCAATTCATATAAAACATAAAAATCAAAACCACGAGCATTTTCATCAAATCACTTATAATCATAAATAATCCCTGACTGAAAATACGAGCAATCGATTCAATATCTGAAACGGATCTGGTAACCAATTGCCCAACCGGAACCAAATCAAAATATTTCATTCTAAAACTTAAAATATGTTTGAAAAGTTTGTTTCGAATATCTTTTACAATATCCTGTCCGAGCCAGTTGGCCCAATACACAAAATAGAACTGAGAGAAAACTTCCATTAATAAAACACCTCCCATTAACATAATATATAGGAGTAAACCCGTTTTATCATGAGTCTTGATATAACCGTCGACCGTTTGTTTTAATAAATAAGGTCGAAGTGCTGCAAAGATAGAGAGCGAAACCGCAAAAATAATAACGCCATAATAACGCCATTTATAAGGTTTCGTATATTTTAAGATTCTTTTGAATAATCCGGTATCAAATGCTTTTGCTTTCATTGATTTTTAAGCTTTAAGCTATAGGCTATAAGCTGTAGGCACAAGAATGTAAAGCTTAATGCCTAAAGCCTATAGCTTACAGCTATAAATAATCGTAATAAATTTTGGTTAAATATAAACCATGTGCTGGGACAGAAAACCCGGCTTTTTCTCTGTTTTTGCTGGCAATAATATTTTCAAAATCAGCCAGCGTAATTTTGTGTAATCCTATATTAATTAAAGTTCCCACAATCGCCCGAACCATATTTCGTAAAAATCGGTTAGCTGAAATTGTAAAAACCAGTTTATTGTTTTCTTGTTTCCAATAGGCCTCAAAAACCGTGCAGTCAAAAGTATTAACATCTGTATTTACTTTTGAGAAACACTGAAAATCGGTATGGTTTAATAAAATTTTAGCGGCTTCATTCATCAAATCAACATCCAGTTTTTGATTTACATACCAGCTCAATTCTTCTAAAAACGGATTTTTTATGGTATTAATATGATATTCGTACGTTCTTTTTGTAGCGTCAAATCGGCAATGCGCATCATCGTGAACAGGAATCAAATTGTAAACCACAATATCTTTTGGTAAATACGAATTCAGCTTATGTACCAAAACCGGAATATCAATTGATTTTTCTAAATCAAAATGACCATACATTTCCTCAGCATGAACACCAGTATCAGTTCTTCCGGCGCCCATAACATTTATGTCCGAATTTAGTAAAACTGAAAGGGCTTTGTTTAAAGTTTCCTGAACTGATGATGCATTGGGCTGAAACTGCCAGCCATGATAATGAGTTCCGTTATAAGCAAAATGAATAAAATATCTCATTTAAAGGTTCTGAGGTTTTTTTAAAGGTACTGAGGTACTGAGGTGCAAAGGTACAAAGGTTTTTTTGAAGATGCTAAGATTCTGAGATGCTAAGGTTCTAAGATTTTTTTATGAGGTTCAAAG
The DNA here is from genome assembly GCF_039595935.1 of Flavobacterium sp. NCBI lineage: Bacteria > Pseudomonadati > Bacteroidota > Flavobacteriia > Flavobacteriales > Flavobacteriaceae > Flavobacterium > Flavobacterium sp. Next base: position 1,193,131 of record NZ_JBCNKR010000004.1, on the reverse strand, counting down.
AAACAAAGGTTCAGAGGTTCAAAGGTTTTTTTATCCTCAATTAATGTGTAGAGACGCACAGCAGTGCGTCTAACGTCAGATTGGAAAATTGCACATATATATTATATAGGTATAATATTTTCTAATATTTTAAAACCGATAAGCCCCATTTCAATAAAATCTAAAAACAAAAACTTAGAACCTTAGCACCTCAGAACCTCACAATCTTTGTTAAAATTCACTAAAACCCAAAATGCGAGTCATAGTTTGTTCAGCAAAAAATCGTGTCAGAAATTGACAATTCCAACGATATAATCGAAATCATTTTTTAACATTTTTAGCAAGAAAATTCCAAATGTTAATTTTAAAAATATTTCATTTTAACAGATGATATTTCTCCTATGTTTGCACTACTAAATATCAAAAACAATGAATGAAATTACTTCTTATTGGTGGATACTTTTAATAGTATTTGCCATTCTTTTTTACAAATTTATTTTACGTGTTTTCTTCGGAATGGTGATCGTTCCTGAGGATAAAATTGGTTTGGTAACCAAAAAATTCGTTTTGTTTGGCGCAGACAAATCATTGCCTGACGGCCGAATTATCGCTACAAAAGGCGAAGCAGGTTATCAGGCAAAAACACTGGCTCCGGGTTTATACTGGGGAATGTGGATCTGGCAGTATTCTATAGATATGACCAGCTTTACTTTGATTCCGGAAGGAAAAATTGGATTGGTTTTAAGTAAGGACGGAAAGGAAATTCCAACCGGACGAATTCTGGCCAGAAGAGTAGAAAGTGACAATTTTCAGGACGCAACAGCTTTCTTAGATAATGGCGGACAAAAAGGACGTCAAACTGCTTTTATTACAACAGGTTCGTATCGTATAAATACGTTTTTGTTTGAGATTGTAATTGCAGATCAAATCAAGATTTTTGAGAACATGATTGGTATTGTAACGGCTCTTGATGGTGAACCAATTCCGCAGGGACAAATTGCGGGTAAATTTGTTAACGATCATAATAACTTTCAGGACTTTGATAAGTTTTTGGAACATGGCGGAAATCGTGGTTTACAGCCTCAGGTTATGTTAGCCGGTTCTTATTATATAAACACTTGGGGAGTTTTAATTGAGCAAAACCCAATGACGGATGTACCAATTGGTTATGTTGGAGTGGTGATTTCTTACATTGGAGAAGACGGACAAGACGTTACCGGAGATACTTTTAAACACGGAAACATTGTTTCAAAAGGTCAGCGTGGAGTTTGGATGGAACCATTTGGACCTGGAAAATATGCGTTGAATAAATACACAACAAAGCTAGAAGCAGTTCCAACAACAAACTTAGTTTTAAACTGGGCAAACGCACGAAGTGAATCACACGATTTAGATAAAAACTTATCGACTATCACAGTTCGTTCAAAAGACGGTTTCCCATTCAATCTTGACGTTGCACAAATTATTCACGTTCCGGCGGCAGAAGCTCCAAAAGTAATTGCACGTTTCGGAAGTATGAATAACTTGGTTTCTCAGGTTTTAGAACCAACAATTGGTAACTATTTCAGAAACTCGGCTCAGGACAGTGATGTTATTTCGTTCTTGACAACCAGAAAAGAGCGTCAGGAATCGGCTAAAAATCATATTAAATTAGTTCTTGATGAATACAACGTAAATGCAGTTGATACCTTAATTGGAGATATTGTTCCGCCAGATTCATTAATGAAAACTTTGACGGACAGAAAACTGGCTGAAGAAGAGCAAAAAACGTATCAAACCCAAAGAATGGCGCAAGAACAGCGTCAGGGAATGGAGAAAGAAACGGCAATTGCTGATATGCAGAAAGAAATTGTACGTGCTTCTCAAAGTGTTGAAATTGCTCAGCGTACTGCAGATGCTACAGTTAAGAAAGCAGAAGGTGATGCAACAAGTTTGAAACTGAATGTAAACGCCGAAGCAGAAGCAACAAAAATGCGTGCAAACGCTGAAGCGGAAGCAACAAAAGCAAGAGCAGGAGCGCAGGCAGAAGCAACAAAACTGAACGCAAGTGCAGAAGCTGAAAGAATTTCGAAAACCGGTCTTGCAGAAGCTGAAAAGATTATGGCAATTGGTAAATCAACTGCCGAAGCATACCAACTTCAGGTTAGTGCAATGGGCGGCGATAACTTTACAAGATATAAAGTAACTGAGGAAATTGGTAAAGGAAATATCAAAGTAATTCCAGATGTTTTAATTTCCGGAAACGGAGGTTCTGACGGTTCAATCAGTGGTTTGTTAGGATTAAAACTAATGGAAATGATGGACACAAAAGACACTAAGGATTTGAAAGAAGTTAAAAATCATAATCCGAAGAAATAATAACAATGCAGCAGACCCGACAGTTTTTTAAAACCTGTCAGGTCTAAACCAACCGTAAATAAAATCCGATCTGTTTTGTTTTTGCAGATCGGATTTTTTGTATTTATAAAAAATGAAAATATACCGAAAGACGCACTGCTGTGCGCCTCTACAGAAAAACCTTTGTATCTTTGTTTCTTTGAACCTTTGTCCCTTAAAAAAGAATGAAAAAAATCCTCCTTCTTTCCGATACTCACTCTCATATTGACGATGTCATTTTAAAATATGTCAATCAGGCCGATGAAGTCTGGCACGCAGGAGATATAGGAGATTTGCATGTAACAGATACGATAAAAGCATTAAAACCGCTTCGTTGCGTTTACGGAAATATTGATGATGCAAAAGCAAGAATTGAATTTCCGCTGCATAATAGATTTTTATGCGAAAATGTTTCTGTCTGGATTACACATATTGGAGGTTATCCCGGAAAATATAATCCAGCTATTAGGGAAGAAATGGCTTCAAATCCGCCTAAATTATTCATTTGCGGGCATTCGCATATTTTAAAAGTGATGTTTGATAAAAAACATAATCTGCTTCACATGAATCCCGGTGCAGCAGGAAAAAGCGGATTTCATCAAATGCGAACCATGCTTCGTTTTGTTATCGATGATGATAAAATAAAGGATTTAGAAATCATAGAAATCGGAAAAAAATAAAACCTGATTAATGTACAGGAACTTTTATTTTTATTGATGTCCCCGAATTTTCATCAGGACGTGAAATAATCGAAAAACTTCCCTTTAGTTTTTTAATTCTAACTCGTATTCGGTTTAAACCAAAACCTTCAATTTCATTAGGTTTTTCGGTATTAAAACCTTTTCCGTCATCGTGAATAATGATAATCAGCCGGTTTTTGCTTTCATTAATAGAAATTTGAGCAGTTCTCGCATTGCTGTGTTTTATTATATTATTGAACAATTCAGAAATCACGAAATATAGTTTTGTCTCAAATTTTTCAGCATATCTTGTGTTGTTAGGTACGGAGCTGAAAAATTTAAATTCCATACTCGAATTAGAATTCTTTTCACACAAATCTTCTAAAGCATAAATTAGCCCGAAACGTACCAAAAGTGAAGGAACAAGTTCATGTGAAACATCTCTCAATAAGTCGTGTGCTTCTGTTAAAATAGCTTTTGCTTTTTGAATTTCTTCAGACTGAATGTTGTTTTTTGTCGTAAAAACATTCAAATGCAGTCCGGCAGAAGATAATAGAGAATTGATGTTGTCATGCAGGAAGGCTGCAATTTTCTTTTGCTCGGTTTCCTGACTGTCAATGCCAGCATTTATAACATCTAAAAGGATTTTTTGCTTTGTGTCTTTTCGCTTAATTTTTTGTTTCAGTTTGTTATTCTGATATACCAAATAAAGAAGAAAAATTAAGATAATAGTAATAACAATTGATAAACTGACAAGTTTTTTGTTTAGCATTTTTTCATTAGAAATACTTGTCTTCTCGAATTTTTCTACAGAACTAACCTTTGAAATTTCGAAAGTAATAGTGCGCTGTACAGAAAATATATCACCCGATGAGATGAGAATAATGAGCGGTATCAATAATCTGTAAAAAAACATATGAATTGTTTAAAATTTTGATTATGAATTTACTAAATTGTTTTTTAATGCATATTTAACTAATCCTATAGTGTTTTTTATGTTCAGTTTTTTCATGATGTTTTTTCTGTGAGTTTCCACCGTGTTTATACTGATAAAAAGTTGTTCACCTATTTCTTTTCCGCTGTATTCTAAACAAATCAAAGTTACGATTTCAATCTCACGAGGACTCAAAATAGGATTTTCGGTATATATATCTTTCTTTGGTTTTGGAGTATTAAGTGTAAATGTATTGAATATTTTTTCCTTTACAGCATCAGAATAGTATTCCTGATCCTGACAAACTGCTTCAATGGCCTGAATGATATTTTCTCCGGCGCATTTTTTGGTTAAATAACCTTTGGCCCCTAATTTCATCACTTCTTTGATAATTTTTAAATCATCATAACTGGATAAAATAATTACTTTACATGGAAAACCTTTTTCGCTGAATTCTTTCAGTACTTCGATTCCGTCTTTTTGAGGCATACTAATATCTAAAATTAAAATATCTGCCTGATCCTTTACAACATCTTCATAAATAGAAGTACCGTTTAGAGAACTACCCGCAACTTCAAAATTTGAAACTGTTTGTAATAAATTAGCAAGACCATCAATAAGTACCTGATGATCATCTGCAAGATGTATCCTTATTTTGTTCTTAATCATTGTTTTTGGAAATATGAATACAAAATTAAAGAGGAACAGGAACTGAGGATGCCACTTTAAGGTCTTTTTATATCATTTCAGGGCACAAAAAAACCCGAATATAAATTCCGGGTTCTCTTCGCACAAAAAATTAAGTTTATAGGTTTATCTCAATCGGTCTACAGATTTTACAAGATCTTCGTCCTTTTTGATGGCCTTATTAGCAAGAACTAATAACACGATAGCAACAATTGGAAGAAACATCCCAATACCTTTCTCAGAAACAGTTTCAGCTGTTTCTCCAGATAAATTTAGAGAACGATAAACAAATAATCCTAATAAAATTAAATTTAATATTATGTTCAGTCTGTTCATCACAAACTGATTTTGTCTCTTTTTGAATGAAATAATACTGATAATAGTCAGCATTGTGCTTAAACCTAATAAAACAGTGTAAAGCTGGCTTTGCATGAAATAGAAAGCTTTGCCTGTATTTAATGTCCAAAGCGGCATAAAAAACATTAAAACCCCTGTAACAACAAAGGTAAGAATTAAATATACGGTTTGAATTCGTTGTAACATAACTTGAAATTGTTTTACAAAAATATATTTTCTTTTTTTAAAATACTATTGTATGATTAAATTTTATTCGTATTATTGCATCATAATACCGTAAGCACTTCATACTGCGGTCAATCGAAAAAAAATATCTACCTATTCTTTTTACAGTATTTCCTTTAAAATAATTAAATTCATAGAACATTCATGTTTGATATTTCTGCATTAAAAGAAATGAAGCTTTCTGAGCTTCAAGAAATAGCTAAGTTAGCTAAAACTATAAAGATTAATGGCGTTAAAAAAGACACTCTGATTACTCAGATTTTAGCGCATCAGGAGGCGACATCAGCACCGCCCGCAGAAGCTATTGCAGAAAAAGAAACAAATACTGATAAGCCAAAAAGAGCCCGAATTGCTCCGGCTAAAAAAACGGTAAATAAAAATGCACCGGTTCTGGAATTTGATGCTGCGGAGGAATCTCCAAAGGAAATTGAAACTCCTGAGGCTGTAGAAGAAAACCAAAAAACAGAAGCTGAACCTGTATCTGAAAATAAAACAACAGAGAAAAAAGGAACAAAAGTTGTAAAATTCAACAAGTCGGCTTATGAGAAAAAAGTCGCTTTACAAAAGGAAAAAGAAGCTGCTAAAGAAGTAATTTCTACAGAAGAAATCGCAGAAAATATTACAACAGCGCCAGTTGCTGAAAAAACTGAAAATACTGCTCCGGTTAAAAAGATTAATCCTAATCAGAATAAAAACCAAAATCCCAACCAGAATCAAAATCCGAATCAAAACCAAAACCCAAATCAAAATGGGAACGGAAACGGAAATAATGGGAATCATCAAAACCAAAACAATAAAAACAAAAAGAACAACAACAATTTCAGAGATTCAGATTTTGAATTTGACGGAATTATCGAAAGTGAAGGTGTTCTTGAAATGATGCCGGATGGTTATGGATTTTTACGTTCTTCTGATTATAATTATTTAGCTTCACCGGATGATATTTATTTATCGACTTCACAAATCAGATTATTTGGTTTAAAAACCGGAGATACTGTAAAAGGTGTGGTTCGTCCTCCAAAAGAAGGCGAGAAATTCTTCCCTCTTGTTCGTGTATTAAAAATCAACGGACATGATCCGCAGGTAGTTCGTGACAGAGTTTCTTTTGAACACCTGACTCCAGTTTTTCCTTCAGAAAAATTCAAATTAGCCGAAAAAGGCAGTTCTATATCTACCCGTATTATCGATTTATTTTCTCCTATCGGAAAAGGACAGCGTGGAATGATCGTTGCACAGCCAAAAACGGGTAAAACAATGCTTTTAAAAGATATTGCAAATGCAATTGCTGCTAATCATCCAGAAGTTTATTTAATCGTTCTTTTGATTGATGAGCGTCCTGAGGAGGTTACAGACATGCAGAGAAGTGTTCGTGGAGAAGTTATCGCGTCAACTTTTGACAGAGAGCCGCAAGAACACGTAAAAATTGCTAATATCGTTTTGGAGAAATCAAAACGTTTAGTAGAATGCGGACATGATGTTGTAATTTTATTAGACTCTATTACACGTTTAGCAAGAGCTTATAATACAGTTCAGCCGGCATCTGGAAAAGTATTAAGTGGAGGTGTTGATGCAAATGCATTACAAAAACCAAAACGTTTCTTTGGAGCGGCAAGAAATGTAGAAAACGGAGGGTCGTTAAGTATCATTGCAACTGCATTAACTGAAACAGGTTCTAAAATGGATGAGGTTATCTTTGAAGAGTTTAAAGGAACCGGTAACATGGAACTTCAATTAGATCGTAAAATTGCTAACAAGCGTATTTTCCCTGCAATCGATCTTACTTCTTCAAGCACACGTCGTGACGACTTATTACTTGATGAGAAAACATTACAAAGAATGTGGATTATGCGTAAATATCTTTCAGATATGAACCCTGTAGAATCTATGGATTTTGTAAACGATCGTTTCAAGAAAACAAAGAATAATGAAGAGTTTTTGATTTCTATGAATGACTAGAAGAGGTGCTAAGGTTCTGAGATGCTAAGATTCTAAGTTTTTTTTTCTTTGACTTTAAACTTTAGTTCACAATATAAAAAAGGGATGAGTTTATAAAACTCATCCCTTTTTGTTTCTATCTTAGGACTCAGTAACTTAGAACCTTAGCATCTTAGAACCTCAGAACCTTATTTAATCGGTTTATCAACTACCGGTCTGTTCTCTCTGTTTGCTAAATCCCAGGCAAGTACAAAAGCAAGTTTTGCCCTTTTAGTTAAAGCGTCGTATTCGATTTTTTGAGGTTCGTCGCCTTTACCGTGGTAATCTTCGTGAACTCCATTGAAGAAAAAGATAGCCGGAATACCATGTTTAGCGAAGTTATAGTGGTCAGAACGCTCATAAAAGTGATTTGGATCAGCAGGGTCATTAAATTTAAAATCTAAGTCCATTTTGATGAATTTTTCATTTTGAGCCACAACTGCATTATGTAAGTCAGAAGATAATCTGTCAGCACCAATTACGTAAACATAATTGTTAGTATTAGCATGCTCAACATCACGACGTCCGATCATGTCAATGTTGATGTCTGAAATCGTGTTAGCGATTGGAAACAAAGGATTTTCAGAATAAAAACGAGAACCATGTAAACCATGTTCTTCACCTGTTACATGCAGGAATAAAATAGAACGTTTTGGACCGTGGCCTTGTTTTTTTGCTTTCGCGAAAGCTTTTGCCATTTCGATAACCGCTACAGTTCCAGAACCATCGTCGTCAGCTCCGTTATAAACTTCACCATTTTTAATACCAACGTGATCGTAATGAGCAGAAATTACCAAAACTTCATCTGGTTTTTCAGAACCTTCGATGAAAGCCCAAATGTTTTCAGAATCAGGTAAATTTTGATTACGTCTTGCATTTAAATACGAAGCAGGAATATGCTGGTAATAGTCTGTTGCGCCTTTCGGAAACGAAATACCGCTTTTTTTGTATTGTTCAATCATGTAAAGACCCGCTTTTTTCTGTCCGGCAGAACCTGTTTCACGACCTTCCATTTCATCTGAAGCAACAGTGTAAAGCATTTTTTTAAGATCTTTTTCAGAAATATATTTAATGTATTTCGTTGGGTCTGAATTGTCTTTGGATACTACCGACTGCGAATTCTTACATGAAAAAGCAGAGGCAATTAATAATAAGACTAAAAATTTTTTCATTTTGGTATTAGTGTAAATTAATGAATGTGTATAAAACATAAAATATGAGTAAAAATAGAATAAAAAAGGAGTTTATGATGAATAACATAACGCTTTTAACAAATGATACGATTCTGCTTTCTCCATAAAAACGATGATGTGCAGGATAAAAATAATAACACATCCATATTGCGCCAACAAAATTGGTTATACCAGAAATGAAACTTATAGGACTGTCTTCTCCAAAGAATCCCACAATTCTGTCTATTATAAACATAATGAGGAAAATGAGCAGCAGAAATGAAAAATAATGAAGGGTAAAAATTCCGTGATCAAAATAATACCATTTCTTTTTATTGTGGAAAAGCCACAAGAAGAAAGCAAAAAACGGCATTATGATAAAAAGAATTTTAGGAATATTATGGAAAAACGATTCGATGAATTTTTCTATAATTTGTTTTTTGGTATTGTTTTCGGTAACATGAACCGATTTTTCATAAAGCCAGTATTCAAATTCTGAAAGCTTTTCATCTTCTTTGCCGTATTTCTGAATTGAATCAATTTCTTTCATCGATTTTAATTCAAAATGCGTCTTGTATTTAGAATTTTCAGCTTTTTCGCCCTTTTCAACTTTTTCCTCTTTTTTGTCCTGATTTACAAGTGAGGTAGAAATTTCTTTTTCACCTTTATTAATTTGATCACTCACTTTGCTTGGAAACATGGCAATTAAAAGGAAAGTAATAAAACTAATGAAAATATAAAGACGAACAGGAGCAAGGTACGACAAACGTTTTCCCGAAAGATATTCTTTAGTTAAGGTAGAAGGTTTGAAAAGAAGGTTTTTTATCGTTTTCCAAAAGGCATTTTCATAATGCGTTAAATCTTCAAAAAAGTGAACAAATAAATGATGAAAAGTTTTTCTGGAATCTGAATTTTCCTGTCCGCAGTTTGGACAAAATTTTTGCTCAACAACATGCCTGCAGTTTAAACAGGTTTTGTCTTCTCTAATTTTGTTATGTGACATTGGTTATTTTAGTTGGTTTTGATTTGGTATAGTTTTATAGAATTTTATTTTTTAAGAACTTCGTTTAGAAAAAGCTGTAAATGGTCAAAAGATCTTTTAGCCGCGACAGCATTGTAAGCAGCGCCTTTCGAATTATCATTTCCGGCTTCAGGATTTGTAAATGAGTGTACCGAATTTGCATAATAAATCATTTGCCAATCGGCTTTAGAATCTCTCATTTCCTGCTGAAAAGAAGCGATTTCTTCTTTTGGAACAAACGGATCATCGGCTCCGTGACAAATTAAAACTTTAACCGAAGTTGGTTCTGTTTTTCTGGCTGTATCTTTGCCTAAACCTCCATGAAATGAAGCAACACCTTTTACATTCAAATGTCCGCGAACAGCTTCAAGAACTCCGGTTCCTCCAAAACAATAGCCAATAGCCACAATATTATCTGCATTTGCTCCGGATTTTATTAATTCCTGCAAAGCTGCATTGATTCTTTTTTGATACGCTTCGTAATTTGTTTTATAAAAACCAGCTTGTTTTCCTGCTTCGCCTGTATTTTTTGGATAGTTTCCTTCACCATAAATATCAGCGATAAAAACATGGTAGCCTAGTTTTGACAATTCTTCTGCAATTCCTTTTGAGGCATTGTCGATTCCTAACCAGGCAGGAAGAAGTAAAATTCCGGGATTGTTACTGCTTTTTTTAGCAGATTTAATAAATAAGCCATTTAAAGCCTGACTTCCCTCAGAATATTTTACGGATTTCAGTTGTGCATTCATAGTTGTTGAAAACAATGTTACAGCGATAAGAAGTATGATTGAATTTTTCATTTTTTTACAATTTTTAACAAATATCAGAAATAATATGTTACAAAAAAACCTCGAGAGCTATTTCACGAGGTTTATTTAACATATTTCTTCGAACAAAATTACTTTCCGGGATGATAGGTTCGTTCGGCATTTTTAAGAACGTTTTCTTTATAAAATAAAACATCTTTAAATTCTCCGTTTCGATACATTTCGGATTGATCAGTAAAATGTTTCGAATTTATATCGCCGCTGTTGCCGCCAGCGAGTAATGATTTTGCTTTTATTTTTGAACCAAATTCAACGGCACAGACAAAACTGTTTCCATTATATCCGTATCGTTTTTTAGAATTATTTTGATAATTGGCTTTAAAAGAAGGCAGACTTCCCCATGAACCCGGACCGTAACCTATTGGTAAACTTGGTTTTGAATCATCGTATTTTAAATCAATTTCACCGCTTGTACGCTGAAAACGATTAATTTCTCCCCAGGCTATTTTCCAGGTTCCCCATTTAATGTTGAGGTCTTTTATAACGGTTTTAAGTTGCGGAATCATTTGAGCAACAGTGGCATCTTTGGCAAAGTTTTTAGTATTTTCTACCTGATCTAATTCTCCTTCGTCAATATAAGCTTTTTGAATAATAGGGTCTAATTTATAAGCCCATTCAACGGCTAAAGTTGTCGCAACAGAATTTTCTTTAGCATAATAATCCCAGTTTTTTAAAACAGAAATTGGTTCGGCCAATTCAGCATATTCTGGAGATTCTGGTTTTATATTTTTTTCGAAAACATTAATCAGACTCGGAATCAATATTTCAAAAATGGATAATTTAGTATCATATCCATCAGCAATAACTTTGTCTAATGTGTATTTTTCGCCTTTGCTAAAGATTCGAACAGCGTTTACACCTCTAAAATTTTCGCCGTCCGGAGCCATATAAGGAATATAATCTTCTTTTTTCGGACTATTATTTCCTGCAACAGAAAATGGCGTAGAATTACAATTTTGAAGCCACCCATTTGTTGGATTATATACATGAACGGTTTCGTTTACATCATGCAATCCTCTCCATTGTGTTGAAGAAATTGATCCGTCAATAACTTTTGACCAGTTTAAGCTTTTGTCTCTAATCGGAATAAAGTTTCCGTGCCAATACGCAATATTTCCTTTATTATCGGCATAAACCGTGTTGTTAGATGTATTTGCTTTTAAGTCCATTGCTTTTTTATAATCATCAAAACTGGTCGATTTGGTTCTAACCCAACTCTGAATCAAACTTGTCATGGAACGATTATTCGATTTTAAACTAATCCATTTTCCATCGCGTTTAGCCATAATTGGACCGTTGTTGGTAGCATAGGTTTTGAATTTCTTCGGAATTAATTTTCCGTTTTGAAGATATTTTATGGTGATTTCTTTTTCAATAACAGGCAAAAGTTTAGAATCGAATTCGTAAAAAAGTTTTCCGTTTTTATTCGTGATTTTTTCAGCATACATATCGGCAACATCAACATTTGAAGAAGTATGCATCCAGCCGCAGTTTTCATTAAAACCCTGATAAATAAAAAATTGTCCCCAGGTTACTGCGCCGTAAACGTTTAAACCTTCTTCACTTGAAATCTGTACTTCGGGTCTGAAATAAAATGTTGTATGCGGATTTATATATAAAATCGAATTTCCGCTTTCTGTTTTTGAAGGAGCAAACGCAAAACCATTTGAGCCTGTCTGCACATATTTTTCCCTTTCAACATAAGCGACTTTATCATTATTTCCAGAATAAAAAGCTTTGAGTTCGCCTGTAGAAAGATCGGCAGTACTGATGGCGCCAATACTTCCGTCCGTCCAAAGCAATGGAAACCACGGTTCAAAATGCGTTAGAAGCGCGGGTTTTACTTCTGGGTGTTTATAAAGATAAAAATTGATGGCATCGGCATAACTGTTTAAAAGTTTTTTCAGCCAGTCAGGCGCTTTTTTATAATCGGCTTTTGCCTCATCAATATCAATTAAAAGTTTAATTTCTAAATCATTATATAAAACGGATTCGCCTTTAATTTCAGAAAGGCGTCCCAGTTTTTCGATATAATTCATTTCGATTCTTTTAAAATCATCTTCGCATTGTGCATACAATAATCCAAAAACAGCATCAGCATCGGTTTTTCCGTAAACATGCGGAATTCCCCAATTATCGCGAATAATGGTAACTTTTTCTGCTAGTTTTTCCAGTCGGTTAATTTCTTTCGTGCTGATTTTTTGTGCCGAAATTTGAAAACTGAAACAGATTAAAAAAGTTATATTTAAGATTTTAGAATACTGAAACATGTTTATTTGATATTAAATTTTTGTCCGGCTGTGTAAATGCTGACGTCTAATTTTTCAATAGAAACCAAATTGTCTTTTTTAGTTTTTATAATGCCTTTCGGGTTTTTAAAAACAATAACCTCACTTTCTCCCGCAACTTCTACTTTATTATTTCTCACAATAATTGCGGTAGCTTCATCAATTCCAATTCCGGTTAAGTTTGGAAATTCAATCAAAGCCGAAAGTAAACGATTGTAACGGTTTCTCTTTAAAAAATGCTGATCAATAACAACGGTTTTCAATAAACCTAAACCTTCAATTGTTTCGAGATTGTCGTATCGGATAGAAGAAAAAGTCCCTGTATATTCTTTTTGTAATTTTTGGTTTCCGGTAATCATTTTTTCAGACATTACGGCTGCTCCAGCGCTTGTTCCGGAAATGGTACTTCCGTTTTCATACGCTTTTAAAATGGCTGTTTTAATTGGAGTATTATGAACGACTTTCATAAAACGGGTTTGATCGCCGCCGCTTATAAAAATCAATTTTGCTTTTTGAACAGAATCTGTCAGGGTTTTATTTTGAGCCGTTTCTTTGTTAAAATTCAGCATCACAATTGGGTTTGACGTTAGTTTTACCATTTGTGTTTTAAAAAAGATAAACGAGCTGTCAGGCTCTTCGCTTGACATTGGTAAAACTACTATATAATCTTTTTTGCCTAGTTCTGCTACATCCAAAACCTGCTTCATTAAATCATCAGAACGATCACCTCCGCCAATAATAAATAATTTTCCCTTGGGATTTTGCGCCTGAACAAAAATGCTTGTTAGTAGCAAAGAAAGAATCGTAAATGATCTGAAAAGAAGTTTATTTTTCATGGTTTATCTTGGTTTAGTTTTGCTGATTTTCAATGAATTTTAAGAGAGAATTATTAACGATAAAAAGTACATCCTGCATTTTATCTGAATCTACTTTTGAAGCAATATCGCGAGGCGTATGATAATCGTCGTGAAAACCGCTGAAAAAGGTCAAAATCGGAATTCCTTTTGCAGTAAACGATGCATAATCACTTCCCGAATGTCCGTTGGTTTCCCATAAGTCCAGCGTAAATGGATTTTGAAGTTTAGCGTTGCTTTCGCTGACGATTTTCTTTAAATATTCGGTTTCTTTTTGAGTTCCGATGCTTAAAATTCTATGAGCTTTATCCTCGGGAGCACTTCTTGAAATCATATCCATATTAATGCAGAGAAGGATTTTTTGATTTTTTAAATTCAAATTCTGAGCGAAATATTCACTTCCTAAAAGTCCCATTTCTTCGGCAGTCCAGGCGGCAAAAAGAATATTATATTCAGGTTTTATGTTTGATTCTGACCAGTTTTTTGCCAAAGCCAGCATTCCAGAAGTTCCCGAAGCATTGTCATCGGCACCATGATAAATCGAATCATTTTTAATTCCTAAATGATCATAATGTGCGCCAACAATAATAGTTTTGGTTGTGTCTTTTCCGGGAATCATTCCCAATAAATTTGCAACAGGAAAAGTTTCAGATTGTAATTCTATCGAAAAATTGATTTTTACTTTCTGTAATGGAGTAGAAGCAAGGTTGTCTTTTAATGGAATATCAGTTTTAGAGAATAGACTTTCGGCTGTTTTTTTACTAATTCTAAAAACAGGAATTGCTTCTGATTTTGAATTTTCTAAAGAATGAAAAACTTCATTTTCTTTGTTGATTTCTGGTTTAAAATTTTCTTTTTCAATAATGATTAAAGCAATCGCACCTTTATTAATGGCGGTTTTTAGTTTTGTTTCTTCTAAATCATTTTCTTCGGGAAAAATGTTTTTGAATTTTTTATAAGTTGCTGAAGTACTGTCTTTATCACTTGGAAATCCGTTTAATACGACAACAATTTTATTTTTTACATTTAGTCTTTTATAATCTTTATATTTTTCTTTTGGTAAACTTAAACCATAGCCGGCAAAAACTACTTCAACTTCTTTTTTACTTATAGAATGTGAAGTTGGAGTAATTTCAAAATCTCTTTCAGAAGAAAGGGAAATGATTTCCTGATTTCTTTTTTTGATTTCTAAAACTGCTTTTTTTATCGTATGTTCTTGAATTTTAAAAAACTGAAAATAAGTTTGTTCTTTACTATAAGCTTTAAGATTGTATGAAAGCATTTTCAATCTAATATAGTCGGCTGCCTTGGTGCCGCCTCTGGTATTCGGTTTTCGGCCTTCCATCGAATCTGAAGCCAAAACATTTAATGTTTCAGAAAAATCATTTTTCGTAGGATTTGAAACCGTCATTTGCGAAACAACTATTGATTTACAAAAGAATAATGTAAAAAAGATAAGTACTCGTAAACGCATATTTCACCAGATAAAATTGATTATAAAATGATATTTCTTTTAAAAGCGCAGCCCAATTCTATAATCGAATCGGTTTTGGCAATTCCGGGAATATTGTCGATTTTTTCGTAAAGAATTCTTCGCATGTGTTCGTGGTTTTTTGCCACAATTTTAATGTAAAGTGTAAACGAACCCGTTACATAATAACATTCTGTGATTTCAGGAATGTTTTTTAATTCTTCGATAATTCGGTTAGAATCAGAATCTTTATTTAATGTAATTCCGGTAAATGAAGCCCAGTCAAAACCAATTTTTTTCTCCTGAATAATGGGTTTAATCCCGCCAATAATTCCTTGTTCCATTAATCGGTTAATGCGCTGATGTACCATTGTATTTGATATTTTCAAATTAGCGGCGATGGAAGAAAAAGCCATTCTGCCGTCTTTTTCTAATTCCTTAATTATATTGATATCAAATTCGTCTAAACTGTCCATTTTTAAAGTTAATTTTTATTTTTCAAATTTTTGTTTGAAATAAATTATTCGTGTTATTATATAGTCCCTATGGGACATTTTAATGTTATTTCATTCTTTTTTTCTACCGATCTGTAACTCCTAACGGAGTTATTTGTCATTCATTTATTTCAAAGGTATCTCGTAGAGATAAAATATCGGTAGCTTTAAATATAACGCCCCAGCAATTAGTCCCGTAGGGACTACACTACATAACCATAAAAGTAGCTATTTTTTTTAATAAAAGATTATAAAGACAAAATTTCTAAAAAATAAATTTGATTTTAAATTGCTTTAAAAATAAATATTTTGACTTTTAATTTATTATTATAAAGTCAAAATATGTATTTTAAGCTTGTAGATTTAGAAAATTTATTACTTTTGTTTCTTTAAAAGTTAAATATCATGACACATACAGAAAACGCACTTTCGTCAAAATCAGAAATTTTGATTGAAAAAGAGAATAAATACGGAGCTCATAATTATCATCCGCTTCCTGTGGTTTTAGAAAGGGGAGAAGGTGTGTATGTATGGGATGTTGACGGGAAAAAATACTATGACTTTCTTTCTGCTTATTCGGCAGTAAATCAAGGACATTGTCATCCTAAAATTGTAAAAGCAATGGTAGATCAGGCGCAAACATTAACGCTGACTTCTCGTGCTTTTTACAATGATAAATTAGGAAACTATGAAGAATATGTAACAAAGTATTTTGGTTTTGATAAAGTTCTGCCCATGAATACTGGCGCAGAAGCTGTTGAAACGGCTTTGAAAGTATGCAGAAAATGGGCTTATGAAGTAAAAGGAATTCCTGAAAATCAGGCGCAGGTTATTGTCTGCGAGAATAACTTTCACGGAAGAACAACTACAATCATTTCATTTTCGAATGATGAAACGGCTCGTAAAAACTTCGGTCCGTTTACAGACGGATTTATAAAAATTGAATACGATAATCTTGAAGCGCTTGAAAAAGCTTTAGAATCATCAAAAAATATCGCAGGATTTTTGGTTGAACCAATTCAGGGAGAAGCCGGAGTTTATGTTCCGTCAGAAGGATATTTGGCGAAAGCAAAAGCGTTATGCGAAAAACACAATGTTTTATTTATTGCAGATGAAGTTCAGACAGGTATTGCCCGTACCGGAAAATTATTAGCGGTTCATCATGAAAATGTGCAGCCGGATATTTTAATTTTAGGAAAAGCAATTTCTGGGGGAGTTTATCCGGTTTCGGCAGTTTTGACAAATGACGAAATCATGAATGTTATAAAACCAGGTCAGCACGGATCTACTTTTGGAGGAAATCCTGTTGCGGCTGCGGTTGCAATTGCTGCTCTTGAAGTGGTGAAAGAAGAAAAGCTGGCCGAAAATGCAGAACGTTTAGGTGGTATTTTAAGAGATGGATTGAATAAAATTGCAGAAAAGAATAATCTGATTACGCTTGTTCGTGGTAAAGGTCTTTTGAATGCAATAGTTATTAATAGTGGTGAAGATTCTGATCTGGCGTGGGAAATCTGTTTAAAATTTAGAGACAACGGATTATTGGCAAAACCAACTCACGGAAATAAAATTAGATTTGCTCCGCCTTTGGTTATGACTGAAGATCAAATTAAGGAATGTCTTGAAATCATTGAGAAATCATTGAATGAATTCAAATTATAAAGGGTTTAATTATTTATTAGGAAAGCCGCATTTTTATATGCGGCTTTTTTATGAGGTCTAAATTATATAACAACGGATGAAAATTATATAACTTATAGAGGAACTTCCTGAGTAGTTTTGGATATCTGATTTAAGACAAAAAAGATTTGTTGAACCTTATAAATTTATCGAAGATGGCTTACGGAAATAATGATTTAACGCGTTTTTTAGATGCTCAAAACAAACTTTACCTTACAGCTTATTCTGAATTGAAAAAAGGGAAAAAAGAAACGCACTGGATGTGGTTTATTTTTCCGCAGATACAAGGATTAGGAAAAAGTGATATTGCAAAATATTACGCTATTGCTGATCTTGATGAAGCACAAGCTTATTTGAATCATCCTATTTTGTCAAAACATTTGGTTGAAATTGCTCAGCTTTTATTAAATTTTAAAAAGAAAAAATCTATTGAAGATATTCTGGGAGAATTAGACGCTCGTAAACTGCGTTCGTCTTTGAGTCTTTTTTCGCAGGTTGAAAATGCAAACCCAATTTTTCAGGAATTATTAGACACTTTTTATTCGGGAGATTTAGATCAGGCTACTTTGACAATCGCTCAGGGATTAATGAAAATTTCAGCTTAAACTTAAAAACCGATAATTATTGACAGAAAAAATACTTTTCAATTTTATATATTTTGAATCTTAAATGAAAAAACCATTCTTTGGGGGGAATGGTTTTTTCTGTTTTATAGAAATAAAAAAAACATCTGCAGTGACAGATGTTTTTTAGTTTTAAGAAAGTTTAAATTAAATTCTGTATCCAGGATTTTGAGTGATTTTTTTGTTTGCGTCTGTTTCTTTTAACGGAATTGGAAACACTAATTTATCAGCATCATAAGTTAATAAAAGAGGATCACCATCTGGTGTTTCAGTTAAAATAGAACGTTTTGTTCTTTTGATATCGTGAATTAAAAATCCTTCCATTCCCAATTCTAATTCTCTTTCCAACAAAATATCATCAATTGTTACTGCAGTTAAAGCATCTGCATGCGCTCTGCCTCTAATAATATTGATGTCATCAAGAGGTGTATTGCCAATTGCTGTTCCTTCTTCAAGATTTCCTTCTGCTCTGATTAAATACATTTCTGCCAGACGAATAATTCCAACATCAGCAAACTGATCTGTATATTTAGATGTCAGGATTCTTCCGTTATCTTCATTTTCATATATAAAATCTGCTCTGTCATCAGGACTACTGAATTTATTTAGATAAGCATCACGAATAGAAAAATCCCCGCCGCGTCCTCCATTACCTTCAGAAGCATAAAAAGTTACCGCATCATTTACACCAGTTTGTTTGGTAATTTGAATGGCAAATACATCTTCTATTTGATCTGTGTCGTGATTAAAAGCAGCCGCATAGCTCTGAGATAAACCGTGTCCGCTGTTTTCAATAACATCATTTGCAGCATCTCTGGCTAAATCATATCTTCCTTGTTGTAAATACACTCTCGCTAATAAAGCCTGTGCGGCATATTTATCGGCATAAAAACCATTTTCTTCCGGTAAGTTGGTATAGGCAAGGTTTAAACCGTCAATAATAACTTTGTAAACTTCTTCAACCGTACTTCTTTCTTTTGAAAGATCTACGCTGAAATCATAAATAGCATTTGGTCTGATGACAACTCCTAATTGATTGTTAGTCTCGCCGCTTTCATATGGTTTTGCAAAGAAACGAACCAAATCAAAATAGGCTAATGATCTCAAGAAATTAGCCTCGCCAATCATAACAGCTTGTCTGTCCGGATCTTTTACTTTGTCGATATTTTCGATAACCGTATTAGATGCATTTATAATTTCATACAACCTGGCATACGTTCCTTCAATAATAACGTTGTCAGACAACATATTTTTGCTATACATTTGTCTTAATTCTCCAAAAGTACCTCGCCATCTTAAATCGGTTGTACTTAAAACTCCGGTTACACCAAGTAAATCTGCGTAAAGTAAAACACGTCCGCCGTAAGCATTTCCGTTTGCAGCTAGAGCGTAAGTTCCGGTAAGAACGTTTGTAACTCCAGTTTCTGTGCTTAAGGTTGTATCGGCGTCTTCTCTCTGTTTAGGATCTAAGTCTAATTCATTTTCACAGCTTGTAAAAAAAGCAGCTAAAAATATAAATAGGATTAATTTATTTGCTTTCATCTTGTTCTTTTTAAAAATTAAAGTTTACACCAATTGCAGTTGTTCTTGCCGGCGGTGCTGAGTAAAAATCTTCTCCAATTCCTGTATCATCTCTTCTTGCTTCAGGATCATTACCTTCATAATTGGTAAAAGTCAATAGGTTAACAGCTGTAAAGTAAACTCTTAAACTGCTCATTCCTAAATCTTTCAAAATATCTTTAGGAAGCGTGTAACCTAAAGTTAAATTTCTTAAACGAACAAAATCAGCTTTGTCTAAATAACGAGAAGAATCCTGAGTTCCGTTTGATCCTCCAAATCTGGCTTGCGGTACATCTGTAATATCGCCAGGTTTTTGCCATCTGTTTAACTGATCTGCTGTCTGGTTGTCAAAATAATCAGCTGCAGTCGATTGGTAAATTCCCGCTGAATTATAAATACTTGCGCCCCATTCTCCCTGAAATGTAAAGGTAAAATCAAATCCTTTGTAAAGAATAGTATTGGTTAATCCAGACATTAAAGTAGGGAAAGGATTTCCTGCTATAATACGCTGTGCTTCGCTATAATCGCTTGTTTTAGTACGATCAAGTGAGCCATCTGCTTTTTTAGTGTTTTTGTAAAATAAAGCATCTCCATTTTCTGGGTCAACACCAGCATATTCCACTAAATAGAAAGATGAAATGTTTTCGCCGACTCTGTTGATATTATAAGAAACGATAATATCTCTGTTATCATTTGGAAGCGATTTTACTTTTGACTCATTTGTTGTGATATTGAAACTTGTATTCCATTTAAAGTTTTCAGTATCAATATTTTTAGTGTTTAAAGTAACCTCAAAACCATTACTTCTAATTTTTCCAATATTTTTATTGATAGAAGCCGCTCCTGAACTTATTGGTAACGGAACTTCAAATAATAATCCGTCCGTATCTTTTTGGTAATAATCAGCTTCAAGTGTAAATCTGTTTAAGAAACCAACTTCGATACCAAAATCTGTTTGAGCTGATTTTTCCCAAGTCAAATCGTCATTTCCAGGCTGATCGAAAGTAAGACCTGATTTCAAATTATATGGATTTGGTCTGTAAAGCTGACGAGAAGCAAAATTCCCGATTTCGGCATTTCCTAATTTACCCCAGCTTCCTTTCACTTTTAAATTCGTCAAAACATTACTGTTTTTTAAGAAGTCTTCCTGAGAAATAACCCATCCGGCAGAAAACGCAGGGAAAACTCCAAATCGTTCATTTTTTCCAAAACGAGAAGAACCGTCACGACGAATACTCGCTTTTAAAAGATATTTGCCCATGTAAGCATAATTCAATCTTCCGAACTGAGAAACGAAAGCGTAATCAGTTTCATTTCCATGGCCTTCGTTTACTTCGGCACCACCGTCAACAGTTTGGAAATCATCACTTGAGAAATAAATACTGTTTACATCCTGATATCTTCTGTTGTATTTGTTGAACTCCATACCTGCTACGACATTCAAATTATGTTTTTCTGCAAATGTCTGATCGTAGGTAAAATAGTTACTCGAAACATAATTTTCTGTATTAACAGAAGTTGCAAATACAGCTCCATCTGTAGCCATAAAAGGAGCATTTTTCCCTTGCCAGTAATCTTCTGTCTGAGATAAAAGATCGTATGAGAAATCAGAATTAAATTTTAATGAATTAAGAATTCTAAACTCTGCAAAAACTTTACCTGTAAGTCTGCGCATAATCGTTTTCCAGAACGTATTGTCTTTTGCTAAAAGGTAGTTTGAATATTCTGTATTTGGGTTTGCGCTTCCATCTTCTAATCTTGCCGGCGAAATAGGTGCTTGTGCAACAGACTGCAATGGAGAAGAGAATGAGTTGTCATCCTGAACTCTGTGAATTAAAGATCTAGAAAAACCAAGATTCATTCCTAATGTTAAACGATCTGTAACTTTATGAGATACGTTTGTTCTTGCCGTAAATCTTTCTAATGTATTACTGTCTACAATACCTGTTGTGTTGTTGTACGCACCAGAAAAGAAATATTTTGTTTTTTCATCTCCTCCAGAAGCAGAAAAATCAGCATCTGTAGTATAACCGGTTCTTAGGGCAATATCCTGCCAGTCTGTATCGACTTCGCCATTTCTCCAGTCGGTTCCCTGAGATAAATATTCTAACTCATCTTCAACAGATTCTAAGTCATTTACGTTTCTTCCAGCTTCCTGCAATAATTCAACATATTGTTTTGCATTCAGCCATTTTCTTTTATGAGTAGCTTCGCTGACACCTTGTGAAAGATTTACGGTAAAAGTTCCTTTTCCTTCTCTTCCTTTTTTAGTCGTAATTAAAACAACCCCGTTTGCTCCACGCGCTCCGTAAATTGCAGCAGATGAAGCATCTTTTAAAACGTCAATAGATTCAATCTCATTTGTACTTAAAGTCAATAATGGATTTGTTGGCGCTCCGTTGCTGGATTCATCGTCATTAATCAACGGAATTCCGTCTAAAACATACAAAGGCTGTGTTCCCGCACTAATACTCGCCGCACCGCGCACACGAATATTAATACCTCCGTCAACCTTACCGTTTGTCTGCGTAATCTGAACTCCGGCTAATTTTCCAACCAAAGCATTCTGTACATTTGAAACTGGAATCTGTTGAATATCTTTTGCCGTTACACGAGCGATATTATCCGTTAAATTTCTTTTAGACTGCGTTCCGTAACCTACAACAACTACAGCTTCAAGTTCGTTTTGAATTTCAATTAATTCAATTTTAATATTGTTTGCAGCCGGAACTTCAACAGTGTTATAACTTACATAACTTACAACCAGTATTTCGCCTTTTTTTGCAGCGATTTTAAAAATACCATCAAAGTCAGTTTGAGCACTGACATTTTTTCCCTTTACAATAATATTTACTCCGGGAATTGGTAATCCTTTTTTATCTGTTACTTTTCCTGAAATAGATTCTTGTGCTGCGGCTATTTGTACAAATACCAAAAACAGCCACAAAAAGTGTTTTAATTTAATTTTCATGTTCATTTCGTTTAAATTAGTCTCTCAAATATCCTAATTTAATGTTAATTTTTAATGGTTTTTTAACATTAAAAATAACAAAAATATCATGTTTTGTGATATTGATAACTTTTGTATACGTGTTTGTTGGTTTTTGATGAATATTGTTTGATTTTTTGATAAAAATGTAAGGAAGAATATCTGCGTTAAAAAAACAGGCATAAAAAATTAATTGAAAATAATTGATTTTAATAAAAAAGCGACTGTTTTATAACAATCGCTTTTCAGGGTATAATTACTTAAAATATCAAAAAAAGCAATTATCAGTTTGAGAAGAAAATCTCTTATTTTTAGAATCTCACTTTTTTAAGTTCCCAAATGGTTTTTATAAAAGTGTCGACATCTTCAGTTGTATTGTAAAATGCTAATGAAGGACGAACGGTTGTTTCGACTCCCATTCTGCGCAAAATAGGCTGAGCACAATGATGTCCGGTTCTTACCGCAACGCCTTCTTTATTCAAAGCCTGTCCGACCTGATCGTTTGAATAGCCTTGTAAATTGAAAGACAATACACTGGCTTTATCTTTTGCAGTTCCAATCAATCTAACGCCCGGAATTTCTTTCAAAAGTCTGGTAGCATATTCTAACAAATAATGCTCGTATTGACCAATTGCTTCAATTCCTAATTTGGTAACATAATCGATTGCTGCACCAAGGCCAATGGCATCGGCGATATTTCCTGTTCCGGCTTCAAAACGATTCGGAGCTTTATGGTATTTTATTTCCTCAAAAGTTACATCCTGAATCATATTTCCGCCAGATTGATACGGCTGCATTTCGTTTAGCAAATCTTCTTTTCCGTATAAAGCTCCAATTCCAGTTGGACCAAATAATTTATGTCCAGAAAAAACCAGCCAATCCGGATTTAAATGCTGAACATCAACTTTCATGTGCGAAACCGATTGTGCACCGTCGATTAAAACTTTTGCTCCGGCTGCGTGTGCCATTTCAACTATTTTTTTTGCCGGCGTTACCGTTCCCAATGCATTCGAAACTTGTGTAAAAGCGACCAGACGTGTTTTTGAATTCAATAGTTTTGCATATTCATCAAGCAGAATTTGTCCGTCATCGTCAACTGGAATTACTCTTAATTTCAAACCTTTTTTGTCAGCAAGACGTTTCCACGGAACAATGTTCGCATGATGCTCCAGATTACTCACAATAATTTCATCTCCGGAATTTAAATTCTGTTCGCCCCAGGTTGAAGCCACCAGATTTATTCCTTCTGTTGCGCCTCTCACAAAAACAATTTCGTTTACAGAAGAAGCATTCAAAAACACTTTTACTTTTTCACGAGCCGCTTCATACGCATCAGATGCACGCGCAGCTAATTCATGTGCCGCACGGTGAATATTTGAATTTTCATGTTCGTAGAAATACGCAATTCTGTCAATAACCGATTGTGGTTTCTGCGTTGTTGCCGCATTATCAAACCAAACCAAAGGTTTTCCGTTTACGGTTTCTCTAAGAATCGGAAAATCCTTTTTTACCAAAGCAGCGTCAAAAGAATGACCTTTAAAAAGATTAATTTCTTTATGTTCGAAAGAATTTCCAACAATTATATCGGTACTTCTTTTATCAAAAGCAAAAGGATTCTGATCTAAAAAATAGTATGAATTTGTTGTTTCATTTCCGTTTAACGGAAAATCTTCACGTTTCTTAAACTGTGTATCAACCGATGCCAAAGCAGCCTGTAATTCAATCTCAAAAGAAGAATTCTCGGTTTGAAATGGCAGATATTGATGGTTCAGTGAAAATCCCGAAAAAAGACTTTCTTCATTTAATTGAGGAGTATTTCCATTTTTTAAATTTGCATCATAAAACCCGTTATGCGGATTGTTGATATTTAAATCATGGTTTTCCTCAACTCCCGAAGAAGAATTCCTGTTTTGCGGATTAAATCCTGCTCCGGCATTTGGGTACAAAGCTGAAGCTCCACTTCCGTAATTTATTACTGATGGAGAAGCTCCAAATCCACTAAATGCTGGCGGAGAAGGCGAAGTACTCGACGGGCTTACAACTGGAATCTGACCAAACTGATCAAGATTTCCGGCATGCAATATCGTTTCTGCAATTTTTGTCGCACGAGGATGTTCTGACTTATCCGGACTTAATGAAATTTCTTTTGGAAATTCATTTGGTAAAGCTTTAAACAACTCGTTTGCCAGATTTTGCAAATCGTCGATACTTGGTAAACCGTTGTTGTTAATATTTGTACTCATGATACTTTCCTATTTCTACGTCTTCTAAAACAGCAATAGCATCATCTACTAAAATAGCCAGAGAACAATAAAGTGAAACTAAATACGATGCAATGGCTTTTTCATTAATTCCCATAAAACGAACTGATAATCCAGGAGATTGTTCGCCTTGTAATCCCGGCTGAATTAATCCGATAACACCCTGACGGCTTTCTCCGGTTCTTAAAAGAATGATTTTTGATTTTCCTTTTTCGATTGGTAATTTATCAGATGGAATAAGCGGAATTCCTCTCCAGGTTAAAAACTGAGAACCAAATAAAGAAGTTGTTGGCGGCGGAACACCACGACGCGTACATTCGCGACCGAAAGCTGCAATTGCTAAGGGATGCAAAAGGAAAAATCCCGGTTCTTTCCACACTTTTGTCAACAATTCATCAAGATCATCCGGAGTTGGTGCGCCTGTTCTTGTTTTTATAATTTGAGAAGGTGCAACGTTGCTCAATAATCCGTAATCTTTGTTATTGATTAATTCGCTTTCCTGACGTTCTTTGATTGTTTCGATAGCCAGACGAAGCTGCTCTGAAATCTGATTATACGGTTTGCTGTACAAATCAGAAACACGAGTGTGAACATCTACAATTGTTTGTACAGCAGCCAGATTGTATTCTCTTGGATTATCGATATAATCTACGAAAGTGTTAGGTAAAACTCTTTCATCACGAGCCGAACAATCTACTTCGATATGGTTGGCGTTTTTTACTTTATTCAAACGAAATACGCCAGATTCTACAGGAACCCAATGTAGTAAATGCGTTAACCAGCGTGGAGTAACGGTTCCAATTTGAGGAACGGTACGAGTTGCAATTGCTAATTGTCTTGCAGCAACATCGCCTAATGCGGTCTGTTGTTTTTCTAATTCTGCCATAGTTTTAAGGTTTTTCGGTTAATTATTTTATTTTTGATCAATTCTAAGATTTAATTCTTAAAATTACGGGTTTTGTTTTATTGTAATATTTTGGTTTTTAATTTTTTATGAGAAAAAATCAAATAATTCTTCAACAGAAAGATAGCGTTCTCCAGTATCATAATTGAAAGTCAGAATTACGGCATCTTCGGTAATATTTTTCAGTTTTTTTGAAACCGCAGCCAATACCGCTCCAGTTGAAATTCCTCCAAAAATTCCTTCTTCTTTTGTTAATTTTTTAGCAAATGAAAAAGCGTCATTTTTTTCAATAGTCACAATTTCATCAATATATTCTCTGTTAAAAACTTCGGGAATAAACCCGGCGCCAATTCCCTGTAACGGGTGAGGAGCAGGAATTCCGCCGCTTAAAACCGGCGAAAGCGCAGGTTCTACCGCAATCGTTTTTAAATTTGGAAAATGCTGTTTCAGAATTTTAGAAACTCCGGTAATATGTCCGCCCGTTCCAACTCCGGTAATTAAATAATCAATTCCGTCCGGAAAATCGGCTAAGATTTCCTGTGCCGTTGTTCTTTCATGAACTTCAACATTGGCACGATTGGTAAATTGCGAAGGCAGAAAAGAATTTTTAATTGTGGCCGCCAGTTCATTTGCTTTTTCAACCGCTCCCGAAGTTCCTTTTTCTCTCGGAGTCAAAACATATTCTGCGCCGTAAGCTTCGATAATTTTTCGGCGTTCAACGCTCATCGATTCCGGCATTACAATAATAACTTTGTAACCTTTTACGGCAGCCACCAGCGAAAGCCCGATTCCGGTATTTCCCGATGTTGGTTCAATAATGATAGAATCCGGATTTAAAATTCCTTTTTTCTCGGCATCTTCAATCATTGCCAGTGCAATTCTGTCTTTGATACTCGATCCCGGATTTGCTTTTTCTAATTTAATCCATACTTCATGGGTTTTAAAAAGCTTGTTCAGCCTAATGTGCGGCGTATTGCCAATGGTTTCTAAAATGTTTTGATATTTCATGTGTTTGATATTTTTAAATAGAATAAAATGAATTCCTAACCCTGATAGTCTTTCATTTTTTTGATTAAATTACTTTTTAAGTGCTGCACCGCCCGGCATTGTTTCTGGTTTTAGTTTAAATTTACTGTATTCTACAACCCCGGTTTTATCTGCCCATTCAAAATAAGAAGCCGAAAGTTTGTTGACAATTCCCGGATTTTGCTGCGCGACATTTGTAGTTTCGCCTCTGTCTTTTTCAAGATCATACAATTCCCATTCGTAAGAAGGATAAATCGAAACCAATTTCCATTTTCCGTCTCGAACGGCTCTGTTTCCTGCTCTTTCCCAAAATAATGGTACGCCTCTATCGACCTGTGAAACATTATCAAATAAAACAGGCAACAAACTTTTTCCAACCAAAGCGTTTGTCGTCACACCATTATATTCTTTTGGGTATTCAATTCCTGCCAACTCGTAGAAAGTAGGAGCGAGGTCAATAATATGTCCGGTTCCTTTATCGATTCTTCCCGCTTTTATTTTGGATGGAAACCACGCAATAAACGGTGAACTGAAACCGCCTTCGTGCATATTGTTTTTATATTGCTGAAGCGGTGTATTCGATAAATAAGCCCAGTTTTGTTCCTGATAATCAAAAGAACCCGAAGTTCCTACAGGTCCGTCATTTCGAACCAAACCTCTTCCAAGCGGATTATAAGTATTGAATCCGCCCTGAGCACCATTATCTGAAATGAAAATAATCAGCGTGTTTTTATCTTTTTTAAGCGCTTTTAATTTGTCCAGAACTTTGCCAACGTTTTGATCCATATTATCGACCATTGCGGCGTATACTTCCATTTTAGCTTTCCAGAATTGTTTTTCGTCGTAAGACAATTTATTCCATTCCGGAACTTCAGGATCTCTTGGTGAAATACTTTGATCGGCAGGCAAAATTCCGCTGGCTTTTAGTTTCTGGATTCTTTTTTCTCTTAAAACATCCCAGCCTTCATCAAATTTCCCTCTGTATTTGGCAATATCAACAGGTTTTGCCTGAAGCGGCCAGTGAGGGGCAGTAAAAGCTAAGTATAAAAAGAAAGGCTTGTTTTCCTTATTTTGTTCGTCAAGAAAAGTCACAGCATTATTCCCAATTTCATCTGTAAAATAATACGAATCATCTTTTGGATGCAGTTCTTCGTTATTACGAATTAATTTTACCGGATAAGGTGTTTTTCCAAAAGGCAAAGGTTTGGTATCAAAGTAATTTGAAGCGCCTTTTAAAATTCCGTAAAACTTATCAAAACCTCTTTGGTTGGGCCATTGTGCCTGATCTTCAGAACCTACATGCCATTTTCCGGATAAAAGTGTGCTGTAACCGCCGGAACGGAAAACTTCTCCCAAAGTCAAAGATTCTTTGTTTAAATAGCCCTGATAAGCCGGTAAACCTAAATTGACATCAAAAAATCCAACTCCGGCTTTGTGCTGATATTGTCCGGTTAGGAGGGAAGCTCTTGTTGGCGCACAAATCGAGTTGTTGTAAAATTCGCGTAAGCGTAAACCTTCTGAGGCCAGCTTATCCAGATTTGGTGTTTTTATTTCTGAACCATAATTTCCTAAATCTGAATAACCCATATCATCGACCAAAATCAAAATAATATTGGGTTTTGACTGTGTTTGAGCTTTCGTCTCTTGAGAAGTAAAAGCTCCGGTTAAGAGAATGGAAAACAGAAGTTTTGTAATTTTTGTATTCATCGTAATGTGTTTTTTGTCTGTTGTTTTTTGTTTTTAAGTGATAAATGTTCTTTAAATCAGGTCATTTCTGTTGCCGCAGAAATGACCTTTGGTAATCAAAAAGAATGTTAGTTTGTCGTCTCCATTTTCATTTTTGATTTAGTATAGCGTAACATCTTCTGAAACATAAGTTTCAAATGATATTTCAGTAAAATTGGGATGAATGAAGTTCGTTTTCATATGTTTCGATTTTAGTTTTAATCTGATTCAAACGAACGTATAAGGAAGCATTAACAACAGCTGCACATATAACAAGAAGTGTTATAAGTATGTTTTTTACGAAGAATGTGGTACGTATTGTTAACTGTTGTTTTCAAAATGTAAGTTTTTAATTTTAAACTCTACTAATTCTATAGACAAAGTTATATTTAAAAATGTAAAATCCAAATTAATCTTTACTTTTTTTGAAAAAAAGATTTGATATAATAGGGTGTACGTGTATTTTTTTGATTTAGTTTATTGATTTTTAATATTTTAATTAAGATGATGAAAAAATACAAAGACATATTGGAGGTTTTTACAGAGATTTTTATTAGGAAGGGTTAGAATCTCGCAAAGCCGCGAAGGCGCAAAGTTTTAATTTCACGCAGATTTTAAAAGATTTAAGCAGATGTACGCAGAGATTTTATAATTAAATCTGCTACAATCTGCTGAATCTGCGTGAAAAAAAATCTTTTTAATTCTTATAATCTGTGGCTATAAATAAAAACTTTGTGCCTTCGCGCCTTTGCGAGAGATGTTGTTTAGTTGCCAAAAAGCAAAAACGCAATAATCAAAGTAACAATCACATTGAATAATTGTGCAATTAAAAAAGCATACAAAGGTTTACGACTATTATTACTTAGTAAATCTTTAAAATTAGTTTCTAAACCAATACTTGTAAAAGCCAAAGCAAACCAAATTCCCTGCAGATTTTTCAAACTGTCTTTTGCACTGTCTCTGGTTTCGGGAGAAATTAAAAAGGAAAAGATTAAAGAAGCGGCAATAAATCCGATTACGAATTTTGGAAAACGTTCCCAGATTACTTTTAAGGTTGGTTTTGATTCAATTACTTCAGATGAAGTGTTATGTGAATACGTCCAATAAACCGAAATCGCAAAAGCGGCTAATCCCAACAAAACATTTTGGGAGAATTTTACAATCGTGCTGATTTTTAAAGCGGTTTCTCCAACCAAAGTTCCAGAAGCTACAACCGCTCCGGATGTATCGATACTTCCGCCAAGCCAGGCTACGGTTACCTCTTCTGGGAAATTGAAATATTTAGCAATCATCGGCATGAAAATCATCATTGGGATTGCGGTTACCAAAACGATCGAAATAACATAAGATAATTTCTTAGAATCGCCTTTTATAGCGCCTGAAGTGGCAATTGCTGCAGAAACACCGCAAATAGAAACGGCACTTGAAATCATCATCGTTAATTCGTCGTCGACTTTTAGTTTTCGGCAAAGCCAAAAGGCAAAATACCAGACGGATATCACAACAACCAATGCCTGAATTAAGCCTAATGAACCTGCCTTTAATATATCTGAAAAAATAACTCCGGTTCCTAATAAAACCAATCCGATTTTTACAAAAACTTCTGTAGAAAGTGCGGATCGAAACCATTCCGGAAGTTTGAAGAAATTTCCAATCGCCAAACCAATTATCAAACTAAAAATAACGGCTTCGAGATTGATGGATTTTATGGCTGAATTTCCGGCGAGAATCAATGCAATTAAGGTTAAAAGATAAACTATCGGAAAAGTAAAAAGAAAATATTTTACAGATCTTCCAATAAAAAATGCCCCGATTGTGCCAATTGAAATGAGGTATAAAAACTGAATTAAAAGTATTTTAAGATTTACAAAATCAAATACATTCGTAAATAAATCTGCAGTATTCGACCAGCTGAAAACGGGAACTTCGGGAAGAAATATAAAAAGAGAAATTCCGATGATTATAAATCCCAGAATAACGACTGTCCAGTCTTCGTGGATATTAAATTGTTTGGATTGAGTTGACATCTGTTTTTGATTTGATTATTCTAAGAATTATTGATTCTAAGATTTTATATTAAATTGCCTCCAGCTTCAGCTGGATTTAAAGAATTTGTACATTAAAAAGCTATTAATAGCCTCCAGCTTTAGCTGGAGGTAACTGATTTGCAAATAGAAAAGGCTTTAGCCGAATAAAAAGTTTGGCTAAAGCCTTTTGCATCTTCAATTTTAAACCTCCAGCTAAAGCTGGAGGCAATTGATTGTTTTATTTCCTGCAAGGTTTCCAAAACCTTGTAGGTATTAGTTATTAATATAGAATTTAAAATGAAAGACCTACAAGGTTTTGAAAACCTTGCAGGACTGCTTTAATTTTACAAATCAACAAAGTATTTTTGTTTGCCAAAGTCGAATTCATAATAAGTAAGATTTGGCCAAAGCGGTTTAATTAATCCCTTTTCCCAAGTTTGTAAAGCAGTTTGTAATTCTTTTACTTTTTGAGGATTTCTTGAAGCCAAATCTGTCTTTTCAGATTTGTCTTTAGATAAATCATACAGCCATTTTTCATGTGTTTTTCCGCTGATGATTAATTTCCAGTTTCCGCTTCGAATGGCTTTTGCATCGCCGGAACGCCAGTATAAATCTTTGTGCGCTTCTTTATTGTTATTGACAACGTCGACCAAATCAACTCCATCATAAACTCTGTCTTTTGGTAAACCAGAATACGTAACAGCAGCAATTGTGCTGAAAATATCCAATGAACTTACCGGAGTTTTGTAAACAGTATGCGGCTTGATTTTTCCCTTCCACGAAAGTGCAAAAGGAACATTTATTCCGCCTTCAAAATGAGAAAATTTTCCGCCTTTTAAAGGAGCGTTCGTTGTTGCAAAAGTATAATCGGCACCGCCGTTGTCACTTATAAAAAAGATTAAAGTGTTTTCTTCTAAACCTTCTTTTTTAACTTTTTCCCTAATTCTTCCAACCGCATCGTCAAGTGCGCTGATCATCGCAAAATAAACACGTTTGTTTTCGTCTTTTACATTCAGGAAACGATCGTAATATTTTTTACGAACTTGGAAAGGCGTGTGTGGTGCATTAAATGGAACGTAAAGTAAAAATGGTTTGTTTTTATTTTTGTCGATAAAAGCTTCGGCTTCGTCAGCAAATGTTTCGGTTAGATATTTTTTATCTTTAATAATAGTTGTGTCACGGCGAATTTGCCCAGTTCCGACACGGCCGTTGCCCCAAATTGTTTTATCGGTAAAATCTTTGTGATGATGATTGATAATGTCCGGATTATCATCTTCGGGCGTGTAAAGTGAAAATGCCTGATAAAATCCATAATGGTAATCAAAACCTCGGTCTAAAGGAAAAAATCCTTTGTTGTGTCCCAAATGCCATTTTCCGATAATTGCCGTATTGTAACCTTGTTTTTTGGCTAAATCGGCAAACGTAATTTCAGATTTTGGTAAACCTTGTGTGGCTATTGAAGCTTCATTTGGGTAATTTATTTTATTATTTATTCGCCAGTTGTTGGTATTAATTACATACTTAAAAGCATAATATTCGAGGTTATTTTTTGGATAACGATCTCCGGGTTGATATTCATGTCCAAAACGTTCCTGATAACGACCAGTTAATAATCCCGCGCGTGAAGGCGAACAAATGGATGCAGAAACATATCCGTCGGTAAAAGTAACTCCAGATGCTGCCAGAGAATCAATTTGCGGTGTTGGTGTTGATTTTCCTCCATAAAGAGAAATATCATATTTGCCTAAATCATCGGCAACGAGAATGATGATATTTGGTTTTTTTTCTGAAGTTGTATCTTTTTGAGACAGAAATGCTGCTTTTCCCTGAGCTAGTTTTTCATCGGGTTTTATTAATGTTCCGTCTGTATTGATGGGCCAGAAAAGAAATAACGCAATAAACGAAAGGATTATAACGATAGGGAGAACGATCCCGGTTATTTTTTTATAGTTTGCCATTATGGTTAGTTTAGTTTATTTTGAAATTTTCGATAATATTTGTCATTTCTCCTTCGTCGAAATGACAAATGGAACGTGTTTTCAGGCTTTATTTCGAAGCCAAAGCCACATCAACATCATTTTTTAAATCGCCTAAGCCGTCTTTTTTGAAAATGATTTTGCCATTTTGATATAAAATCAAAGTTGGAAAAACTTTTACGGTTTTTAAATCGGCGATTACCTGTGGACTGGTTTCTAACTCGATTTCTACGATTTTTAAGTTTTCACCGTATTGCGCTCTGATGGTTTCCAGAACTGGTTTTACTTTTATGCAGGCACCACAATATTTTGAACCGATATCCACCAAAACAGTTTTGTTATCAGCAATGATTTTATTGTATTCGGATAAAGTCAGTTTGCTTTTAGTATTGACATAAAAAGGTTTTCCGTTTCCAATCCAGTTAGCAATTCCGCCTTCTAAACTGTAGGCTTCTTTAAACCCTTTTTTCAATAAATCATCGGCAAGCCAAACGCTTCTTCCGGCACCAATGGAGTAAGTAAAAACGGGTCTGGATTTGTCTAATTTTGCTACTTGTTGGTCATAATCTTTTGATTCTAAATTAAAATTAACTGCGCCGTTAATATGGTTTAAAGCAAATTCTTCGGGACCGCGGGCATCGATTATCTGTGGGTTTTTCTCAGCCTGAATTTTACTGTAATAAACATCTAATGAAACGGTGTTTGAACTTTTATTCTGCGAAAAACCTACAATTGTAAAAAGCAGGATTAATGTGGTAATTTGTATTTTATTTTTCATGATGGAATAGTTTGGATAAAAGCTGGCAGTGTATTCAGGGTTAATTTTGAATACACTGCCGCGCTTTATATTTTTATTTTCATTTTAAGATTAAACCTGCTCTAAAACCGGAGCTGGTTCTGCAGTTTCTATTACTTTTTCTACAGGTTTAGCTTTTAGCGGAAATGCCAGTACGCCTTCGGCAAGGGAACTTCCTTCTTTTTTAGATTTGAAAATTGGCCACAAAAATTGTGCGTACCATTCTTCTTGCTTGTATGATTTTGTTCCGTAAGATTCAGGGAATTTACGCGTGATTAATCCAGTTCCGAAAATCATATCCCAAATGAAAAACATGTTTCCGAAGTTTCCTTTGAAATGTCCAACTCCATCTCCGCTAGTATCTGCGTGATGCGCGTGGTGCGTTGCCGGAGTAGAAATCAATCTTTCTAAAACCCATGCAATTGGGTGTAAAACTTTGTATTTGTAAAATGGTTTGTCCCATGCAATACTTGAATGTGCGCCCAAAGTGATGAAACTTTTGATAACTAAAACGAACAGAGCCGGTAATCCTAAACCTAAATAGGTTAAAGTTGCTGTCAAATAAATTTGAGAAAAGAAAACTGTGTAGATAAAGTTTTGTCTTGATGCCATTGCCATTCCCATGTATGGAGCAGAATGGTGTGTTCTGTGAAAACGCCATAAAAATGGTACCTGATGATGTAATCTGTGGTACCAGTATTGTGTTAAATCATCGGCAATTGCGATTAGGAAAAATCCTCCCCAAAACGGAACCCAAGATAATGTATTAGCCAAATTTGGCAGTAAATAGGGTAAAGCTGTTAAGCTGAAAAAAGCAATTACCGGTGGTAAAAGTAATTTTGGAGCTAAGAAACAAACAATATCAATTTTACGTTCTTCGCCCGTCCATTCGTCATCGTATAAACCTGCAGCAAATTCTATAATTCCCAAAACGACCATGAAAACGGTTAATCCCCAAGTGCGGATATTTTCGAATGCTGGTTTTGCAAATTCTAAAAATGAAGGCAGTGTAATATGAGAATCGCTTACAGCACCGCCTGTTAATTTAAAATAAAGGTAAATTGCCACAACTGGCAGTGAATAAATGAAAAAACTTATTGTTAAGTCTCTCGTTAATTTTTCTTTTTGAACTATCGCCATGATTTTTTATTTTAAAAATTGATTAATAATGGTTAATCCTCCGGCTAAAATTACCAGCGGTACTAAAAACAAGATTATCCCAACGACAATCTTTTTTCCTATAATTTCGTAATCTACTCGCTTCATGATCTTAAAATTTATTGTGTTGTGTGTTGTTGAAAATCAGTGAATTATATATGAATTGTAAATTTAAATAAAAAACTTCTATATCTATAGAATTAGTAGTATTTAAAATATATCTTTTTTTATCAATTTTGTTATTTATTTATAATTCTTTCAGAAAGTTAAGAGCAAAATCTGCAAGGCTAAAAAGCCCTGCAGATTTCTATAATCTAATTACTGCTTCCGGTTTCACCAGGTTTAGAGGCTTGTTTTACTAAATCCTGTAATGTTTTACCTTTTTCTGCACCGGTATTGTGGATTCTTCTGTTGTAAACATCCTGCCAGTCAATCAATGGATAAACATTGTTTTCTTTTGCCTGTTCATCAAAAAGTTTTTGAAGTTCAGCCAGTTTTTCAGGGTATTTTTTAGCAAGGTTGTTACGCTCGTTAAAATCTTCGTTTAAGTTGTACAATTCCCAAACATCGGCATCAAAATTACTTTCAGCCGGTTTTTCGTTTTTGCCTAAAGATTTTTTTACAGCAAATGAATCCGGTAAGTGCGCTGCCGCAGCTTTCCATCCGTCTTTGTAAATCGCTCTGTTTCCAAAAATGTAGTAATATTGAACTTTGTGTAAAGATTCAGCTTTTGGATTATCAATAGAAGCCTGAAATGATGAACCCTGAATAATATCTTGTTTAATTCCTTTGATATATTCCGGAGCTTTAATTCCTACGATATCCAAAGTTGTTGGCAGTAAATCGGTTACGTGGCTGTATTGATTTCTGATTCCGCCCTTGTCTTTAATTCCGTTTGGATAAAAAACAATCAGCGGATTGTGCGTTCCACCTTCAGAATGTGCATCTTGTTTCCAGTTTTTGAAAGGTACATTTGTAGCCTGAGCCCATCCTAAAGGGTAATTCGTATTTAAACCTTTTGGAGTTCCGATTTCATCAATATTGGCTAAGTTTTTCTTCAGATTTTCTTCATCAGATGTGCCTTGAGAGAATAAACTTTGGTTGATTGTTCCTTCTGTAGTCCCTTCTTTACTAGCACCGTTATCTCCAATAGCAACAAAAATCAAAGTGTTGTCTAGCTGACCGCTTTCTTTTAAATAATTTACAACTCTTCCTACTTCATAATCAGTGTAAGTTAAGAATCCGGCATACACTTCCATAAATCTTGCATACACTTTCTTTTGGTCCGGAGTTAATTTTTTCCAGTCTGTGATTAACGGGTTGCGCTCTGGTAAAACAGCATTAGCAGGAATTACACCCAATTTCTTTTGGTTAGCAATAACCTCTTCGCGGTAAGCATCCCATCCTTTATCAAATTTTCCTTTATATGGATCGCTCCATTTTGTAGCAACCTGATGAGGTGCATGTGCTGCTCCGGGCGCATAGTATAAAAAGAATGGTTTTCCGGGTGCCGCTTTCTGTTGTTTTTGAATATAACTGATGGCTTTATCCGTAATTAATTCGTTTAAATGACGTCCGTCTGGTTTAATATGTACCTGATCTTCTACTAAATCCGGATTGTACTGATCGGTTTGCGAACCTAAGAATCCGTAGAAATGATCGAAACCTTTTCCGGTTGGCCATCTGTCAAACGGTCCTGCATCTGATGCGTCTTCGTCTGGAGTTACACCATATTTACCAACGGCAAAAGTGTTGTATCCGTTTTCACGTAAAATCTCAGCAATTGTTCCTTTATCAGAAGGAATTCTTCCATCCCATCCAGGAAATCCTGCCGATAAAACAGTGTGTGAAAATCCGCTAACGTGAACTCTTCCTGAATTTCTTCCGGTTAATAATGCAGCACGAGTTGGCGCACAAATTGCAGTTGTATGGAAATTTGTGTAACGTAAACCGTTGTTTGCCAAATTATCAAATGTAGGCGTGCTGATTAAACCTCCAAAAGCACTTGAAGCTCCAAATCCAACATCGTCTAATAAAATCCAGACAATATTTGGCGCACCTTTTGGCGCTTTTACCGGGTCTGGCCAGTATTCTTTAGAATCTGCCAGAGTTTTACCAATTGTTCCTTTGAACTCTTGCTGCTCTTGTGCAAAACCAAATTGTACTGCCAGCAATGCTGTAATCAAAAGCCCTTTTCCAGAGCTTTTGATCGTAAAGTTATTTCTAAAATTTTTCATTTTTAATAGTTTTTCGGTTGTGTTTATAATTAATAACCAGGGTTTTGCGGCAAACCAACTGGATCAATATTTCTTTCACTTTGTGGAATTGGGTAAAGATTATTTCTTTCTGAAACGGAGTTTTTGGCCGTAACTTTTTTCACTTCAGTAACCAAAGTTCCCCAACGAACTAAGTCAAACCAGCGCTGTCCTTCCTGAACAAATTCTTTTTTACGTTCTTCCTGAATCGCGGCTCTAAAAGAGGTTTGGTTTAATCCCACTAAATCAACTGTTACATCCGGAGTTGTAATGGCTTTTCCGTAAGCTCTTCTTCTTACCTGATTAATTAATTCGTAGGCTTCTACTGTTGGTGCTCCGTTTTGCTCATTTATGGCTTCTGCCAAAGACAATAAGATGTCTGCATAACGAATTATAGGAAAATTGATCGCTACGTTTGCCGGAGTTGCCAAGTTGGTCAAATCCAGATATTTTTTGAAAATTGGTTTAGGAAAAGTATAAAGCGTTCCAGTAGTTGGATTTAGTAATTGTTTGGCATAACTAACATCTCTGCGGGTATCTCCAGGTTGATAGATATCATAGAATAAAGCTACATCTGAGATAATATCAGCAGGTTCAGTTGCTGTAAATCCGGTAAAAGATGTTGATTGAAAAGTACTTCCGCTGGAACCGTTTCCTGCCTGATTTGGCTCAAACTGAACAGAGAAAATATGTTCTTTTCCGTTCTTTTTTGTTTTCGTAAAAATGTCCTGAAAGTTTTCGAACAAAGCATATCCGTAACCTCCATTAATCACTTCTCTTGCTTTTAAAATTGCATTTGGCCAATCTTTTCTAGTCAAATATACTTTTGCTAAAATGGCTTTTGCAGCTCCGGAAGTCGCACGTCCCGCATCAGCAGCAGTGTAAGTTGCAGGTAAACTTTCAGCATCTGTTAAATCTTTGATGATTTGAGCATAAACTTCGTCTACAGTTGCTCTTTTTGATTTTAAACTTTCTAACTGAATAGAAGTTGGTTCATGAAGCACAATCGGAACACCTCCCCAAATACGAACTGCCTGAAAATAAAGTAATCCGCGGATAAATTTAGCTTCGTTGATTAATCTTGTTTTTACAACTTCAGATCCTGAAACCTGAGGAATGTTATCAATAGATACATTGGCTCTGTTGATTCCTGCATAAATTTGTCTCCACGCCACCTGAACACGGTCATTGGTTGCATCATGCGTTAAACTGCTCATGGCTCTAACCTGAGGGTTTGTTGCAGAAACTCCTGCTGCGGCATAATCAGAACCCATATCGGTAAGGAAATAAAGGTTTCTTCCAAATAAACTCTGCTCTCCCGGATCAAGGCTTAAAGAAGCGTAAACCGCTGTTACACTCGCAACGGCATCATCCTGAGTTTTAAAGTAATTATCTTCGGTTACAAATGAGGTTGGCGTTACCTCAAGGTCGGTGCACGATACCAATAAACCGGCACTTAAAAGGAATGTTATTATAATCTTTTTCATTTTATATTTTTTTTACTTAGAAAGTTACGTTCAAGCCGGAGATGAATGTTTTTGAGTTTGGATAAGAACCAAAATCAATTCCCGGATATAAGTTGTTTTGTTCGTATGAACTTACCTCAGGATCATAGCCAGAGTATTTCGTCCAGGTCACTAGATTTTCTGCGGAAACATAGAATTTCACGCTTTTTGCTCCCAGTTTTTTTGAAGCGCTTTTTGGTAAAGTATAGCCAAGAGTGATTAATTTTAAGCGTAAGAAAGAAGCATCTTCTACATAACGTTCAGAAACAATTCCCAGTGGAGAACTTGATGCCCTCGGGATTTCATTGCTTGGATTTGTTGGTGTCCAGCGGTCAACAAGAGCAGTTGAAGCATTTGTTCCAAGAGTTGAAATTTCTAACTGCTGATTTAAAGCGTTGAAGATTTTTGCGCCATAAGAACCCTGAAAAGAGAAATTCAAATCAAAATCATTATAAGAAATCGAGTTGCTGAAACTTCCAACAAATTTTGGCTGAGATGACCCTAAGTTACCTTTATCAAGTGCTGTTATTACACCGTCTCCGTTAGTGTCAACATATTTTCTGTCTCCCACTTTAGTATTGGCTAAACTGTTGATTTTTGGTTGAGTATTCACTTCTTCCTGTGTCTGGAAAATTCCGTTTGTTCTGTATCCCCAGAAAGTTCCTAATGGCAGTCCAACTTTTACCGTAACTGGCTGCTGCTGCAATAAAGATCCGTTTGGCACAACTGGGAAAAACTGATTAACTCCGTTTCCAATAGCTACTACTTTGTTTCTGTTGGCAGAAAATACAAGGTTTGAATTCCATGAAAAGTTTTCTGTTTTTAGGTTTTCTGTATTTAAACCAATCTCAATACCTTTATTTTCAACACCTCCAATATTTTGAAGAACACTTGCATATCCTGAAGTCAACGGCACAGGAACGCTGATTAACAAATCGTTTGTTTTTTTGTAATACACATCAAAAACAAAATTGATTTTTCTGTCTAAAAGAGATAAATCTAAACCAACATTGTATTGTGTTGTTTTTTCCCATTTCAAATCAGAATTTGCTAATCGGGTAGGAGCAAGTCCGGTATATAATGTTCCACCAAAAGAATAATTTACAGAACCCATTTGAGCTAACGCCAGATAGTTTCCAATTTCCTGATTTCCTGTTGTTCCGGCTGTAAGTCTAAGTTTAGCTTCGGTTACACCTTTGATATTGCTTGCAAATTCTTCATCGGTAATATTCCATGAAAAACCTGCAGATGGAAAATAACCCCAGCGTGATTCAGAACCAAATCTTGAAGAACCGTCTGCACGTCCGGAAAGTGTAAAATTATATTTTCCTTTGTAAGAGTAATTTACTCTCGCCAGCCATGATTTTAAAACGCTTTCGTAAGCATCACTGTATGGTTTTACGGCCACACCATCTTGCAAAGCATTATACGTATTGGCATCGTTTACAAAAGTATTAGCTCCTGCTGTAACCACTTCACCTTGCGTATATTGCAATGTGTAACCGCCTAAAGCTGAGAATTTATGGTTTTCACCGAAGTTGGTATTATAATTCAGCGTATTTTCATTTAATACA
Organism: Flavobacterium sp.; assembly: GCF_039595935.1. Classification (NCBI taxonomy): domain Bacteria; kingdom Pseudomonadati; phylum Bacteroidota; class Flavobacteriia; order Flavobacteriales; family Flavobacteriaceae; genus Flavobacterium; species Flavobacterium sp. The sequence goes on along the minus strand of NZ_JBCNKR010000004.1, from coordinate 1,153,736 downwards.
GAACTTACCAATCGGTCTCCAACAGCGGCAGAACCTTTTGTTCCGGCACCATTTGAGGTATTCGCAGGCGCATAATAATTTTGTTTTGTATCAATAACATCGCCGCTTACCGCAACTTTAGCGGTTAGTTTTTTGGTGATTTTGTATTCGCCAAACAAACTGGTAAGGATTCTGTTGATTTTAGTTTCGTTAATCGTATTTTCCAAATCGTTAATTGGGTTTGGAACATAACCATTTACAGAAGTCGCATAAGGGTTATTGGTAACATTGTAACTTCCGTCTTCATTTCTAATTGGTACAACCGGAGCAGTTAATAAAACACTAACAATAGGGTTTGGGTTTCTTCCGCCGCTGCTGTTACTTGCTATACCGTTTGAAACAGAATTACTGTAGTTGGCATTTACACCAAATTTAAAGTTTTGTGAATAGTTTTTTTCATAGTTAACACGAAGTGAAATTCTTTTAAAATCAGATCCCAAAACAATTCCTTCCTGATCAAAATATCCGGCAGAAATTGCATATCGTGATCTTTCATCTCCACCTGAAAATGACAATTGATGGTTTTGAACCGGAGTGGCTTTTCTAAATGCTGCCGACTGCCAGTCGTAACTTCCTGAAGTTTTGAAAGCTTCAATCTGCGCATCCGAAAAAGAAGGCGCCTGACCAATACTTGCCTGAACATCATTTCGTAAACTTGCCCATTGGCTGGCATTCATTATACTAAGTTTTTTTGAAATATTCTGAACTCCAAAATAACCTTGATAAGAAATATTATCCTGTCCTTTTGTTCCTTTTTTAGTGGTAATAATTACAACACCATTTGCGCCACGCGAACCGTAAATGGCCGTTGCAGAAGCATCTTTTAAAACCTCAATAGATTCAATATCAGAAGGATTTATGGTAGACAAAACATTTAAGCTTGCTCCAGCATTTGCTATTCCGGTAGAACTGTTGGCATTGTCATTATAAATTAAAATTCCGTCCAGAACATACAAAGGTTCGTTACCTGCTGTAATTGAGTTTCCACCACGAATACGTACGCTTGAAGATGCGCCCGGACGACCCGAACTTTGTGTAACTACCACACCAGAAACAGCTCCGCGCAGTAAGTTATCTGCTGATGAAGTTACCTGAGATAAATTAGCTTTTGGAACCGATGCTACAGAACCTGTAATATCTTTTCTCTTTTGAGTTCCGTAACCTACAACAACCAATTCGTCTAGTTCTTGTCGTTCTTCTTTTAAGTGAATGATTACCGGATTTTTCTCTACTATGATTTCCAGTTTCTTATATCCTATATAACTTACTATTAAAGTATAAGGAAATTTCTGACCGGTTTGAAAATAAAATTTTCCTTCAGCATCTGTTACAACTCCGTGAGTTGTACCTTTAATTGTTACTGATGCACCTATAATTGGCTGATTTGTAATATCATCGACTACCGTTCCGTCGAGTTTAGATTGAATAAGCGGTGTTGTATTTTGTGCCTGAAATTGCAGGGATGTTAACAAAATTGTAACCCATAAAATGAGGTTTATATTTTTTTTCATTTCTTTGTAATGGTTTAAATAATTAACAAGGCGCCCTGAGCACTGAATTTTCAGCACTCTGATTGTTTCCTTGATTTAGTGATAAATGTTCTTTAAGCCTCGCCATTTCTGTTGCCGCAGAAATGGCTTTTTTTATTTACAGCAGCAGCTTTGCATTGTTTTCATTTTGTCTTTTTTTAGTTGGTTAATTATTTTCTTTTTAAAATATAGGTACATTTCAATAAATCCTTTTACAGCAATTTTAGTGCAGTAATTAGATGTTCGTAATTCAGTAAAAGTAATTTGGTGGTGAAATAGGATTTCGTTTGTAGACTTAAATGCGTAATATCTATTAACGAATACATTGCGTTAGGAATTAGCAACAGAAGCACATATAACAACAGCTGTTATAAGTATCATTTTTAGGAAGAATGTAATACGATATGCTTTCGGTTGTTTTCACAATATAGTTTTTTTAGTTTGAAATACTATTTTTAAACTCTACTAATCCTATAGACAAAGTTAATTTTAATATAATAAAAACCAAAAAAATGTTTACTTTTTTTTGAAAAAGAAAGCAGAGTAACAGTAAAAGTTAGGTGAAAATAACACCTTAATGCTTTATTTATAAAGGCTTACATGTGTTTTTAGTATTTTTTAAAATGTTAAATATTTTTTTAATACCATTCTTAAATTGTAGTATTTTATACTTATTTTTTAACTTATAATATTCCTGATTTTGAGAAATAGAGCGAAAAAAATGATTCAAAAATTCTGATATGACACTTTCAAGCAAAATTTTAGTAAAAACTAAACTCATTTTTAAAGTTGGTTTTGAATAAATTAGAGTAATTTTATAGATATTAAAATAAATTAAAATTTTTTATTCACCGTATGAATAAATACTTATATTTGTAATAAGTATTTATACGTAGTTTTATTTTTTGTAATGATAGAAGTTAGTAAAGCCATCGAAATAATTGAAGCAAACAGCAGAAAAATGCAAACGAAGCTAATCCCGATTAGCAAAGCATTAGGTTATGTTCTGGCAGAAAAAATAATTTCACCCATTAATATGCCTCCGTTTCGCCAGTCAGCTATGGATGGATATGCTTTTACACACAGCATTCGTCATCAATATGATGTTGTTGGAACTTCACAAGCTGGAGATCATTCAAATATAAAACTAAAAGCAACTGAAGCAATTAGAATATTTACAGGCGCTTATGTTCCAGATGATGCAGATACAGTAGTAATGCAGGAACATGTAATGGCAAATGAAAATTCAATTTTAATTGCCACAATGCCGGATAAATTGTCAAATGTGCGTCCAAAAGGGGAGCAGATAGCAAAAGATGATATTGTTTTTGAAGCCAACACTTTGATTACGCCTGCAGCAATTGGTTTTTTGGCCTGTTTAGGAATAACGGAAGTTGAGGTTTATAAAAAGCCGAAAGTGGCTATTTTGGTTACTGGAAATGAATTAGTTCAACCGGGTAAAAAACTAAAAAAAGGAAAAATATTCGAAAGTAATTCCGTTATGCTTGAAGCTGCACTTCAAACAATTGGAATACAAAAAACGAAAGTTTACAGAGTAAAAGATAATTTAAAAGCGACTAAAAAAGCACTAAAAGGTATTCTGAAAAAATACGATGTTGTGTTAATTTCCGGTGGAATCTCAGTAGGCGATTATGATTTTGTAAAAGAAGCATTATTACAAAATGAGGTAAAAGAGCTTTTCTATAAAATCAATCAAAAACCCGGAAAACCAATGTTCTTCGGATCTAAAAATGAAACTTTAGTTTTTGCTTTACCAGGAAATCCAGCTTCGTCGTTAACGAACTTTTACATTTATGTTTTACCGTCAATAAAAAACAGAATGGGATTTTCTGAAATTCATAAAACAAAAGTAGTCCGAAAATTAAACTCGGATATTAAAAATGATACAGGAAAAACATTGTTTCTAAAAGCAAAATACGACGAAACCAATGTTACAGTTTTAGACGGACAAAGTTCAGCAATGCTTAATACGTTTGCCGTAGCCAACAGTTTATTGATCGTTCCTGAAAATGTTGAAGAATATAAAAAGGGACAGTTAGTAACGTTGCTGCCGATTGACTAAATTTTAGAATTCAGATTTTAGATTTTTTAGTGGTAAATATGAAAAGCGGTATATAAATAAAAACATACGGCAATTACAAAACGATTAAACAATTAACCAAATAAACGATTAAACAAAAAATGAGCCTATTAAGTTCCGAAAACATACTATTATTCAGTTTTGCCTTAATTGTAATTGCGTTTTTATATTCAAGCGTTGGACATGGTGGAGCTTCGGGATATTTGGCTTTGATGAGCATTTTTGCATTTCCGGTTTCAGTTATGAAACCATCGGCTTTGCTGTTGAATTTGTTTGTTTCGAGTATTTCGTTTTTGTTTTATTACAGAAATAATTATTTCAAACCCAAGCTATTTTATCCGTTTGCAATTGCCTCAATTCCGACAGCATTTATTGGAGGTTTTATAACTTTAGATAATGCGATTTATAAAATTATTTTAGGAATTGTATTGGTTTTTGCGGCTTTAAGATTGTTTGGCGTATTTAATTTTAAAGAAAAAGAAGAAGTAAAAATTAACCTTCCGTTTGCATTAGCAATCGGATTTGCGATAGGATTATTATCAGGAATGTTAGGAATTGGCGGCGGAATTATCCTGAGTCCGATTTTATTATTTCTGGGTTGGGCATCGGTAAAAGAATCGGCGGCAATTTCGAGTTTGTTCATTTTCGTAAATTCATTTGCAGGAATGTTAGGATTTTTTTTAGGAGGAAAAACAATTCCGATGGAAAGTTTTTATTTAGTGCCAATCGCAGTTGTAGGAGGAATGTTAGGCGGATTTTATGGTAGCGGCTCTTTCTCTAACAGAACTTTAAAAATGGTTCTGGGAACAGTAATTTTAATGGCAAGCGTGAAATTGATTTTTCCTTGAAATATTAAATCGTGAATTTCTGTTGTAAAGCTTTTTAGCCACAGATTTCACAGATTAAAAAGGATTTTTATTTGCCACGAATTAATTTTTGATTTTTAAGAATAAAAAATTGTAAAAATCCGTGTAATTTTTAGCAAAAGAATCAAGACAAAGCATTTTAAAATATCTTTTTAATCTGTGAAATCTGTGGCAGAATAAATAGAAGAAACCTGAAACAAAAAGATAATCATGGAAACAACATTAACAACATTTATTCTTTGCGGAGGAAAAAGCTCCAGAATGCAGTCTGAAAAAGGCTTGGTATTGTTTCAGGATAAACCATTTATAGAACATATAATTCAGGCGATTTTGCCGATTACAGAACAAATAAAACTGGTAACAGCCTCAAAAGAATACGATTATCTTGAATATGAAAAAATACCCGATCTTATTTTAGACAAGGGCCCAATAGGAGGAATTTATACGGCACTGACACATTCTGAAACCGAATTCAATTTGATTTTAAGCTGTGATATTCCGCTTATTTCAACAGAATTATTACGAGAGCTAATTTCAAAACATACAGAAGAAGCCGGAATTACGGTTTTTGCTTCAGAAAGTAAAACACATCCGTTAATTGGAATTTATTCAAAAAAAATTCTTCCAATTGTAAAAAGCGCAATTGAAAATGATGAATTAAGAATGATGGATTTGTTGGCAAAAGTACCACATCAGATTATCAAAATAGAAGAAAGCGAGAACTTTCCTTTAACCAATATTAATTCGGCCGACGAATTAAATGACCTGAATATCAATTTAAGTTAAGGATTATGCAAAACTTAAAAACACCAAAATTAACAATTGTAGGCGCAGGTCCTGGCGACGCTGAGCTGATTACAATGAAAGCCATAAAAGCTTTAAAAAGTGCCGATGTAGTTTTGTATGACGCTTTGGTCAACGAAGAATTATTAGAATATGCATCAAATGCCGAAATTGTTTTTGTTGGAAAACGTCTAGGCTGTCACGCATACACACAAGATCAGATTAACGATTTGATTGTTTCTATGGCAAAAACTCATGGACATGTGGTTCGTTTAAAAGGCGGTGATCCGTTTGTATTTGGAAGAGGAAGTGAAGAAATTGAATTTGCAGAAGATTTCGGAATTGAAACCGCTATTGTCCCGGGAATTTCATCAGCTTTAGGGGTTCCTGCTTCGGTTGGAATCAGTTTGACACAACGAAAAGTAGCCGAAAGTTTTTGGGTAATTACCGGAACAACTTCGGCACACGAATTATCAAAAGATGTTCATCTCGCTTCAAAATCGGCAGCAACAGTTGTGATTTTAATGGGAATGCACAAACTGGATGAGATTATTTCGATTTATCAGGAAAATAGAAATGATGATTTGCCTATCGCTATCATTCAAAACGGAACGAAAAATTCTGAACAAAAAGTAATAGGAACTATAAGTACAATTACTAAATTGGTGGCTGAAAAAAACATATCATCACCGGCTATTATTGTAATTGGCGAAGTGGTTAGAAATACATCAAGCTGGATTTCTTATTTTCAGGAACATTTTGATGATGAATTCATTTTTCAAAATTTAAATTTATAAAAATGATTGAGGTTAAATATTTTGGAGCTATAGCTGAAAAAACAAAATGCGAATTCGAAAAGTTATCTTTTTCTGAAGAATTATCACTGCAAAAATTATTGCAGGATTTAGATGAAAAATACCAATTTGAATCGCTTTCATTTAGCGTGGCCGTAAATCAAAAAATAGTTTCAAAAGAAGCAGAATATGATTTGCAGACAAATGATATTGTGGCGCTATTACCACCGTTTGCCGGAGGTTAAAAATTAATTTATGAATGCATCAAACCGATATAACCGACAAATAATTCTTCCTGAAATAGGAGAAGAAGGTCAGGAGAAATTATCAAAATCAAAAGTTTTGGTAATAGGCGCTGGAGGTTTAGGAGCCGCAATTCTGCCGTATCTGGCTGCAGCTGGAGTTGGTGAAATTGGAGTTGTAGATGAAGATAATATTGAGATTTCAAATTTGCATCGTCAGGTAATTTACAGAACTTCTTCAGTTGGAAAATCAAAAGCAGAAGAAGCCAAATTGATGATTTTAGAATTGAATCCGCTAGTGAAAGTAAATGCTTTTGCTGAGAAATTATCAGGTAAAAATGCCATTTCGTTATTTGAAAATTATGATATTATTGTTGACGCAACAGATAATATTTCGATTAAATATTTGATAAACGATGCTTGTATTGTAACCAGCAAACCAATGGTTTACGGATCAATTTTCAGGTTTCAGGGACAAGTTTCGGTTTTCAATTATCAAAATGGACCAACGTACAGATGTTTGTATCCGGATGAAAACAGTAACGCATTAAATTGTGAAGATGCCGGAGTAATAGGAATTTCGGTTGGAATTATCGGAATGTTTCAGGCAAATGAAGTCCTAAAAATGATTCTCGGAATTGGAGAGGTTTTAAATGGTAAAATATTAGTTTATAACATTCTGAATAACGAACAGCAAAAGTATGATTTTGATAAAAGTGATTTTCACATAATAAGCAGAGAATCATTCGAAGAAAAATATAATAAATGCAAAGTTGAAGAAGTGAGTTTTGAATCGGTTTTGGATGAAATAAACAATAATGAAATTCTTTTTATAGATGTTCGAAATCAAGATGAATCACCAAAAATCAGTTTAAAAAATCAAATTCAGATTCCGTTGATGAATTTGGAAAAGGAAATTGAAAAACTAAATAGGAACCAAGTAATTTATATTTTCTGTCAATCTGGAATTCGAAGCAAAATTGCAGCAGAGTTACTTCATAAACATCAATTTAAAAATATAAAAAGTGTTGCTGGCGGTGCTTTGGCAATGAAGCAATTATTAAAAGAAGAAATAAAAATATAACTACAGATTTAACATACAGTTTGTCATTTCGACGGAGGAGAAATCTCCGCAAGTAACTCCGCTTAGTAATTCGCCAATCTTTGTCGAGCTACTCGCGCAGATTTCTCCTCCGTCGAAATGACAATATTGAGACTAAATTTACTATTGATTTTAATTCGCGAAAATTAGTGTAATTAGTGGCAAAAGAAAATCCTTTTAATCTGTGTAATCTGTGGCAAAAAAACATAAAAATGAGTAAAAATGTATTTGTAGAAGGACCAATTTCTCCTGAATTTATCGCCGAATCGATTGCCAAACATCAATCAAAACACACAATTGGAGCGCATAATATTTTTCTGGGACAAGTTCGTGCCGATGTGATTCACGATAATACAGTCGTGGCAATTGATTATTCGGCTTATACGGATATGGCAAATGAAGCTTTGTATACGATTAGAGAAAAAGCTTTCGCCAAATTCGATTTGACCTGCATGCATATTTATCACAGTTTGGGTGTCGTAAAAGCAGGCGAAATCTGTTTGTTTGTCTTTGTATCGGCAACGCGTCGCAAACAAGTTTATGAAGCGACAGAAGCAATCGTAAACTGGATTAAAACTGACGTTCCGATTTTTGGCAAAGAAATGTTTGAGAACGATACATTCACCTGGAAACAAAATACCTAAGAAAATATAATGGTAGATATTACGCATAAAATAAGCACTTTAAGAAAAGCAACAGCAACTGCAATTGTAAAAGTCAGCAGACAAGAAACAATTGACGCCGTGGTAAATAATTTAGTGCCAAAAGGAAATGTGCTCGAAATGGCAAAAACGGCTGGATTATTTGCGGTAAAAAATACACATTTATCGATTCCAGATTGTCACCCGCTTCCAATTGAATATACTTCTGTTGAATTCAATATTGAAGGATTAGAAATTCATATTATTTTCAATGTAAAAACTGTTTACAAAACCGGAGTTGAGGTTGAAGCCATGCACGGCGCATCGATTGTAGCGCTTACGATGTATGATATGCTAAAACCAATTGATAAAGAAATTGAGATTTCAACCATCAAATTAATTAATAAAGAAGGTGGGAAATCTTCTTTCAAAAATAAATTTCCGAATGCTATAAAAGCGGCAGTTTTCGTTTGTTCTGATTCTATTTTTGCGGGTGACAAAGAAGATCGTTCAGGAAAAACAATTGTAGAAAAATTAGAGTCTTACGGAGTTGAAACTGCTCATTACGAAATCATTCCGGACGAATTAGATATTATTCAGGAAAAAACAAAAGCTTTCGCTAAAGAAAATCAACTGGTAATTTTTACAGGCGGAACAGGTTTGTCTCCACGAGATGTAACACCAGAAGCTTTGTCGCCAATTTTAGAAAGCAGAATTCCGGGAATCGAAGAAGCTATTCGAAATTATGGTCAGCAGAGAATGCCGTATGCAATGTTATCCAGAAGCGTTGCAGGAACTTTGGGTAAAAGTTTAGTTTTAGCTTTGCCGGGTTCAACAAACGGAGTAAGAGAATCTATGGATGCTGTTTTTCCGCATGTAATGCACGTTTTTCATATTTTAAAAGGAAAAAATCATGACAGCCTTTAGCACTATTTTAACGGATGGTTTTGGGCGCAAACATAATTATCTGCGCATTTCGCTGCTGGAAAAATGCAACCTGCGTTGTACGTACTGCATGCCAGCCGACGGAATTGCGCTTTCTCCGAAAGCCAGTTTAATGACTGCCGATGAGATTTTTGCAATTGCTCAGACTTTCGTACAAAATGGTGTTGACAAAATTAGGTTAACAGGTGGAGAACCTTTATTAAGAAAGGATTTTCCAGAAATTATTGCCAAATTATCGGCTTTAAATAGTTCACTTTCGTTAACCACAAACGGAATTTTAATTGACCGTCATATCGAAACTTTAAAGCAGTTTAAAGTAAAAAAATCAATTTGAGTTTAGATACTTTGGTTTCGTCAAAATTTGCCTCTATAACGCTTCGAAATCAGTTTGAAAAAGTAGTTGACAATTTGCATTTGCTCTTGAATCATGATTTTCAGGTAAAAGTAAATGTGGTTTTGATAAAAGGTTTTAATGATAACGAAATTGTCGATTTTGTCAAACTAACACAGTTTCTTCCAATTTCAGTTCGTTTTATTGAGTTTATGCCTTTTGCCGGAAACGAGTGGGATAGAAGTAAAATGGTTTCCCAAAAAGAAATTTTATCATTAGTTGAAACACAATTTTCATCAGAAGAAATCCAAAAACTGGAAGACGAAAAAAACTTTACTTCGAGAAATTATAAAATAAAAGATTTTCAGGGTGATTTCGGCATTATAAGTTCCATCACAAATCCATTTTGTGATAGCTGCAACAGAATCCGCTTAACGGCCGACGGAAAAATTAAAAACTGCCTTTTTTCCAATTCTGAAACGGATCTTTTAACGTCTTTTAGAAATGGTGAATCCATCACAAATTTAATTGCTGACTCTATCCAGAATAAAAAGAAAGTCCGCGCCGGGATGGTTACAATTAACGAAATGAACGATCCGGCAAAACATTTTGATAACCGAAGTATGATTGCAATTGGAGGGTAGAAATTGATTGTTGATTGTGAATAGCCCTTCGACTTCGCTCAGGGTGACATGACGTTTTTTAGGCTGACCAGACTTGAATTCTTAACCGCATAGTTTTGTCATTCTGAGGAACGAAGAATCTCCGCAAGTAACTCCACACAGTGATTACCAATTTTTGTCGAGCTCCTTACGAAGATTCTTCGTTCCTCAGAATGACAAATTGAATGGGGCAATTTATAAATATAAAAAAAGGCTCAACTCATATAGTCAAACCTTTTTCAAATTATTTTTTCTTTTTAGCTTTTGCCTTTTTTTGTGATTTAGCTTTCTTTTTAGCAATTTTTTTCGCTTTCACTTTATCCTTTGCTTTTTTCGCTTTTTCTTTTTTCTTAGCCTTAGCTTTTTGTTTTGCCTTTTTAGCTTTTTCTTTCTTTTTGGCTTTTTTAGCTTTAGCTTTTTTCTTTGCGGCTTTCTTTTTCGCTTTTTTCTTTTCTTTCTCTTCTTTTGAAATTTCTTCGACAGCGATTACCGGTTTTGTGGTTTCTTCTTTTACCTGTGAAACTGTTGCAGCAGATTTATCTTCAGGTTTAACAGCTGGTGTCAATACTTTTTTTGCAAGAGTTCTTCTTGCAGCTGGTTTAGGAGTTGTAGCAGCAACAGCTTTTACAGCTGGTCTGGCAGGAGTTTTTACTGTAGATGTTGTAGCAGCTTTAGTAACAGAAGCAGCCGGAGCTTTAGTCGCAGCAGGTTTCGCTGGTGCAGCTTTACGAACTGGTGCTTTTTTTACTGGTGCAGTTTCTGTTTTTGCAGGTTCGGCAGTGGGTTGAACAGTTTCTGTAACTGGTGTTTCAATTTTTTCGGGAGTTGTTTCGTCAGTCTTGTTTTCCATATTATTATGTGCTTTTAATGAGGATGATTATCAACAATGTAACTAAATTGTTAACTTATAGTTAAGTAAAGATAATTATAAAACAAGTCTTGCAATGTTAAGTTTTTCTTTAAAAATAGATGTTAAGTTGTTGAAAGTTAAATGTTTGAATTTTAGGGTAAAATAAAAAATGAAAATTTCTTAACAATTCTACATGAAAAAAAGGGAATTGATTGTGAATTATGAGTTATGAGTTATGAATTGTTAATTGTTAATTGTTAATTGTTAATTGTTAATTGTTAATTGTTAATTGTTAATTGTTAATTGTTAATTGTTAATTGTTAATTGTGAAGCTACTAACTCATAATTCATAACTCATAACTAAATAATAGGCTGATTTAATTTACAGGAATTTCCAGAATTTTAAAATTGCTTTTTGGAGCTTCACATAACGGACAGCAGTAATTGTCGCCTAAATCAGTAAAAAGAATGCCTTTTGGAATTCCCTGACTTTCATCTCCATATTCTGATTTATAAAGTGTTAGACATTCCTGACATTGGTAAATATCTAACTGAGGTTTTTCTTTTTTCTGTTTATTTTCTGTAGTTTCTGAAGTTGAATTTCCAAGTTCATCGAAATATTTTCGGCTTAATTCAATTAAAATTGTTGGCAGTTCAAGCTTGTCAATATCTTGCGAATGCACAATGTACTCGCGTGTGTTTGGATCGAAATTTTTCGCAAATAGCACATTATAAGTATCACGGATTTTGATTGATTCCAGATCTTTTGGAAGTTCATTTTTTTCGATTACAATCGAAGTAAAATAATGTCCGTCGCGATTGTACTCGGATATTCCGAAATTTAGTCCGTACGTACTAATGTCGAATTGATCGAGTGTGCGAACCAAAAATGTTTTTAAATTCAACGCCCATTCCATTGCAACAGGTAAGTGCCAGTTGAGTTCTAAAAGGGAATGTCGAACGTTGATTCCTCTTTTGCCAAGAAATTTTTCCCATTCGAGTTTTCTGTCTTTCGGAATTCCTTTTATAATGAAAGATTTCCAAGGGGTGATTGAGATTTTTCCAATTTTGCATTCAAAACACAAATCACACATTTCTTTCAGGAAATCTAAATCGTAAAGATTATTTCGCCAATACAATCCCAGCCAGTATTGATCGATTCCCATTCTGTTCATTCCCTCATAATACGGAAAAGGATAAAACGGAATATTTAATGGTTTATTGATTGTTCGGTTATTGGTATCCAGAGCTTCACTAACGAGAGCAAAAAGGACTTCAATATCGATTAATTCTTCCTGGGATATTTTTTCGATTTCATAATAAATTTTAGCGAGATCCCAGCTGTAGATTAAAACGGGATAAACTTCCATTTTTTCCCATTTTGGTAAACGAATATATAAATACCAATAATCTTCATGTTCTGAAGCAATAAAATTCAAATGTCCGGTAAATAAAGGAACCAATTGCTGTTTCGGATCAGTTATATTGACTTTTAGTTTAGGCTGTTCTTTAAATTCTTCTAAAATATATAAAAACCGATTTCCGGTTAACCAATTGGTATTTCTGAAAATATCGGTTGAGACATATGATGAAACAATATTATTACCGCTTTTCTGATCAGGATAAACAAAATGATGTTTGCCTAAAGTGGTTTTATCCAAAGATTTAAAACCTTTAGGAAAAATAATATCCTGTCTGGAACCAAAAGAAATGGAATCCAAACCTTCTTCTAAAGCGATATTTACAACCTCTCTAAGTTCTCCCGGCGAAATAACGCCTCCTTTTACTATTAATCTTGTTAACTCCATTTTGTTTTTCTTTGTTTCAGGTTTCATGTTGCTTTACTTTGAACAATTTTATCGCAAAGTTCGCAAAGGGTTTTCGCAAAGTTTCGCAAAGGTTTTCTTTGCGTAAAGTTATTTTCTCACGAAAAAGTTCACAGAGCTATGCGTTAAATCTTTACTGAATGCTTTGTGGACTTTGGCAACTTAAAAAAATAAATTAAAAATTCTTTGCGAAACTTTGCGAAAAACCTTTGCGAACTTTGCGGTTAAATCGACACAATTCAACAAAAAACTACTTACATTTCGCGAGTATCTCCTTAACCTCTGTTTTACAGCTTCCGCAGCCTAAACCTGCGCCTGTGTTTTTACATAATTCGGTAAAATCATTTACACCGCTTTTAATAGTTTCTTCAATGTTTCCGGCTCCAACCTGACTGCAGGAACAGACTAATTTTCCTAAAACTGGTTTTGCATTCGAGCTTCCTCTTAAAAGCGTATTTCGTTTATCTGACAATTCGATTTTGCTTTCGATCATGGTTTTGAATTCGGCAAACTCGTTTTTATCGCCCATTAAAATCGCACCGACCAAAAGATCATCTTTAACAATACATTTTTTGTAATAACGTTTTTTGAGATCGGTAAAAACAATTTCTTCATACGAATCGTCATTTTCAGGCGTTTCAATATCGCCAATACTGCAAAGATTAATGTCTTCTAATTTTAGAATATTCATTAAAATCGAACCTTTGTAATAACTGCTGATATCACCTGCTAAAAAGTTGGCCAGAATATCAGCCTGTTCTTCAGCAGCAGAAGTGATTCCGAAAAGTTTATTGTTAAATTCGGCTATTTCGCCAATTGCAAAAATATCAGGATTAGAGGTTTGCAAATATTGATTGACTTTTACGCCGCGTCCGCACACCAAACCGCTTTCTCTGGCAATTTCAATATTCGGAATCGTTCCAATTGTATACACAATCGCATTTGCTGTTAAGATTTTACCGCTTTTTAGCGCAATTTCGATTTCGTTTGGATTATCGGTTTCAAAAACGGTACTGACTTCATTATCAAAATAAATCTGAATATCACGAAGCTGAACTTCTTCCGCTAATAATTTACTTGAAATTCGATCGAGCTGACGTTCCATCAAACGAGAAGCCCTTTGAACTATAGTCGTTTTTACTTTTTTGTGTTTTAAAGCAGCGGCTAATTCCAAACCTAATAACCCGCCACCAATAATCACAACGTGCTGTTCTTCAGGCGGAAGATTAGTGCTGTCAAGATGTTTTTTTAAACGATCAGCATCTTCTTTTCTTCTAACGGTAAATCGGCCGGGAAGATGCAGCTGTGCATTTTCGGGAATAAACGGACGGCTTCCTGTAGCCAGAATCAATGAATCGAAAGTATAGGTTTCGCCCAAACTGTCTTTTATAATTTTGTTTTGAGTGTCTATTTTATCAATAGAAACTCCCGCTTTCATGGTTATTTTTAACTTGTTGAAAGTTTCACCATCTTTAACTTTTAAAAGTTGTTCCCAGCTGAATTCTCCCGTCATATATTCGGGAAGTAAAACACGATTGTAAAACGGATTTATTTCATTTGAAAAAACAATAATTTCGTCAGTAGTATTGAATTCACGATAGTTTTGAATGAATCGGAAGGAAGCTGCGCCAGCTCCGACAATTGCAATTTTCTGAAATGGTTTTACATATTTTTTTATTGAAACTGTGGTAAACTTAAAATCAGGTTCTTTTGAAATCGGATCGACAACGGTATTTGTTAAATTGTTCGTTCGGTTTAAATCATTTTCGAGTTGTTTTCCCCAATGCATTGGCAGGAAAACCACTTTTTCTTTAATAGAATCGGTGACTTTTGCTTTTACTCTGACCTCACCATTTTTACTGGAAACGGTTACAATATTTCCGTTTTTAATATCATTTTTAAAAGCATCAATTGGATTTATTTCCAAAACCGGACTCGGAATATGCGTCAATAATCGAGATACTTTTCCCGTCTTAGTCATCGTATGCCATTGGTCGCGGATTCTTCCAGTTGTTAAAATAAAAGGGAATTCGGTATCTGGCTGAACAGATGTGTTTTCTATTGAAACGGGAAGATTAAAAATCGCTTTTTGCGAAGGCGTATAGAATTTTTTATCCGTAAAAAGTCTTGGCGTTCCGGGATGATTATAATCGGGAACAGGCCATTGAAAAGTACCTTCGGTTTTTAAACGATTATAGTTTAAAAATGAAATGTCAATATTCGTGTTTTTAGTAAGGGCACAATGCTCTTTGTAGATTTCTTCGGCATTATTAAAATTGAAACCGTTGAAATTCATTTTTTTAGCAAAACGAATTAAGATTTCAATATCTGGAAGTGCTTCTCCGGGCGCATTAATTCCTTTTGGCAGATATGAAATACGACGTTCAGAATTGGTCATTGTTCCTTCTTTTTCCAGCCAGCCTGCAGCAGGTAAAAGTAAATCGGCAAATTTTGCAGTATCCGCATTATGCGAAATATCCTGAACAACCACGAATTTAGCTTTTTGAAGTGCTTTTTCGATTCTTCTCGAATCTGGTAAACTTACTAATGGATTGGTACAGATAATCCAAACGGCTTTCATTTTTCCCGATTCCAGTGCTTCAAACATTTCGGTTGCGGTTAAACCCGGTTTATCTGAGATTTCATCAACACCCCAAAAATCAGCAACTTCTTTTCGATGCGTTGGATTTGCAATGTCTTTATGCGCAGCCAAAAGCGTTGCCATTCCGCCTACTTCACGTCCGCCCATTGCGTTGGGTTGTCCCGTTAAAGAAAAAGGGCCAGAACCTGGTTTTCCTATTTGCCCCGTTAATAATGATAAATTTAACAATGCGGTGTTTTTATCAACTCCAACGGCACTTTGGTTTAATCCCATTGCCCAAAGCGAAATAAATCCTTTGGCTTTGCCAATAAGATCTGCAGCAAGTTTTATATCGTTTACCGAAATGCCGCAAAGTTTAGAAGCTTTTTCAAGTGAAGTGCCTAAAACTAAATCTTTATATTGTTTGAAATTTTCTGCGTGATTTTTTACAAAATCATGATCTACGTAGCCTTTTTCAATAATACGTTTGGCAATAGCGTGATATAAAATAATATCTGAACCCGGAATAATCTGCAAATGCAAATCGGCGAAAGCGGCAGTATCAGTTCGTCTGGGATCGATAACAATGATTTTTGTTTTCGGATTTTTCTCTTTGTGTTTTTCTAAACGTCTAAATAGAATAGGGTGGCACCAAGCTGGATTTGCGCCTGTGATTAAAAACGTATCGGCCAATTCAATATCATCATAAGCAATTGGAACCGAATCTTCTCCAAAAGTTTTTTTATAACCTACAACAGCAGAACTCATGCAAAGTCGGGAATTGGTGTCGATATTATTGGTTTTTAAAAAACCTTTTACGAGTTTGTTTACCAGATAATATTCCTCGGTTAAACATTGTCCTGAAATATAAAATCCAACACTGTCCGGTCCATGTTTTTTTATTATAGAAGAAAAAACAGCCGCCGCGCGGTCCAGAGCAGTGTCCCAGCTTACACGCTCAAGCGGATACGATTTACTGCCGCGCATTTCCGGATATAAAATTCGGTCAGAAGTATCGTTGACTACGTAATGCAGATTCATTCCTTTAGAACATAACATTCCTTTATTTACCGGATGATCTTTGTCTCCTTCTACCATCACACCGTTTTTGGCATCATTGGTTACAATTATACCACAGCCAACGCCGCAATACGAACAGGTAGTTTTGATTTTGGTATTTTGCATTAGAGTACTTTTTTAGATACTAATTCTGAAATCTATTTTAGTTGTAAATAAATCACGTATACAAAAATAAGTATTTTTACGTATAAATACTTATTTTTTTGAATTTATTTTTTTATTTTTGATGTAATAAAATGAGCAATAAGAAATTAGTTTTTAAAATTAGGACTCATGAAAGAAGAACAAACCCTTTGTTATTCTTGTGCCAATGAAAATTGTTTTATCAAGAAACACCTGCATTTGGAGCAGATGACAGACTATGTTGCTAAGAAACAGCATGTAGTCTGCAAAAAAACAGATCCGTTTATTGTGGAAGGTGCACCTTTGCAGGGACTTTATTTTATTTGTAAAGGAAAAGCGAAAACCGTAAAAACAGGAATAAACGGCCGTGAACAGATTGTTAGACTTACTACAAATGGTGATATTATTGGTTTTCGCGGATTTGCAACCAATAAAAAATACTTAATTGGTGCTTATGCATTGGAAGATACTCTTTTGTGCAATTTTAGCAACGAAACTATGCTGGAGATTTTGCAGCATATTCCGGAGTTTACTTATGCTTTGATGCTTTTTTATGCCGAGGAATTAAACAAAAGTGAAAACAATATTCGTAAAATTGCTCACATGAATGTTCGCGAACGTGTGATTGATTTGCTGCTTTATATTCATCGCAAGTTCGGACAAATCAATGGTTTAATTGATATTGATCTTTCGCGAAAAGAAATTGCTGATTTTGCAGGAACTACTGAAGAACAGGCTATTCGAGTAATTTCAAGTCTTAAAAAAGAAGCTTTGATTCAGACTGTTGGAAAACGAATTGGGATTTTGAAGGTTTCTGCTTTACGTGCAGAAATTATGGAGCATAAATATTTTTGATTTGAGGCTCTAAGTTGCTAAGGATCAAAGGTTTTTATTTGTGGGATATAAATATTTTAGAGGTTTATTACGTACTAATACGTATGTATTTTCAAAAATAAGAAATTGAGTTTTTTTGTAGAGACGCACCGCAATGCGTCTCACGACGAATGTAATTTATTTTTTTCTTCCAACAAATCGAATTACAGAACCCGTTCCGTTATGGAATAAACCTTCGCTGAGTTCAATTTCTTTTTCTTCCAATTCGATGATTTCATAATTTGGAAAATCGGTTTTGATTTCTTCTATTGAAAAAAGAGATTCAATGTCTTTTGGCCCGCCCACTTTTTCGTTTTTTGTTACGTATTCCAAATGTTTTTTACTGAAAGCTTCAAAAATAATAATGCCGTCTTTTTTTAATAATGTATCCAGGTGTTTATGAATATCCGATTTGATTTCTGCTGGAAAGTGAGCGTAAATTAAAGCAATACAGTCAAATTGTGATTCCTGAAAATCTAAAGTTTCCAGTTCGCCAATTTGATAATCGATTGAAACGTTGTTTGCTTCAGCAAGTTTTAAGGCTTTGTTTCTGCCTTCTTCGCTAATATCAAAAGCAGAAACTTTCCAGTCTAGTTTGGCCGCAAAAACGGCATTTCGACCTTCGCCTTCAGCGGGAAAAAGAATGGTTCCCGGATTTAATTTTTCCAGTTGTTCTTTTAAGTAATTGTTGGGTTCTTCGCCGTATGCAAATTCTTCGGTGCTGTAACGGTCATCCCATCTTTTTGTCCAATTGTTCATTTTACAAATTGAATTTAATTATTATAGGTTTATGATCACTAAGCGTTGTCCATTCTTGATAAGTTCCTATTTGAACGCTTTCTAAGGCTTCAATAAAATCATTAGAAGCAAAACAATAATCAAGATGATAAGGCTTGTTTTCGTGTCTATAAAGATATAAAGTTGGATGCTCTTCTTTGCCCTGAATTTGATTAAAATATTTATGATAGGTACTCCAAATATTTTTCTCTGCCAATTTGTTTACAACCGTTGTGTGGTTACCTTCTCTTCGGGGTTTATCCCAAATGGTGTTGCTGTTGAAATCTCCAATTAAGATGGTTTTAGTTTCTTTAATCAGATTTTCATAATAGTTAATGGCTTTCCAGACTTGGGTAACATATTGTCCGTCTTTGTCCTCGGGATTATTTGCCCAGACCGCAAATAGTGTAAAATCGATTTTTCCGCCTGTTACGGAAATTGGTAAAATATTTTTAAAATTAGGATTGTGGCATTCTAACAATTGAAACCGATAATCGCTATATGAGAAAACGCCAACTCCTTTATGCGGATTTGTTCCGTACCAAAGTATGTCGTTTGGCAATTGAACATTCGGTGAAAATTTTAATTTTTCCGGGTTTTCACATTCTGAAATTACAACAATATCAGGATTATGAGCGAGAATGAATTCTGCTTTTTTTCTGAATGCCATGTTGCAGTTCCAGGCTATGAGTTTCATTTGAGACTAAATTTTTGATTTTCTATTTTGTAAATTATTTCAGCAAGCTTTCTTAAATTTTTTTAGTTAATTTATGAAGAATATATAACATGATGATGAAATTTATGCATAAGGATTATTAATAGTTAAATAGAAAGTTTTTATAAGAAATAACTGGTTTATTTAAAGCGAAAAATGTACCTTTGTATAGTAGTTAATAATTAAAAATCTAATCTATGTGTCGCCGGTTCGAGTCCGGCTATCTCCACTAATTACTACACTTTTATGGGGGTATAGTTCAGTTGGTAGAACAGTAGACTTATCAAAAAAAGAGAGCTCTAAAGCTCTCTTTTTTATTTTATAATTTATGAAAATTTAAACGCATTAAAAGTATAATTTTAATAAAATTTTTTAACTCGTTCTTTAATTTTTTTAAACTGTTATTAAATTAAAAAATCTTTTTAAAACTTATCCAACAAATTTTGTTTCACCACTGTTAACATCAATTTCTGCAAAATTATGTTTTCCGATCACTATAAGCAGCTTGTCTGAATTATAACCTACATATCTAATTTCAGGTTGTCCCTTTTTAGGTTTTCCGCAAACCGAAATTACATTAGTCTGCCATTGCAATTTGCTTCGCTTGTATGCTGAAATGGTTTGTAAATCATTTTCAACATAATACACTATGTTGTTTTTTTTGATTCCTCTTTTTTGCGTTTTTGCAAAGTTAATTTCAGAGTTTTTTGAAATTAAATCATCATTGTATTTCTGACCAATGCCAGGCTGCGCTACAATGAAAGTTAACATTGATAGTTTTAAAAATTGTTTCATAAGGTGAGATAGAATTGGGGTTCATAATCTGCTCAAATATAAATAATTAAAACATATATTAGCTTTTTATTAAGAAAAAAAAATACCCTTTTTTAAGAAATAAAAAAAGGGTAAAATTTATAGGTTTATTTTGAAGAAAAATTATTTTTTCCAGCTAAAAATTCTTGGATTTACAGATATCGATAACCAGGCCCAATTATTAGTATGACCAGCATCTCCGTTTTTAATGAATTCCATTGTTTTAGAACCAAACATTTGAGAGTAACCTCCTGTAACCGTGATGTCTTTTTTGAAGTTATAACCAAAAGAAGCATCGATCTCAGTTCCTAAATACGAATCCATTTTTTCATTTAATGGCGTAACCACATCAGCAGCAGATAAAAACACATGCGGACTTAAACCAAATTGCCATTTGTTTACATTGTAGCTTAATTTGATGAAGGCATCTTGTAAGCCCACACTGTTTAAGTGGTTTCCAACATAAAAGTAATCCATGAAACCGTTAAAACCGTGGTTGGTTCCAAAAATAGGATTGAATGATTTAATCACAGTACTTCCGTCATTTGTATCTTTTCCGGATAAAAATTCATATCCTAAACCAGCTTTAAAAGCATCTGTAACGCTGTAATTGAAATTAGCAGCAGCATTCCAGGCGCTGACTTGTCTGTCTGTGCTTTTTCCGGTTTGACCGTAGAACCAAAGATTACTGTCAATTTTACTTGTTTTGTAAGCTAAATAAGGCCCGAATGTTTGTTTGTAGTCAACTAATAATTTAGCATCAGCATTCGCATATTCATAACCCGTATTTAACGCCAAAAAGCTTAAGCCAAAAGCATCACTAAATTGGTTATGATACCATGCATATTGCAAAGCTTTATAATTGGCAACAGTATAAGGTGTTTGAACAGTGTTTTCGGCTGTAGAATTGTAAGCACCTCCAAAATCTAATTTCTGTTTTTCAGTATGAAAACTCACAATAAAAGCATCGTGGCTTTGTGCTTGCTGCGCCCAGTCCATTTCACCCAAAATACGCTGATTATCGTATGAAAGAACCTGACGTCCCATTCTGGCGCTCCATTTTTCGGTAAAATTGTATTGTGCCCAGGCTTCAAAAACAGCAACTCCATTTTTATCAGAAACAGTTGCAGTAGGAACATCTCCCCAGGTTCTGGTATTTTGAAGAGTCAATTTTACTATTAAATCTTCTTGTTTGTAATTGAAATTTAAACGAGAACGTTGAGAAATTTGCGAAGTTCCTTTCTGACCTTCCGGCAAAAGTGTTTTATACCCATTTCTATATTCAAAACGTGGTCTTACTTGTAAATTTACGTCTAGTTCCTGAGCTTGTACAAAAGCACCGGTTGCTAAAAGTAAAAACAAAATTATTTTTTTCATAAACTGGTAATTTTTTTGATGGGTAAATTTATAAGAAAAATAAGCCTTTATTAATGATAAATGCCATTATTTTTCATTTTAGTTTACAGCTGGTATAAGTGCTTGTTTTTCAGTTGATTTTTCTGGTTTTGGTTGTTTTTGTTTAATTGTTTTGGTGATTGTATAATGCATCCAGACCAAACAACCTGTTGAAAAAAGTAATATAAAAATCCAGGAACTAGACCAGATTCCAGTTGCGGTTAATAAATATCCAAAGATTATCGGCCCAAAGAAACCGCCTAATCCGCCAATCATTCCAACCATTCCACCCACAACTCCAACTTCATTAGGGAAATATTCCGGAATATGTTTGTAAACAGCCGCTTTTCCAATTCCCCATGAAATTCCAATCAGAATTACCAGTATAAGGAAAACCCACATATTGGCATCAAACTTAATCACAGTGATTCCTTTTGCCAGAAGTTCTTTTTTCTTTACACTTTGGTTTTCTGCAACAACAACTTGCTGCCACGAAGTTTTGGTTGGAAAAATAGCATTTTCGGCAAGGTTTTCTTTTTTCTGAGCCACTGCAAAATCGGTTTCGCCTATTTTGATATTATCGTTACTTACAGCGGTGATAGTTCCTTTTTTAGTTGCCAAAACTCCAGGACCTGTTGTTGTAATTTCCATTTTCGGAATAGCCAGTAAAGCACTTAATGCTACTGATGATCCTAAAACCCAATACATTACTTTTCTGGCTCCGAATTTATCTGATAAATAACCTCCAAATGCTCTGATTACGCCAGACGGAAGGCTAAACATAGTGGCAAATAAACCGCCCATTACTAAACTGGTTTGGTAAACGTTCATAAAGTTTGGTAAAAGCCATTGTGAATACGCAACAAAACAGCCAAATACTAAGAAATAATAAGCTCCAAAACGCCAAACTCTTTGAGATTTTAACGGAATAAGCATTTGTGAAACCGTTTTGGTACTGCTTTCTGGTTTTTTATTTTGAGTGAAAAGTAAAAACGCAACGCCAATTACAACTAAAGAAATTGCATAAATAATTGGAAGTATTTTCCAGCCGTTTTGAGGATCATCAACAGAAAAATGATTTAATAGGGAAGGAGCAAGAAAAGTGGTAATAGCTGCACCGGCATTTCCCATTCCGAAAATTCCTAAAGCGCGTCCC
This sequence comes from Flavobacterium sp., assembly GCF_039595935.1. Lineage (NCBI taxonomy): Bacteria > Pseudomonadati > Bacteroidota > Flavobacteriia > Flavobacteriales > Flavobacteriaceae > Flavobacterium > Flavobacterium sp. Next base: position 1,131,512 of record NZ_JBCNKR010000004.1, on the reverse strand, counting down.
TGCCATTCTTTTGGATACCAAATCGAAGTATAACCAACTCCAACTGCGAAACTTGTTCCAACCATTCCGAAGAAAAAACTAAGTAAAGCAAACATAAAAAAACTGTCGGCATAAGGAAGAAGAAACAACGGAATAGAACTCAATAATAATAAAAGAGAAAAAACATATTTTCCGCCAAATTTATCGGTTAATATTCCGATAGGAAGGCGCATAATTGATCCTGTTAGAATTGGAATTCCTAAGAGCCATCCAACCTGAACCACGTTCCAGTGGAAAATTCCGTTATCGACTAAAAAGGTTACTAAAACCCCGTTTAATGTCCAGCAGGCAAAACACACTGTAAAAGCCAATGTATTTAAAAACAAAATCTTGTGAGATTGCGATAATGAGTTTGTCGTTTTCATAGTACTTATATTTTTATGTAAAAATAAGTACTATAACTTAGTAAAAAGATGCTAAAACGCAGTTTTTGAAAAATAATTACGTATTTATACTTAATTATTTTTTTCTTCTTTCAATTCTTGCCCAAGTGGTTTTTAAAATAGTTTCATCATAATTAATATCTTGAACAATCTCTTTTTTATTTTCTGAAACAATTATATGTTTTGAAGGAAATATGACATTAAATGAAGGTGCCTTTTCGGGAATTACATTAATGGTTTCGTTAATTGCATATTTTTCTGAATTGCACAAATCCAAAGCTCTAAAGGTTTCTCCTTTTGTTGTTTTTACAATTGTTATTGAAGCAAATGCAAGAGTTCCACAAAGAGCTGAGTTTGGAATATAATCTAAAACAATAGCTTCTTCACTATGTTTTAGCGTAAAGAGTTTCCAATTTTTAGTAATTGAATCAGAATATTGTTGAGAATAGATATTTAAACTTAAAATGAAAATTGCAAAGGTATATTGTAGCAGTTTTTTCATTTAAATCTTAGATTAAGGAATATTCAGCAGCTTTGTTAGAAAGCTCCATCAAATTTTTCACTTTTAGTTTTTTCATCAGGTTAAAACGGTGAACTTCGGCAGTTCGTTTGCTGATGTCAAGAGCTTCGGCGATTTCTTTATTTCCTTTTCCCGATAATAAAAGCGTCAGGATTTCTTTTTCTCTTTTGGTAATCATCATTTCGTCGCCTAAATTTTGTTTAGGTTCTAATGAATTGGAAGGATTTGTTAATTGACCAATTAAGATAGAAGAAATGTCTCCGCTGAAATATTTTCCGCCAGCAGAAACGCTGTGTAGTGCTTTTAAAAATTCTTCTTTTGATGAACCTTTTAGTAAATAACCATCCGCACCCGCTTTGATAGATTTCAATACGTATTCCTCCGATTCGTGCATCGAAAGCATAATGATTTTTACAGGATTGTTTTCGCTTCTAAGTTTTTCTACTAATTCGATACCCGTCATATTGGGCATACGAATATCAGCAATAAGTAAATCGGGTTTAGTCTCCGCAACTACTTCAAGTGCATCAGCACCATCGATTGCTTCGCCTACAACCTCAATGTTTGCTTCATTTTCCAATAAAGATTTGATTCCGTCTCGAACAAAAACATGGTCATCAGTCAGCACTACACGAATGATACTACTCATAATTTACTTAATTTAGATTCTGGTTTTTTACGTATATTCATCTATAACGAAGATGCTAATATACGTACTTTTTTATTTTAAATTCCAATTTTCTTAAATTCCAAATGACAAGATTAAAAAATCATTAGAAAATTAAACTCGAACTAGATATAGTATTGTCAGGCTGAGCGAAGTCGAAGCCCACATAAGTAGCTCTACAAAGATTGTCTATTAAGATTGTGTGGGCTTCGACTTCGCTCAGCCTGACAAGAATGCGTGGAACTTTGTCAAAGTTTTTTTTGTTCAGTTTGTCATCCTGAGGAAAGAAGGATCTTTGTAAGTAGCTCGACAAAGGTTGTCGATTTTGATTGTTGAGTTTCTTGCGAAGATCCTTCTTTCCTCAGGATGACAAGATTGTGAATGGTTTTGCATGTTTATGTGAAAATTTGGTTTTCAATTCCCTCCAGTTTTAGCTGGAGGTTTTGGTAGATAAAACAGTTAGGGCTTTAGCCAAATGCATAAGTTTGGCTAAAGCCTTTTGTGATGCTTGCTTGTTTACCTCCAGCTAAAGCTTGAGGCAATTGAATTGTTTTTGCTATGAGTTACGATATAAAATAAATTTTCTTCTGAAAACGTCTGCTCGCGAGAGGGATAGGAGCAAGCTACCGAAGTAGCGCGGATAGCCCGACAGCATTAGGGAAAGTGGGCGAATATAGACAAAGTTTGATAGCCCACTTTTTCTAATACTGGCTCGCCCCAATTAATTGGATAATGTTTGCGGAGTTTCTTTGCGTGGGCTTCGACTTCGCTCAGCCTGACAAAAATACGTGGAACTTTGTCAAAGTTTAAAACTTTGACAAAGTTTTCTAACCGTAAAGTGTTTGGAATTTGGAATTTAAAAAATTGGAATTTCTATTTAAGAATAGGAATATTAAAAGTAATTCTCGTTCCTTCGCCCGGGATTGAGTTAATGAAAACACGCCCATTAATGTATTGGATTCTTTCTTTCATAAATAGAAGTCCCATTCCGGATTCGCTGTTGCGTTTTTTGTCGACGGAATGAATGTCAAAACCTTTTCCGTTATCATCAATAATAATGCTTAACAGAGATTCGCTGTGTGAAAGCTGTACAATAATATGCGAAGATTCAGCATATTTAATAGCGTTGTTAATGGCTTCCTGAGTCAGACGATAAATATTGATTTCTATTAACGAATCTAAACGCTGGTCAAAATCGGTTTTGTTATAAAAAAGGATTTCTTTTCCGGTAAGTTTAGAAAGTTCCTGCGTAAGTTTTGCCAAAGAAGAAACAATTCCGTGATCACTTAATTCAGGCGGCATTAGGTTGAAAGTGGCCGTGCGGACACCTTTTATAATGTCAAGCGAAAGTTTCTTTAAATACTCAATTTTTTGTTCGGATTTTTCTCTGTCATCCAGATTGATGCTTTCCAGACTAAATTTTAATCCGGTAAGCATTTGACCAATTCCGTCGTGAATTTCTTTAGCTATTCGGTTTTGTTCATTTTCTTGATTTTCAACAATTTTACTCGATATAATCTTTTGCTGATTGATTTTTTCTGTAGTGTTTTCGAGATTTAAACGTTCAACTTCTCGCTGTGCTTTTTTACGTTCGGTAATGTTGAAACAAACAATCAAAAGTTCCAGTTCGTCTTTTTTGATCATTACGGGAACCATCGATAAATCGAGCCAGATCGTTTGATCTTCTTTGTTTAAAATATAGATTTCGCCCTGCCAGCCGCTTCGTTGTTTTTCGAAAATCAGGCGGTCAAAATTTACCTGTTCTTTTTCGTCAACAGTTAAAACTTCAGAGAATTTTTTGTTTGATGAGAATTTGGTGTAATTGAGCAGTTTGGCAAATTTTTCTCCAATATGAATAATAGAACCATCGGGTGCAATTCGACAATACAATAAAGTATTTTCCATTGCATAATTGAGCGATTTGAGTTCTTTTACGGAGTTTTCTTTTATTTCACTTAGAATTTCTGTGTCGTATGCCAGTTTTAAAGCTTTCTTTTCAGAAGATAAAAGCTTGGCGATTAACTTTTCGATTTTCTTGTTGGTTGGTTTAAAAATGAAGAAAAATTCTAAAAGTAAAACCAGCAAAGTAAAACCAAAAATCCAATATTCTATTTTACGCTGTTCAGTTACTTTTTCGTGCGCTTCCAGATCGTATTGCGTTACAATTTGATTCATTTTAGAAAGAAAAGAACCTTCGTTTTCTAAAATAATCTGTACCAGTTTTTGATTTTCTGAAGGCTGTTTTTTCTGTTTTAAATTAGACAGAAAAACATTGGTTGTCTGCGCAATTTTATTGAAAATCGGGTTGATTTCCAGATATAATTTAGCAAGTGTTTCTGATTTTTCTTTTGGAAAAGCCAGACTGTCATTTCCGTTTTCGAGTGCATTTTGGTTCTTTTTCCAAAGTGCTAAAACTTCTTCTAAATGTGATATTTGTTTAGCAGAAGCGGTATCAGAAACGTAATGCAAAATCAGAACTTCCTTTACGATTTTCTGACTCAGCATTCGCTGTTTTCCTGAAAAGTTAATGATTTTAGAATCGCTTAACTGTTGGTTCAGGTTATATTGTACTAAAACCTGACTAATGATTATGGTTAAGGCAATAGTAAGAAGTGCAAAAAAATACAATCGGCGTAAATTTTTGAATGTGATTTTGTCTGCAGCTTCCTGATTGCTTTTCTTCATATAATCAGTTTACAATCCCAAAGAAGCTTTTATGAGATTTAAGTTTTCTTCAGAATAATTGATTTTTAAGGCTTCCTGGTGTCCTTTATCAGACATTTTATCCCAGGTTTTCTTGATGATATTTTTTAGTTTTTCTTCGTCGTGTTTGTGAACGAAAGGTTCTAAGTAATATTCTAAAAACACCAGACAAATTACATCTTCTAATAATTGAGTTTCTGCATCTTTTTTTAGCAGTTTCTTTTCAATTAAAAAGGAAACACGATCTATAAATGCTTGATCGTAACCAGCTTTTACCAAAATTTCTGCAGTAGTTTTTGCGTGGAATTTTTTTAATTCTTCTCTCCATTTCAAATAACCAACACGATCCATTGGGTAAGATTCGCGGGCAACCTTCCAACGGCAGATGTGCTGAGCTTTTGAGGCAATTTGAATTTCTTCGGATGCATTCGGCTCAAACTCCATCAGTTTTTTGTACATCCTGTCAGAATACAATAATTCTTTTGGATATTCTTTGTTTTGGTCGGTTTCGATGTTTGGATCCTGAGCGTTTTCAGCATCAATCCATTCGCTTGCTTTTTGGAAAGGTGTAGTCATTTTTTGGTTTGATAATAGATTTCAAAGATACGGAATTAAGTTTTTGCGGGTACTTTTTTTTAACACATAGAAACATATATTTGTTTGTGGTTAAAGGTGTTTCACTTGCATATATTCACATAGTACAGCACGTCATTTTTGTCATTTTGACGAAGGAGAAATCTGCGCAAGTAGCTCTACAAAGATTGACGATTTAGATTACGGAGTTACTTGCGCAGATTTCTCCTTCGTCGAAATGACAAGATTGGGTGTATTGCTTTGTGTAAACTAATCTAAAAACCCAACAAAAACTTCATCTTCTACAATCTTAACGGGATACGTCGCAATTTTAAAATCGTCGCCGTTCAGGTTTGAGCCATCTACAAGCGAAAAAGTCTTTTTATGCATTGGACACGCAATTTTCGGAATATCGTCTGCAGAACCTGTCATTCCTCTTGAAAGTACCATTTCCATTTTGTGTGGACAGGCGTTTTGGCAAGCATACCATTCGTTTCTTCGTGTGAAATTGAAAATGGCGATTTGTTTGTTTTTGTATTTGATGCATCCGCCTCGGTTGGTCGGGAAATCTTCAACTTTACCTGCTTTGAACCAAATTGTTGCATCGCTCGCGTGAACTGTTTCGTATTGATTTAAGATTTCTTCCATTTTGATTGAGTTTTGATTTCCTGTTTCTTAGCCCTCTTTTTACATTCAAGAGAGATTTGATGGCGCAGTAAAAAAGAGGGTAAGAAGGACAGCAAACGTTTAATTTATTTTTTTTTTGGAGCTTTATGGTTTAATATAAAGACGCTTTTTTTGAATTTGAAATTGCTCGCAAAGGCGCTAAGTCGCAAAGTTTTTTTCTTAAGTTTTATAATTTTACTCTGCGACTTTGCGTCTTTGCGAGATTAAAACATTTTTCACAACCAAGCTTTTGGCATCTTTTGATCTCTTAGTGGAACAAAAACGGCATTGTCGTCTTTTTCTTCTGAGTTTATAAAGTGATTGAAACGTTTTAATAATCTTGGTTTTTCAAGAACTTGTTTCCACTCACATTCGAAAGTGTTTACTAAAGTCTGCATTTCGGCTTCTAATGTTTCGCAGATTCCTAAACTGTCTTCGATAATTACTTGTTTTAAATAGTCTAAACCGCCGTCTAATTTTTCTAACCAAGTTGAAGTTCGAATCAGCGGGCCAGCGGTGCGGATGTAATACATTAAGAATCTGTCCATATATTTAATTACGGTTTCTTTGTCGATTTTCTCCGCTAGTAAAACAGCGTGTTTAGGATTTGCACCACCATTTCCCGCGATGTATAAATTCCATCCGCCTTCAACGGCGATTAATCCGAAATCTTTTCCTCGAGCTTCGGCACATTCGCGAATGCAGGCCGAAACACCACCTTTTAGTTTATGAGGAGAACGGATTCCTTTATATCTATTTTCTAGTTCAATGGCAAATCCTGCGCTGTCGTCCATTCCGTAACGGCACCAGGCATTTCCAACGCAGCTTTTTACAGCACGAAGCGATTTTCCGTAAGCGTGACCGCTTTCAAAACCATTGTCGATTAAGACTTTCCAGATTTTTGGCAAGTCGCTTAAATGTGCTCCGAATAAATCAACTCTTTGTGCGCCTGTGATTTTAGTATACAAATCGAATTGTTTTGCTACTTCGCCAATTATGATTAGTTTTTCGGCAGTAATTTCACCTCCGGCAACTCTTGGAACTACCGAATAAGTTCCGTTTCGTTGAATATTCGCCAAAAATCTGTCGTTTGTATCTTGTGTTGTGACATGTTTATTTGCTGTATCATTGTAGATACTAGAGAAAATGGAAGCAACAACAGGTTTGCAGACTTCGCATCCGTCGCCTTTTCCGTGATGATCGAGAACATCATAGAAATTCTCGTATCTGTTGATTTTTACCAAATCGAATAATTCCTGACGTGTGTAGCTAAAATGCTCGCAAATAACCTCTTTAACTTCTTTTCCTAAAGATTTTTGTGTCGCTTTTACCAAATCTGAAACCATTGGTTTGCAGCCACCGCAACCCGAAGTTGCTTTAGTTGCTTTTACTACATCTGAAAGTGAAGAACAGCTTTCGTCTAAAATTTTACAGCAGATTGCACCTTTCGTTACATTTTCGCAAGAACAAATTACAGCTGTATCCGGCAAATCCATAACGCTTCCCATAGAAGAACCTTCAGAACCGTCGCGTGAACCTAAAATCAAATCTTCCGGATTTTCAGGCAGAGCCATTGCATTATTATAAATCTGAAAAAGAGAGTTATAATCGCTGGAATCTCCAACCAAAATTCCGCCTAAAAGGGTTTTAGAATCTTTGGTAACATTGATTCTTTTATAAACACCGCTTAATTTGTTTTCGTAAATAATGGCGGTTACATTTTCATTTTCGACAAAAGGATCACCAAAACTCGCAACTTCAACACCAATTAATTTTAATTGTGTCGACATATCGATGGTTTCTCTCATGGTTTTTTCACCATTTAAGATTTGCTCAGTAGCAACATCAGCCATTTCGTAACCCGGAGCAACCAATCCGTAAATGTTATGATTGTAAAGCGCTGCTTCACCAATCGCAAAAATAGAAGGATCTGTGGTTTGCATTTTGTTGTTTACTACAATTCCGCCTCTTACGCCAACTTCTAGTCCAGAAACTCTAGCCAGTTCGTCACGAGGTTTGATTCCCGCAGAAATAACTAGCATATCAACTTTTAGTAATTCGTCGTTGGCAAACATCATTCCGGTGATGCTTTCTTTTCCGTCAATATATTGTGTGGCTTTATTAAGATGAATTCCGATATTTAATTCTTCAATTTTTGACTGAAGCATATCACTCGCGCCTTGATCTAATTGTCTTGGCATCAGGCGAGGAGCGAATTCTACAACATGCGGATTTAATCCTAAATCTCTAACGGCTTTTGCGGCTTCAAGTCCTAGTAATCCTCCGCCTAAAACTGCAGCTTCGGTAGCGCCTTTTTGTTTTATTTTTTTAGCGTAAGCCATAATTGCATCCAGATCTTCGATAGTTCTGTATACAAAAACACCTTCTTTTTCTACACCTTCAATTGGCGGAACAAAAGCAGAAGATCCAGTTGCCAAAACTAAGTAATCGTACGTATGTGTTTTGCCTAAGTGCGTATGAATTGTTTTCTGATCACGATTGATGTCTGTAATTAATTCAGATGTGTTGAGAATAATGTTGTTTTCAGCATACCATTCACTTGTTGAGAGTGAAAGATTTTCGGCTGTTTTTCCACCAAAATATTCACTTAAGTGAACACGATCATAAGCGCGTCTTGGTTCTTCACCAAAAACGGTAACCTGATATTTTTCCTGTCCGGATTTTGCGACAAATTTTTCACAAAATTTATAACCAACCATGCCGTTTCCAACTACTATTACTCTAATCATGATTTCTTTAGTTAAGTATTACTATGCAAATATAAGTATTAATACTTATAAAAATACGTATTTAATTTATTTTTTAAGTTAAAATCGATTTTACTAATAAGTATTTTATCTTAATCTTTTACGTAGTGCGGGTTTTATAAGAAACAGGTTGGTTATAATTATTTAAAATTTGAAAAGATTCTAAATAAGAAATTGAAAATATTGTTGTAAATTCATAAGAATTTTACTGTATTTTGTTAAAAGATATAGCTTCAAATACAACCTTATGAAAAAGATAATTTCAATTTTGCTTTTATTTTCTTTAATAATAAGCTGTAAATCTACGGCAGGCAAAACTTCAAATACACAAAACATTTCTGAATATGGAACACAGGAAGATGAAATGAAATATTATTTTACAGCAACAGGAAATGAACCATTCTGGGGCTTAAAAATGGGAAATGAGGAAATTGTATTTACTTCTTTGATTCCGGGAAAAGAAAAGCTCGTTTTTCCGTCCGTTGATGCAATAAAGGCAATGGATGCCAATGTTAAGATGTATAAAGTCAGCAATGAAACTTCAACCGGAACAATTACGATTCAGCAATTAGATTGCCAGAATTCAATGTCTGGTATTATTTCTCCTTATAAAGTTTCGATAGAAATTAAAAATAATTCTGAATTAGAAACCAAAAAGATAGGCGGATGCGGAAAATATAATACAGATTATCGCTTACATGATATTTGGGTTTTGGAAGAATTAAATGGCTTTAAAGTTTTTGTAACTGATTTTCAAAGAGAATTACCAAGAATAGAAATCAATTCATCTGAAAATAAATTTATGGGTTATGGAGGTTGTAATGCCATAAGCGGTACCATTTTTTATGAAAAGGATTTAATTCGATTTTCAAAAGTTATTTCAACCTTAATGGCGTGTGCACCGGGAAATAAAGAAGGTGATTTTACGAAAGCATTGCAGAGTACTACTACATATTCTATTGAAAATAATAGACTGACTTTATCAAATCCTACGGCTAAACTTTTGGTTTTTAAAAAGGTAGATTAAAATGATTTGTAAATGTCTTAATTTGTTTTAAAAATAACTTTTAGTATTCATACAAACTTTTTGTTTAAAATATTTTTGTAAAATAAAACTTATAAAACTTATTTTAAATGAAAAGGATTTTAATGCTGATTGTTGCAGTAACTTTAGTTTGCAGCTGTAAATCTAGTAAAACTACAAATTCAACAGTATCAACTAACGAAAGTGCTGCTGAAAAGAAACTACAACAAACCTGGGTTTTAGAGAATTTAAACGGAAAAGTGATTACTGACAAAGATTTTGCAGTTTCTCCAAAACTGGTTATGGGTTCATCTAATTTTTCAGGAACAACAGGATGTAACGCTATTAAAGGAGATTTAACTTCAAAAGGGGAAGGAAAACTTCAGTTTGCGACTATTACATCTGAAACTAAAAAGTGTGAAGCAAAAAAAGAAGGCGAGTTTTTGCAGTTATTAAGAACAACTTCAGGTTATTCCATCGATAACAACAAACTTTATCTTTCTAATCAGTTTGGACTGACAATGTCTTTCAAAAAAGGTTAATTCATAAAGGCTTCGAAATCTATCGAAGCCTTTTTTATTTAAAATATTGTATTGAATTATTCCAATAGTTCTTTTGGCTCATTATCTTCTTCATTTTCATCCTCAATAAAATCAAGTTCAAGGGCTTTTACGCTTTGAACCGCATTTCCTGCAATACCGCGAATTGAGCCGTACATTCCCAACGTATTATGTACTACTTTTTCGATTTGTTTTTCGCGCTGTTTCCAGATTCTCTGCATCGCTCTTTTTTCTGATTCGAGATCATTTTGCATTTGCGTAAAACCTTCTACAATTCCTTCAATCTGCAAACGAAATTCGTTGCTGGTTAAAAAATCATATAACATCGACATCTTGTCTCCTTTGTTTTCCTGTGCCTGAACAGCCTGGTTGATCTGAATAAGCGACTGACGTAAAACAGCACTTAAACCTTTAAATTCTTCATACGTACATATCCAGATTCCGTCGCGCATGCCCATACGTTCCATTCCGGACGGCATTACTTCGGTTACCAAAACCCCGATATTGGCTCTTTTAGTTCTAATATCGTTTTTGAATTTTTCAATCCACGAAGGCTGAAATGCTTTTGTTCTTTTGCTTTCGTAATAAATAGAACCACAGTTTTGATGTTCGCGTGTATTTACAATCTGTAGACAGTCGGCGCCATTAGCACCTTTTTTAACTTCGTCAATACTGTCAAGAGGGAAATTATTAGCCAGCCATTCTTCAATCGCTAATTCCATTATTTCGCCTTGTAACTGCATAGAACCTTGTTCCTGCTTGCGTTTCATTTCTTCCGTCAGCTTTTTTTGTTCTTCAAGCTGTTTCTGAAGTTCTTTGAATTTCAGTTCGTTTTTATCGTCTTCTTGTTTTCTGATTTTTTCACGTTCCAAAGCCAATTGAGCGTTCAACTGCTTTTCAGCTTCGGCTTGAATGGCTTCTTTCATTTCCAGTTTTTCGCGTTGTAATTTGGCGATTTCACCTTCCATTTTATTCAATTCTCTGATTTTTTCTGATTTTTCAGAGAGTTCTTTTTCCATTAAAAGCAAACGATCTTTATTTTCTTCTTCGAGTTTGGCTTTTAGTTTTTCAGAAATTTCTTTTTCGGCTGTTTTTTTCTCACGTTCTAAACGTTCTGCAAAAAGTTCATTTTCTTGCTTTTTCTTCGCTTCAAATTCAGCTTTGGCTTTATCCAATTGTTCGTTTTTAAGCTCTAATTCACGGTTTTGAATGTTGGCTTTTTGTTGAAATTCTTTACGAATACTATCTTCTAATTGATGTTTTAAGACATCATTTACGTCGATAGGAGTTCCGCAGTTTGGACACTGAATTGAAGATTGCTCAGCCATTTTATATTGAGATTTTATTGTAGAATTTGAATTTGCTAAGATATTTAAAAGTTCTCTTTTTGCGATGCGGATTTCTGTACTAAATTGTAACGAATTTTTGTTATGGCACGAATTACTCGAATTAACACTAATTTTTTATGCCACTCCTGATAGCTATCGGGATAAAAGGATTAAAAAGGATTTTGTTTGAGACGGCTGACTATTCTCATTTTTGTCATCCTGAGGAACGAAGGATCTCTGCGACGTTTTTCCACAAAGTTAACCTCTTTGTAGAGTTACTTGCGAAGATCCTTCGTTCCTCAGGATGACAAACGCTACGATAACTTACTAAAAACTATTTTTTCTTCAATAGAAAATTAACAGCCGATTGAGTAATCTCAGAATCATCTTCTTTCGAAGTTATAATCGAGACATTAGTATATAAATTCACTTTCTTCAATTCAATAAAACCAATTTCAGAATCTTGATTATTCTTTGTAATATTCGAAGGAACAATCGAAATTCCTAATCCGTTTTTAACTAATTGTACGATCGAATTGATGTTGTTGGCTTCGTGAATGATCTTCGGCGTAAAGCCATAAAAGGCGCATAATTCTAACAAAACGTCATGATAATGAGGTGCGTAATCTTTATTGAAGAAAACGAATGTTTCATTTTTTAATTTTAACATCTCATTTTCCGATTTTATCTGGAGTGATTTTTTATTGTAAACCAACGAAAATCCATCCTGAAACCATAAATCGGATTTTATTTTAGGCGACTGAATTGGCGAACGTATAATTCCCATTTCGATTTTTCCTTGTTCCAAAGCATCAATTTGCTTGGTTGTTGAAATCTCAAAAAGTTTGAAATTTACATACGGGAATTGTGTTTTTAAATGTTTAATTAAATCTGAAATCACAGCAGAATAAATCGAACTGATGTAAGCGATTCTGAATTCTCCTGAAACATTTTCGGCAATCTTTTTGGTTTTTATAGAAATGCGCTCCAGGTTCTGAAAAAGCTCTTTTACTTCTTTTTCAAAATACTTTCCTGCTTCGGTAAGTTCTACTTTTTTATTGTTACGAATAAAAAGTTTCGCCTGAATTTCTTCTTCCAGTTCAGCAATCTGCCGACTTAATGGCGGCTGTGAAATAAAGAGTTTTTCTGAGGCTTTGGTGAAATTCAGTTCTTCGGCGACAGCCAGAAAATATTTTAAGTGACGTAATTCCATGATACTTTAAAAGTATTATTAATTGATAAAAATAGTATTTTTAAAGTATTTATTAAAGAGATAGTTTTGAAAAATCAAAAAATAATTCTCTCGCAGATTTAGCAGATAGGGCAGATTATTAATTAATTTTAGAAATCATTCTTAATCATACATATTCCGATCAATAATAGCAAAAAAGATCCCCTAAATCTGCGAGATCTGCGAGAGATTAAAAAACAAAGACAATGAAAAAATCAACTATTGCAGAAATTAAAGAAAGGTTTGACAATGATGTCGAACGATTTTCAAATTTAGAAACAGGCCAATTGTCTACAATTGATGCTAAAATTTCTTTAGAATTAATAACCGAAGCTTCAAAACGAATTGTTCCAAATGCAGCCCATGTTTTGGATATTGGCTGCGGCGCGGGAAACTATACTTTAATGATGTTGTCTAAATTGCCAAATTTAAACTGCACTTTGGTAGATTTAAGTTTGCCAATGTTAGAAAGAGCTTTTGAAAGAGTTTCGGCAGAAACCAAAGGAAAAGTAGAAATCAAGCAAGGTGATATTCGTGAAGTTGATTTAGAAGAAAACAGTTTTGATATTATCTTGGCTGGAGCAGTTTTGCATCATTTAAGAGACGATCAGGATTGGGAAACTACTTTTACGAAGTTATTCAAATTATTAAAACCCGGCGGCTGTTTAATGATTTCAGACTTAATTACTCAAGATACAGAATTATTAAACGAATATACATGGCAGCGTTACGGAGAATATTTGGAAGGAATAGGAGGAACGGAATACCGTAAAAATGTTTTCGATTATATTGCCAAAGAAGATTCACCAAGATCAATGAATTACCAATTGGATTTGATGAAAAAAGTAGGTTTTAAAAGCGTGGAAATTTTGCATAAGAATATGTGTTTCGGAGCTTTTGGTGGAATTAAATAGTTTTTTTCGCCACGAATTCACGAATTTATTTTTTTTTAATCTATACGCAAAGCATTTAAAATAATTCGTGAATTCGTGGCGAAAAAAAAATTATGCGATTTGCTTAGGAGCTGGAAATTTGGTTCTTAAATCAAAAACCAGTTCTGATGCTCCGTTTTGCTGTAGATAATCTAATTTTTCAACTGCTTCTTCAAGGGTTGGAATATGACCAGCAGGAATCCACCACATGGCTGTGTGTGCTTTTCCGAATTTCTGAAACCATTCTTTTCTGCGTCTTAAAAATTCGCTGTGAAAAGTTTTATACATATAATGTTCCAGAGTTTCAATGTTTTCCCAAACCGAAACATTTACAATTATCTGCTCGTCATTGTATGGGTTTAAACTTGTGGCGTTGTAGCTATCATCTTTTAAACGCCAGACAAAACCTTCGCTGTTTTCGGCTAAAGTATTTACTAAATCTAAGTTGTCTACAAATTCTTTCATGATTGGATCGTTGATGTCGACACCTTTGATTTTGGCAATATTGATTTCTGCTAGATGATAACTGCTCATATTTTTGGATTTTCTTAATATTAAGCAATTTAGCTTTTTTCTTTTATAGCCACGAATTCACGAATTTATTTTTTTTAATCTATGTGCAAAGTATTATGAATTTGTGGCTATAAAAAACTTATAAAATCTGTACGGTTTTATAAACCTGAATTGGTGCAGAAGTTAATGCTTCGCTTTTTGCAATAAAATCCTGTAAATGTGGCTGATTGTTATGAATGTCAAGTCCGGCTTGATCTTTCCATTCTTCCCAAATAATGAAAACATTTTCAGTATTGTGAAGATCGTAGCGAATGCAGGCTTCTTCTTTTCTGGTTTCTGTAACCAATTGTTGAATTAGATTTTTGACTTCTTCAATATTTTCTTGTTTACTTTTTATAATTGCGGTGATTGAGATCATGATTATAAAGTTTTAAAAGTTTCTTCTAAGTGTTTGGTGTAATTTTCTTTGAAGATGACAATGTTTTCTGCAGTTGCACCTTTTTCAACGTCGTGGAAATGGAAACCGTTTAATTTTTCCATTCCTACAAATTTATTCATTTTATGAAAGCCAAACATAACTCCTTCATCAACAGATGTTTCTTCGAAAAATTCTCCCGGAATTGTAAAAGCTGTTGCAGGCGCATTCCAACTTGTGGTGAGCATGTATTTACGTCCGTGCAATTGCCCGCCTGTTCCGTAATTAATGTCAGGGTTTACCCGGCTTCTTCCGTCGCTTTTGTAAATTCCTTTGTTGTGTCCGGCTGTGAAAACGTCGTCGATGTATTTTTTGAAAAGATTTGGTAATTGAAACCACCAAACTGGTGTGTGATATATTACAACATCTGCCCAAACGAATTTTTCTACTTCTTCGTCTAAATTAAAGTCTTGTTTAATGTCGGTTGTTTTTATTTCGTAGTTTTTGCTTTTTAAGAACTCAATTGTCCAGTTTGTAACAGTTTCATTGAATTTTCCGCCTGAATGGGCAAAGTTTTGACTTCCGTTGATAATAAATATTTTTTTCATTTTTAATTATTGTTTCTTTTGAATTCGTGATGCGTGAGGGATAGAGGCGGTATCCTTTTGTGTAATGAAATGAAACAAAAGATATAGCCGAAAGCCCGACCCGGAGGGGCACGCCCAAATTCTAATTATTTAATTTTTTGAGAGTTTTTTTGAAACACATAGAAACATAGGTTTCTTTGTTGATAAAGACGTTTCACTTGTTTTAACAAGCATAGTCAGCACAATCTTGTCATTCCGAGGAACGAGGAATCTTCGCTAGAAACTCTACAAAGATTGGTAATTAACTATATGGAGTTACTTGTCGAGATTCCTCGTTCCTCGCAATGACAAACTTTGAGAATTTTATGTAAGAAGCTAGTTTCAAAAACTATGTTTCTATGTGTTTAAATATTATTTTAATTTCGAAATAGCCTGATTAATAAAATCAAGTTCTGAAGCTGATAAATCGAAATCCATTGTTTTGGCGTTTGAAATGGCTTGTTCGGCATTTCTCGCTCCGGCTAAAACAATTGTAATTCCTTTTTGTAAAGTTGTCCAGCGTAAAACTAATTGTGAAATTGAAATGTGTTTTGCATTTGCCAGTGAACTTAATTCTTCAACCAATGTTTTTACTTTTTGAACATCAAACTGGCCGAAATATCCATTTCTGTGATCGTTTTCTTTTAGTTTACTGTCGGTGAAATATTTTCCGGTTAATAAACCTCTTTCCATTGGACTGTAAGCAATAATTCCGATGTTTTCCTGAATCGTAAGCGGTACCAAATCAGTTTGAATGGATTGATTCAGCATACTAAACGGAACCTGATTTGAAGCTAATTGAATTGTTTTTTGTGCTTCTTTAATTTGTGCTGTATTGTAATTACTAACTCCGGCTGCTCTGATTTTTCCTTGTTGGATTAGAAGTTCTAAAGCTTCCATAGTTTCCTGAATTGGAGTAGTGGAGTCTGGCCAGTGAATTTGCAATAAATCGATATAATTAGTTTGAAGACGTTTTAAGCTTTCTTCAACTTCTTTTATTATGTTGGCTTTTGAAGCGTATTTGTAAATTTGTATTTTTTTTCCATTGTCGTCAGCGTCAAAAAAGAAATCGCCTTTTCCATTATTGCTTCCGTCCCAAACCAAACCAAATTTGGTTAACAATTGTACTTTTGAACGGTCCTGAGATTTTAAAGCTTCGCCAATCATTTCTTCGCTTAAACCAAATCCGTAAAAAGGAGCAGTGTCAATTGTGGTTACGCCGTGGTCGATTGATGCGTGAATAGAGTCGATTGAATCTTTCTTTTCGTTTCCGCCCCACATGTTTCCGCCAATAGCAAATGCACCGTAAGTTATAGTTGATAATTCTAGTTCTGAATTGCCTAATTTTCTATATTCCATGATGTTAAAATTGATGTCTTAAAATTATTTGACAAAATTATACCATTTTTTTAACTGTTAAATTGTATAATTTTGTCTTTTTTAGGTATATTTGCATCCTGAATTAATTGCTGCAGATTATGAAAAAAGAAAATTTATACGAACCGTTTACAGTATCTTTTGAAACATTAGATGAATATCCGGATGTTGGAGATCGCCATAATTTCTTTGAATTGGTTTATATTTTGGGCGGAACCGGAACGCAGTGTATCAATAAAAATATTTTTAATTATGATGCGGGACATATGTTTTTACTGACGCCTGAGGATTGTCATAATTTTACAATTGAAACCAAAACAAAGTTTTTCTTTTTGAGATTTAATGATATTTATTTGAAGAATTCTAGTCTGCAAAATGAAAATATTCAGCGATTAGAATATATTCTGCAGAATGCTAATCATCAGCCGGGTTGTATTTTAAAGAATGATGCCGATAAATGTTTGGTAAAAGTAATGGTGGAAGCGATTATTCGTGAACATCAGGATAAAGATGTGTACAATCAGGAATTGATTCAGCAATTGGTAAATACCTTGATTATTATTGTGGCAAGAAATATTGCGAAGTATTTACCGGAACAGGTAAATATTAATTCTGAAGCCAGAGCAATGGATATTCTGCAATATATTCAGACTAATATTTATTATCCTGAAAAGATTAAAGCAGAATCGATAAGTGATTATTTCGGGATTTCGAATACGTATTTAGGACGTTATTTTAAGAAACATGCCAGTGAAACCATGCAGCAATATATCAGTAATTATAAAACAAAACTTATTGAACATCGTTTGCAGTTTAGCGATAAACGTATTAACGAAATTGCGTATGAATTTGGTTTTACTGATGAAAGCCATTTTAATAAATTCTTTAAAAAACAAAGAGGGAATAGTCCTTCGGAGTTTAGAAAGACGATTCGTGTTAGTGCATAAACACGGATTTCACCAATTTACACTAATTTTTTAGCCACAGATTTCACTGATTAAAAGGATTTTTTAATTTGTGTTAATTCGTGGAATTTGTGTTTTAAATAATCTTCTTAATTACGCGCAATTTGTGAGTATGTTTTTTAAGTTCGGGATTGTAAATTCCTAAATGGTCTAAACGATCAATGCGTACTTTTCCACTTGCGTGAATGATGTAATTGTTTTCCATAATGATTCCAACGTGGATAATGTTTCCTTCGTCGTTATCAAAAAAAGCTAAATCGCCAACTTCGCTTTCTTCGATAAAACTTAATGGTTCTCCTTCGAGTGCTTGTTGCGAGGCATCACGATGAATTTTGTATCCGTTTAGTTTGTAAACCATTTGTGTAAAACCAGAACAATCGATTCCAAAAGGTGTTTTTCCTCCCCATAAATATGGCGCATTTAAGTACATAAATGCAGTGCTTATTAATGCGCTTTTAGGTTTTAGACCACTGGTTTTAGTTCCTTCAAAATCAAAATTAGAAGTATTGATTTCGCTGTTATTCAAAAATGCTAAAGAAGCACCAAGCGGAATTGGTAATAGCAGATTATCCGGAGCTGTGATGTAATCAATTAAATCAGCGTTTAGAATTATAGGCTCTTTGCTTAATTGATTGTATTGCTCCTCAGAAATTACCTGATATTGTTTAGAATCGACCCAGCCTTCATAATCATCAAACTGAATTTTTATTCGGGCCCATTGATTTTGGCGTTCTAAAATTTCGATGTGTTCACCAAACAAAAGCTGAGTAACGATTTCACTTCTGTCACTGGCTTCGGCTCGTACGGGTACTATGGCAAGATTGCAAATTCCAAACATTTAAGGAAATTTATAAAGTTGAAAAAACAGGAGCTAAAAATAACTCCTGTTTTAAAGTATTATTTATGCTCTTTCGATAACAATTGCTGATGCGCCGCCCCCACCGTTGCAAATTGCAGCAGCTCCGGTTTTTGCATTGTTTTGTTCTAAAACATTTAGTAACGTTACAATGATACGCGCTCCGGAAGCTCCAAGAGGATGTCCTAATGAAACAGCACCACCGTTTACGTTTACTTTATCGTTATCTAAATTTAATATTTTTGAATTGGCTAAACCTACTACAGAGAAGGCTTCATTGAATTCGAAATAATCAACATCTCCAATTGCAATTCCGGCTTTGTTTAAAGCTTTTGGTAATGCTTTTGCCGGGCTTGTAGTGAACCATTTTGGTTCCTGAGCAGCATCGGCATAACCTTTTATGTATGCTAAAGGTTTGATTCCTAATTCAGCAGCTTTTTCTTCAGACATTAAAACTAAAGCAGCAGCACCGTCATTAATTGTCGAAGCGTTTGCAGCTGTAACTGTTCCGTCTTTTGTAAAAACAGGAGCAAGGGTTGGAATTTTATCTAATTTTACATTAGTATATTCTTCATCTTTAGAGAAGATAATTGGTTCGCCGCGTCTTTGCGGAACTTCAACAGGTACTACTTCGTTGTCAAATTTTCCGGCATCCCAGGCTTTTGCACTTCTCTCATATGACTGAATAGCAAATTGGTCCTGTTCTTCACGGCTGATGTTGTATTCAGTTGCACACGAATCAGCGCAAACTCCCATTGCGTTGTTATCGTAAGCATCTGTCAAACCATCTTTTTGCATTCCGTCGAGCATTGTAGCCGGACCAAATTTATTTCCGGCACGCATTTGTACGTAGTGAGGAATTAAGCTCATGCTTTCCATTCCGCCGGCTACTACAATTTCTGCATCACCGCATGCAATTGCCTGTGCGCCAAACATTACGGCTTTCATTCCAGAGGCACAAACTTTGTTTACTGTTGTGGCAGCAACTTCGTTTGATAATCCGGCAAACAGGGCAGCCTGACGCGCTGGTGCTTGTCCAACTCCAGCCTGGATTACATTCCCCATGAAAACTTCATCGACTAATTTTGGGTCAAGGTTAATTTTTGAAAGGGCTCCTTTTATAGCAGCAGCGCCTAATTTTGGTGCGGGTACGGTAGATAACCCTCCCATGAAACTTCCGATAGGTGTTCTAACGGCAGAAACGATAACAACTCTTTTGTTCATTTTCTGTTTAATAATAGTTAGTAAGCAAATTTACTCTTTATTTGAATAAATTCAAATTTTGTATTGAAACGGTGCATTTTTAAATTTAAGATGAAATTTTTGTTAATTCTATATGTTTGATTGTGAAGTTGTTTTGAAAAAAGATTGAAAAAAGATTAAAAAAAGCAAAAAAATAGTTGTGAGAAATAGAATGTTGTTATACATTTGCAACCGCAAAACAGAACACGTTTCTTGAGCTTGGAGAGGTGCCAGAGCGGTAATGGAGCAGATTGCTAATCTGTCGACGGGTAACCGTCGCCAGGGTTCGAGTCCCTGTCTCTCCGCTTAGATTTTGCCTCGGGGTGTAGCGTAGCCCGGTTATCGCGCCTGCTTTGGGAGCAGGAGGCCGCAGGTTCGAATCCTGCCACCCCGACTAAAACTTTAAGCGATAAAGTTTTAAAAATTAATGGACGCATAGCTCAGCTGGATAGAGCACCTGCCTTCTAAGCAGGCGGTCGAAGGTTCGAATCCTTCTGCGTTCACTTCAAAGGACAATCATTTTTGATTGTCCTTTTTTGTTTTGTACCTAATTTGATTATTTTTAGTTGTTTTAATGATTTTTAAAATGATTAAGAAATAGTAATGATATGAGAATAGCTATACTAGGAGCTCATTTGACAGGTAAAACTACATTAGCAGAAAGACTGCATGAATCTTTTCCTGACTACGACTTTTATCAGGAGCCTTATTTTGAATTGCAGGAAATGGGAGTTGTTTTTTCTGAAATACCTACTGCGGATGATTATAGGATGCAGTTGGAATATTCTTTAAAACAAATCGTAAGAAGTGGTACAGATGCTATTTTTGACCGTTGTCCGATTGATCTTTTAGCCTATGTTCTGGCAGTTGATAATACATTCGATTTTCAATTTATATATAATAAAATTCAAAATGCAATTAATACAATTGACGTTTTTGTATTTGTTCCCCTGGAAAAACCCGATCGAATTTCATGCTCACGCTCTGATTTACCCGAACTTAGATCTGAGGTTAATGATATCCTTTATGAATTAATTAGTGATTTTGATTTAGAAGTAATTGAAGTCAAAGGAAATTTATCTGAAAGATTTCATCAAATTCTACATCAAATTCAGCAGTTAAAAAATTAAAACCATCAAATAAACTAAAAAGCTGTCTAATATTAAGATAGCTTTTTAATTGTCTTGAATTAGATTTTTTCAGCAATGTATTTTGCTACTTCGGCAAGACGATTGGAGAATCCCCATTCATTATCATACCATGCAGCTACAGAAAGGAGATTTCCTTCTTTAGCGGTAAGCGGCAAATCAATTATAGAAGAATGCGGATCGGCAACAATTCTGGCAGATGTCCATTGATCTTCTAAAACATCCATAACACCTTTTAGTGGTCCTTCAGCAGCAGCTTTTCTAAAAACGTTATTTACTTCTTCTACAGTACAATCTTTAGTCGTTACCAGATTAAGTTCGGCAATACTTCCTGTTTTTGTAGGTACGCGATAGGCTTTTCCTGTAATTTTTAAATCTTTCCAGATAAACTGTAAAGCTCTCGCAGCTCCAGATGAAGACGGAATTATATTTTCTGCCGCAGCCCATGAATCACGTCGGTCTTTCATTGGCTGATCAGTTAGAGATTGCGTGTTGGTATAGGAGTGAACGGTTGAAAAAAGACCGTATTCGATTCCGAAATTTTCCTGAATTACTTTTACTACAGAAGCCAAAGCATTTGTAGTACAGCTTCCCATACTAATGATTTTATGGTTAGCGGCATCAAATTCTTCTAAATTAATTCCTTTTAAAAGTACAGCATCACAATCAGCAAGTGATTTACTTGGTGCGCTCACTAAAACATATTTAGCGCCTTTGTCGATGTGTTTTTGTGCATTGTCTCTTGTTGTGGCACGTCCTGTACAATCTACAACGAGATCAACTCCTAAAGCTTTCCAGTCCGGGATTTCGAGTTTAGAATTTTTGTACGGAATTTTTCTGCCTCCAATAATAAAATTTTCATCAGCTGTTTTTACTTCTTCGTGCCATCTTCCATAATTGGTGTCGACACTAAAAAGTGCTCCGAGCATGTCAATATCCTGAATGTCTGCAATAACTTCAGGAACAAAAAGATTGTTTTTTAAAGCCACTCGGAGGAATTGTCTTCCAATTCGGCCAAATCCGTATAATGCTATTTTTGCCATGATATAGTATTTTAATAATTGTTTGTTCAGAGAATTATATTCGGCACATAGAAAACGTGATTTAAAGAGAATCTGTTTTAATGTGTTGTTTATTAGGTTTTTATAGTAAAAATACTCTTTTTTATGTGTCTATGCGCCGAAATTGTTTTTTGATTAATTAATTTTAACCAAATGATCTTCAATACTTTTTCTGTGTGCTTCGTATTGTGCAGGAAGTTTTAAGTTTTTACCTAATTCTTCTACGCTTTCATCTACAGTAAATCCAGGATTATCGGTAGCGATTTCAAATAAAACCCCGCCCGGTTCTCTGAAATACAGAGAGTGGAAATAATTTCTGTCGATTTGAGGTGTAATTGACAATCCGTAAGCTTCTACTTTTTCACGGAAGTGCATTAAAATTTCATCATTTTTTACTCTAAAAGCCACGTGATGAACTGTTCCGTTTGCACCAAGTCCGCGTTTTTCATCGGCTAATTCCACCAAATCTACAATGGCTGCATTTTCTACAGCATCTGTTGCGTAACGATAGCGATTTACTTCCTGATCAATTAATTTATAACCAAAAATTTCAATTAAAACAGCAGCAGTTGGTTTTATATCGTTTAAAGTCAAAGTAATGTTATGAAAACCTTTTGTAGCCACATCAGCTTTTACTTCATCGGTTTCCCAAGGTTTTCTGTTGTCTTCTGTTTTAGATTCGATTAGTTCTAATTTTAAACCATCGGGATCTAAGAAAGTAAGATATTTTTCTCCGAATTTTTCAGCAGGTTTATTATAGATAACATTGTGTTTTTCAAAACGTTCCTGCCAAAAATCTAAACTTCCTTTAGGAACAGAATATCCAATTTCTGTTGCCATTCCGGAACCTTTTCTTCCTTGCTGGATTTCTGCTCCCCAAGGGAAAAAAGTTAAAATTGTTCCGGCGCTTCCTGTTTCGTCACCAAAGTAAAAATGGTATGTTCCGGGATCATCAAAATTTACTGTTTTTTTAATAAATCGTAATCCTAATATTTTTGAATAAAAGTCAAAATTGCGTTTAGCGTCACCTGCGATTGCAGTAATATGGTGTAGACCTAAGATTCTATTTTCCATGGTATTGTAATATTTAATGTTATTGATTTTTTGTTGATTTCTTATACAAATTTACCTCCATTATCCTTCTGGATCGATTAACCTAGATTAAGAAATAAGAGACCGTTTTTTGTTATTCACAAACTAGTAACCAAATAATATTCCAAGTACGGTAAATGGTTGTCATGTAGAGTTTTATATGTGTCGTGAGTTTTTTGAAATTACGATATTTCGTAATTTCATGAATGAAGCCGTTTTATTTAGAAAATAGATAAAAAAAGCCGACTAACAGCCGGCGTTTATAATTTGATAAATATTGATTTTCGAAGTTTGGGTTCGATATTTTTGGTTTTGTGTCCTTTTCCTGTGGTATCTTCGACCAGTAGAATTGATCCGGTTTCAAATTTTCGTTTTTCTCCTAAAGAAGTTTCAATTTCTACACCGCCTTCCAATAAAACAATATATTGTCTATCCGGAGCATTGTGAAAATCATAATCGTAAGAAGGACTGACTTCTCTAAAAATGATGGATTTTACCGGTTCATCATCAGACAGAAATCCGATATCGCCGTTGTTTTTTAATGGAACTTCGAAGTCTTCAAAATGACTTTCTCCATTATTGTCGCTGTAAACACGCGTAATCTGTATCATTGTTTTGAAAAAACAAGTTCGTTAGCAAGGTTTACTTCATCCTGACTGATTGTATGTCCCAGGTTTGGATAGATTTTTTTGGTAACATCAGCGCCTAATTTTTTCATCAGGACTTCGGTTGCATTTACTCTTTCTACCGGAACATGAAAATCAGGATCGCTTGTTCCTATAAAAACCGGCGTATTTTCGAAGTTTCCTTTATAATGATTTTCATAAACCTGATCGCCAATAAGTCCGCCGGTAAAAGCAACAACACCTCCGTATTTAGCCGCATTTCTCGTTGTGAATTCCAAAGCAAGACAGGCACCTTGTGAAAATCCGAGAAAGTAAATATTCTCTTTTTCAATTCCGTTTTGCTGAATTGCAACCACAACCTGATGAATAGCTTCTAATGAGTTTGAAAATGAAGGTTCGTTTTCATTTAACGGTGCTAAAAAAGAATACGGATACCAGGTATTGTTTTCTGCCTGAGGAGCTACCAAAGCAAAATCATTAACATTAAGATGTTTTGCAATGGAGAGAATATCATGAGCACTTGCACCGCGTCCGTGAATCATAACCAAAGCTTTTTTGGCTTCATTTAAGGGTACACCGTCTGTTAAAATTTCTGTATTCATAAGTTTTGTTTTTTATTACGCTTGAATAATTTTTTCAAAGTCTCAATCTGTAGTAATTATTTTTTCCAGATATCCTGATATTCATCCGGATGTCTTTTGAATTGTGCATGTACATACGGACAAAGTGGTAAAACCATTAAATTGTTGGCACGTACATAAGAAACCATTTCTTCTAATAATTTTTTGGCATAACCTTTTCCTTCTGCTTCGGGTTCAACTCCGGTATGATAAACCGTTAATAAATCAGGTTTAATACTTACGGTCATTTCGCCTAACTTTTTTCCGTCAACATAAAGGTTAAAAGCGCCGTGTTTTTTTTCGTCTAATTCTAGTTTTATAGTTTCCATATATTTTGATTTGATGGTTGTTGTTAAATTTCTTTTACAAATTTAGGAAAGAAGTAAAAGCTTGCAGGTTAATGTAGATTAAGAAAAAATATATATCCTCTAAAGCTACAAAAAGCCACTCGAAATGAGTGGCTTTTTGTTTTTATATTTGGTTTGGGTTTTTAATAATTCCTCTTATAAGTCATCTCCAGCAAACTTTCCAAACTATTAGGAATATGACACAAAGACAAATGATTAGAAGCTGTCGGCAGTCCCTCAAATGCCACAGCGCCCATATAATGATCAGCAAAATCAAAACTATGAACCTGCCAGTTTTGAGTGTTTTTTACCCTTTTAAATTCTAAATTATGCTGGCCGTTTGTGCTGGGAATATATTTAAAATCTTCATCAATTCCTTTTCCCAGAGCTTTTACAAAGGCTTCTTTGCGTGTCCATAACGTATAAAAAGCGTTTTGTTTATCATCGGCATTTTGAATTAACTCTCTTTCATGATCGTCGAAAATATCCGGAAGCAGGTCTGTAAATTTGAAATCTTTCGATAGATATTCAATATCCAGTCCTATCATTTTACGTGAAACCGCAATAGCAGCATAGTCTTCAGAATGTGAAATATTAAAATGCAGCCACGGATGCGAAGCTAAATAGGGTTTTTTATTAAAATCATAATCGAGATAAATTTTTTTTACATCAGATTTTGTGTAGGCTCCCAGAAGAAGTTTTAAAATGGATCGATATATAATGAACCGATTTTTGTCTATTTCTTTATAAAATCGCTTTGCTTTTTTTATTTCGGGAGCATTAAGGAATTGTGATAAATTAGATTTAAATTCAAAAAAATCAGGTAGATAAATAATATAAATAAGAATATCGCCCGCATGCAAAGAATATTCTTTACCCGAGACTAATGTAATTCTCTTTATATCCGAAAAAGTAATAAAGAGTTTAGATGTTTTCGTGCTTTTCATCTAGGATATCTTGAAGTAGTCTCGCTAAAACAATATCATTTGGCGGTGCTACGATATCCAAATGATTTCCTGAAATATTATGAATTGTCACTCCTCCTAAAGCAGCTTTTTTCCATCCAAGATGTGTAGGGTCTAATTTGTAGTTGTCATCATCTTTTGATCGAAATAAATCAACCTTAATACTTTGCGGTTTAAGGTGATAACGATCGACAATTTTTCTAACTAAACCATCGGCTTCTATAAACTGTTCCAGCGCTAATGCTTCTTGTTCTGTCATTACTTTTTTCTTGCCGAAATGTCTTTGTAAAATGTACTCTTTTTTGCCGTTAATGCGCATTTTAAAAGCTTTCCAACTTAAGAGCATTTCTTTTAAGAAATCCAGTCTTCGGTGTGTAATGTCAAAATATCTTACGAGTTGTTTTCGTCTGTAACTTCCATAATAATAAGAAGAATCTACATAAGAGTCGAGCAGGGCAGTTAAGCTTACTGTTTTTCCGAGCTCTTTTAACTGACGTGTCATTTCAAAAGCCACAATTCCACCAAAAGAAAAACCGGCCAGCGCATAAGGCCCTTTAGGATTTACTTTTATAATAGCTTCTATATAGTGTGCTGCCATGGCTTCAATAGATTCGTACCATCCGTCAAAGCCTTTTGGTTTAGTTCCCTGAATACCGTAAATAGGCTGATCGTCATCAAAATGTTTACTTAAATTCATGAAATTTAAAACATTAAGACCAGCTCCATGAATAATAAACAACGGCACTTTGTTTCCTTGTGGTTTTATAGGAACGAGACAATCTGAATAAATTTCGGTTCCGGTATTTAATAATTTCGCAAATTTTTCAACAGTTGAATATTTAAACAATGCAGATAAAGGAATTCGTTTTCCAGTATGTTTTTCAATTTCAATCATCACTTTTACACCTTTGATTGAATGCCCGCCCATTTCAAAAAAATCACTAAAAATATCAATGTTTTCGATATTTAAACTTTCTTTCCAAATGGCGGCGACTATGTTTTCTTCTTCGGTGCGAGGTGCCGTATATTGAACTATTTTATTGGTTTTGTATTGAGATAATGCTTTGCGGTCAATTTTACCGTTTAATGTTGTCGGAATTTTTTCTAACAGATTAAAATCATGCGGAATTAACTGCGCAGGCAATTTTGATGTTAAAGTTTCACGCCACAACGGAATTAGATTTTCAGCATCTTTACTATCAGAATCGGGTACAATATGAGCAATAAGAAAATTTTCATTTGCCAAAACTACGGCATATTTTATACCATCAAGCTGTAATAATGCCTGTTCGACTTCGCCAGGTTCAATGCGGTGTCCTCTAATTTTTACCTGCTGATCAAGGCGTCCCAAACATTCTATTTCATTATTCGGAAGAAGTTTTCCTAAATCGCCCGTACGATACAATAAATTGTCTTTATGGATAGAAAATTTGTTTTCGATAAATTTTTCAGACGTTAATTCCGGTCTGTTCCAATAGCCTTTTGAAACGCCATCGCCGCCAATTGCAATTTCACCTATTTTTCCCGGAGCGACAAGCTGACCTTGATTATCAAGTATGTAAATTTGGGTATTTCCGATAGGATGGCCAATCGTAATCAATTTGTCATCGGCTTTTATTTGTTTTACAGATGACCAGATTGTAGTTTCAGTTGGTCCGTAAACATTCCACAAAGTATCGCATTTAGACAAAAGTTCTTTTGCAAGATCGGCTGGCATGGCTTCGCCGCCGCATAAAGCTTTAAGCGGTAGTTTTTCAGTCCAGCCTGAATCTAAAAGCATTGACCAGGTTGTGGGAGTTGCCTGCAGAAAATTGACGTTTTCTTTTTTTACTAATTCAAGCAAAAGTCGTCCGTCTCGTGTGGTTTCCTGATCGGCTAATAACAGTGTTGCACCTTTTAAAAGTGGCAGATAAAGTTCTAAACCAGCAATATCAAAAGAGATTGTTGTAATAGAAAGCAGTCTGTCATCTTCATTAATTCCGGGCTCTATAGCCATAGTGTAAAGAAAATTGACCAGATTTTTGTGCGTAATAGGCACTCCTTTTGGATTTCCCGTAGAACCAGAAGTATACAGTATATAAGCTGCATTTTCAGGATCAACAGTAAGCGGAAGCGGCTGCGGAGAATAATGCTGTAACGATTCCATAGCATCTTCTATAAAAAGCGTTTGCGGCCAGGTTGGCAAAGATGCAAATACGGTTTTGCTGGTTATTAAAACTTTTGCACTCGAATCTGTCAGCATAAATTCTAAACGTTCTTTTGGGTACTCTGGATCTAACGGAAGATACGCTGCGCCGCACTGCATTATGGCCAGTAAAGTATAAAGTAATTCAGGGCTTCTTGGAAAAGAAACAGCAATAAAATCGCCAGATTGAACGCCTTGCGATTTTAAATAATGTGCTAATTGATTTACGTTTTGATGTAATTCCTGATAAGTCGTTTTGATGTCATGAAACTCTAAAGCTATTTTGTTTGGCG
This sequence comes from Flavobacterium sp., assembly GCF_039595935.1. Lineage (NCBI taxonomy): Bacteria > Pseudomonadati > Bacteroidota > Flavobacteriia > Flavobacteriales > Flavobacteriaceae > Flavobacterium > Flavobacterium sp. The sequence continues at coordinate 1,103,787 of NZ_JBCNKR010000004.1, read as the reverse complement.
TATTTTCTGCTTGTTTTAAAAGTAATTCTGTTAATGCCACATTTGGATAAGGCATTTCGGTATTGTTTAAAATAGCATATTCGGCTAAAAAATGACTTCCTATTGTATCAGATAATGGATTGTTTGGATTTTCGATTAATTTATTGAAGGTTTCTTCAAGCGTAACCATCATTTGCGTTATTTTTTCTTTTTTGAAAAGCGTAGTATTGTATGACCATTGAAATGAAGGCCCGTTTTTGGTCCTGAAAATATGAAGCTGAATTTCAAAAGTGGCAAATTGTCTTGGGTTTATTTTAAATTCATGCGTAAGTCCGGCAAATGAAAATTCGTTTTCGATATCCCGATTCATATCAACGGTTAATATAACCGGAACCAATGGAATTCTCGAAGGATCTCTTGGAACGGCAAAACTTTTAAGAAGATGACCAAAACTAACCTGCTGATGTTCGTAAGCATCAAAAAGCTCAGAATTTCTTTGTTTTAAATATTCTACAAAAGTGATGTCAGGATTAATATTACTTCGCAGGGGAAGAAGATTGGCACAATCCCCAATCAATTGTCGCATATCATAAAGTGTATTTCCGGATGATGGAAATCCTACCACTAAATCATTCTGACCCGTTATTTTGCTCAAAAAAACTTCAAATGCGGCAAGCAAAGTGGTCACAAGACTACAGCCGGCATTTATTCCTAAATTTTTTAATGAGTTGGTAATGGTTTCGTTTAACGGAAAATCAATGCGATCGCTATTATAAGTTCGCAATGATGGTCTCGGATAATCCAGCGGAAGCTCAAGTACCGGTGCCGATTCTTTATAAATTGAAACCCAAAATTCTTCAAGATGTTTGTATTCTGAACTTTCTGAAAAGGCATTAATTTTTTCTGCATATTCACTAAAACGTTCCGGAACAGGCAAAATTGGATTTTTGTTTTCAATGTAAGCAGAATAAAGTGTGCCAAGTTCCTCCAGTATAACATCAATACTTAATCCGTCGCCTACGATATGATGAATTGTTAAGGTTGCTAAATGCTCAAAATCGTCCATTTTTAGTAAATTAACTTTAAATAAAGGACCGTTAACAAGATCAAAAAGGGCGTTTACTTCTTGTTTGACAAAAGTGTCTATAGTTTGTTCTTTTTCAACAGATTTCACGTTAGAAAAATCATTTTTAGAAATTTCAAAATCAACATTACTGTAAATACACATAAAACGTCCGTCTGGACTAAACACAGCTCTTAACCCTTCGTGGCGCTGTATTAATGTTTTTACAGCTTTTTCAAATGTATCTATTGACAGTTTTCCTTTAAGTTTAATAGATACAGACAAATTGTAGGCTTTGTTGGCATCACTGCCTCCAAAAATACAATCCGTCCAGATTTCCTGCTGTGAATTTGTGGTATGGATTACTCGTTCAATTTCAGGCGAAAATGGATTAAATTGAATCGCAGTTTCAGTTTCCATTTCTGTGTGTATTTGAGGTTGATTTTCCATTGGTATGCTTTTTAGGTGTAGTTAGACAATTTTTAGACTGACAAATTAAATTGTCAATAGCTTGGTTTAATTGTTTGACTATAAAGTGTTTATTTTTGAATAGTTTCCGTTTTGAGTCGGATCTTTAATATACCAGGCCGGATTTCCGTTTTCATCCCGTCCGAGTTTACTGCCCGGCACAGGAGGTTCGTCTGCCATTATGGTATATTTTTTTGCAGAAGTATTATTTTCATGAAACTGGTGATCTTTGATTTTAGAAAGATCAAAAACCTTTTCTTTTTTATCATTGCCATTCACTCCGTTTGTTTTGATTCTGTTTTCAGAATTAAATTTTACCGGATCAAAATGTTCTACTTTCAGGTTTACAAATGATGCTTTTCCGTTTGCCGATGCATCATGAAGATTTTGAAGTCGATCTACTTTTTGACTTAATATCTGAATTTGCTGTATAATCTGTTCTAACAAAATTTGACTCTGGCCAGACGATAAGGATATTTCATTTGATACTGATGTTTGATTTGAAAATGAAGGAGTTTCAGCCGTTTGCGGCATAACGATTTCAGTTTCTTTATTCGGAACAATCTGCGGTTCTTCGGGAAGATTAAGTGCTACATAATCAGCTAAAAGTGATGGAGTAGAATAAGCCTCATTAAGTTGTCTGAAAGTAATAGGCAGATCAAATTCTTTTTTCAGTCTTCCAGATAATTGCGTTAGAGATAAAGAATCTAAACCTAACTCCAGAAATGTATTAGACGCAGATTCTTCATCATAACTTATTCCGGATGCGTTCATTATAATTTCTGAAATTTTAAGAAGAATAGCCTCTTTTCTTGAACTGCCTTCAACAGAAACGCTCTCTGTATGTATTGGAATTGATGCCGTATTAGAAACAGACGGCATATCTACATCATTATTTTTTTGAACCGCCATCGTATCAATTGTACTCAAAGGTTCAATCCAGCACGGTTTACGATCAAAAACATAACTTGGTAATTCAATTTTTTGTCTTTGTTGCTGATTATAAAATAATTTCCAATCCGGACTTATACCTCTAAGCCATAAATCGCCAAGAGTAGTAAATAAACTTGCATATTCGCTGTCTTGTTCTTCTTTTGGAAAATTGATACTCGAAAAAGCGGCAATGATTTTTCCGGCTGCCTGCTGGCGGGCTAATGTTATAAGAGTTTGCCCGGGACCTACTTCTAACAATATAAAATCTTCCAGTTCAAAGGCAGTATCCATTGCATCGGCAAATCGTACTGTATTTTTTAAATGATTAACCCAATATTCCGGACTTGTGGCTTCGGTATCTGTAAGCCAGGTTCCGGTTGCAGTTGAAATTATGGGCAGTCTCGGAACGCTTAATTTTATTTTTTCCATTTCACTTTTGAAAGAATCTAAAATCGGATTCATCATAAAAGAGTGAAATGCGTGGCTTGTTAACAATAGTTTATTTGGAATTTCCTGTGCATCAAGTTCCTGATTAAAAAGTGCGATATCTTCTTTTGTACCCGAAACAACGCAAAACTGATTGGAGTTTATAGCCGCAACTGAAAGTGTACCTGGAAGCAGTTCATACACTTTTTCGGCAGGAACTCTAACGGCCAGCATAGATCCGCCGGGAAGTTCACTTATCAATTGACCTCTTACGGCAACTATGTGCAAGGCATCTTCTAAACTCATAATTCCGGCTAAATGTGCAGCCGCAAATTCGCCTATGCTGTGCCCGCAAAGAAAAGTAGGTTTTATGCCCCAGCTCATCCATAATTGCGACAATGCATATTCTGTAACAAACAAACTTGGCTGCGTTAAGCGGGTATTTTTTAAACGTTCTTCGGCTTCTGTAGAATTTGTCTCAGGATAGAGAATACTGCGAATATCCAGTTTTAAATCTTTTAGTAATAAATCAGCACATTTGTCAACCGCATCACGATATACTTTTTCATTATCATACAATGTTTTACCCATTTGTAAATATTGCGATCCCTGCCCCGGGAAAAGAAATCCTAATTCTTCAGGAACACTTTTTAAAGTATGCGATTTAGTGCTTTTTGTTTTTAGAGAAAGTAATTTTTCGGTAGCATCATTTGTAGAATCAGCAATTAAAAAACTTCGCTGATTAAATTCTTCTCTGGTAATATTCAATGAATAAGCGATATCGGCTAACGGAATTTCTTTTGATTTATCAATGAAATGACCTAATGCATTTTCGTAACCTAATAAACTGTTTTTGCTTTTTGCTGACCACATTAATACCTGTAGCGGGCGTCCTGCTGAAGATGGTTGAGGTTTGGCTTCATATTCTTCAATAACGGCATGAACATTTGTACTGCCAATACCAAATGAGCTTACGCCGGCTCTTCTTATGCTGTCAGCTTTCCAGTCAATTAAGGTATTGTTGATGTAAAACGGACTGTTGTCAAAATCGATATTTGGATTTGGTTTAACAAAATTGACCATTGGCGGAATCTTTTTATGACGCATCGCTAATAATACTTTGATTAACCCGGCGACACCAGCAGCAGCCGTTGTGTGGCCCATATTACTTTTGATAGAACCCAGTGCGCAATAATTGTTTTTTTCCTGTTTTCCGTAAGCAATTTTAAGTCCTTCAATTTCTATTGGATCACCTACAGGAGTCGCAGTTCCGTGGGCTTCCATGTAACTAATTGTTGAAGGGGATATTTGCGCATCGTTAAAAGCACTGATAATGGCTCCGGCTTGTCCTTTTGGACTCGGTGCCATAAAACTGCCTTTGTCGCCTCCGTCATTATTTACACCAACGCCTTTTATTACGCCGTAAATAATATCACCGTCTCTTTCTGCTTCTTCGAGTCTTTTTAGTACAACTACACCGGCACCGTCGCTAAAAACAGTACCTTTTCCGGAAGCATCAAAAGACCTTGTAGAACCATCAGGACTTTTTATAAAACCATCATCATAAAGATGACCACTATTTATAGGCGATGTTACGCTTGAACCTCCTGCCAGAGCCACATCACACATTCCGGCTCTAATCGCTTTTACAGCTTCGGCGACTGCTAGTAATGAAGTAGAACAGGCAGAATAAACACTAACTGATGGGCCTTTTAAATTCAAATGATAAGATGTACGAGGCCCAATAAAATCTTTTCCGTTTACGGTATAAATCTGCAGTTCGCCAATGGAACTTTTTAATTCTTTATTTAAGAAAATATTGTTTTCATAATACGTATTGATCTCACTGCCAGAATATACACCAATGCTTCCTTTGTAATGTTTAGGCAAATGTCCGGCTTGTTCCAGAGCTTCCCATGAAATCTCCATAAAAATTCGTATCTGCGGATCCATAGCAGCGGCAAGCTGAGGATTTAATCCGAAGAAAAAAGCATCAAAAGTTTTAGCAGAAGGTAAAATTCCTCTTGCGCCAATGTATAATGGATCTTTTCGAAGACTTTCTGGCAGGCTGATATCCAGTTCTTCTTTGGTAAATAAAGAAATGGTTTCTTTGCCATCTCTCAGGTTTTCCCATAATTCTTCTATAGTATCAGAACCCGGAAATCTTCCTGCCATTCCAATTACGGCAATATCGGCAGAAGTGGTTTTGGAATTATTTTTTCTAAATTCAAATTCGTCTTCTTTACCGTTATTTTCGCTGTTGTTCTCTTCTAAAGAAGCAGAAAGTTCCTTGATTGTTGGATGAATATAAATTTTAGATACTTGTATTTCTTTTGATAAACGCTGTCTTATCGAGGTAACAACTTTTTGTGCCAATACAGAACTTCCGCCCATATCAAAAAAATCATCATCAATGCCGATACTGGATATTTTTAATTCTTCGCTCCAGATTTTTGCGATTTCTTTTTCTAAAATAGTGGTTGGTTTTTTAAAAAGAGGTGCAGAGTCCGGACGATTAAATTCAGGAACGGGTAAATTCTTTTTATCGATTTTTCCATTTGGAGTGATCGGGAATTCATCAACCCAAATATATTTGGAAGGAATTAATATTTCAGGCAGTGTTTTCGAAAGTGTTTCCTGAATTGTTTTTTCATCCAGTAATGGGTCGCCCGATTTTAAATAAGCAATAAGTTTGTCTTCGTTTCCAAACGAACTGCTCACAATTACGGCCGATTGTTTAATACCTGAAATAGTATTTAAAGTAGCTTCAATTTCGCCTAATTCAATACGATGCCCTCTGATTTTTACCTGATGATCGATGCGTCCTAAACATTGAAGATCTCCATTTGGTAATAATTTTCCAAGATCTCCGGTACGATAAAGAGTAGCGTTAGGCTCCGCTGAAAATGAATCCCGAATAAATTTTTCGGCAGTAAGTTCGGGGCGTTTCCAATATCCTTTTGCAACGCCGTCGCCGCCTATAACAATTTCACCAATCGTTCCTTCAGGAACTGTATGACCTTCTTCATCTAAAAGATAAATCTGAGTATTTGCAATTGGCGTTCCAATTGTAATTAGTTCATCATCAGACTGAATTTGTTTCACTGCTGACCAAATAGTGGTTTCAGTCGGGCCGTACATATTCCAGAGAGAATCACATTTTGAAGTTAGTTTTTGTGCAAGAGTCAAAGGCATAGCTTCTCCGCCGCATAATGCTTTAAGAGCGAGTGGTTTTTCCCAGCCGGAATCTAGCAGCATTTGCCAGGTAGTAGGAGTTGCCTGTAATATTGTGATTTGTTTTTTTTGTAAAAGACTAAGCAAAAGATGACCATCGCGAGTAGTTTCGTAATTGGCAAAAACTACCGTAGCACCTTTAATCAAAGGCAGAAATAATTCAAGACCCGTAATATCAAAAGAAATAGTGGTAATTGATAAAAGTCTGTCATCTGATTTTATGCCCGGTTCAATTGCCATGCTAAAAAGGAAATTTACCAAATTTTTATGTGTAACAATCACGCCTTTTGGTTTTCCTGTAGAACCGGAAGTGTACATTACATAGGCAGGGACTTCATTTGAAATTGTTATTGAAAGCGGCTGAGCTGTATGTTCATCAATTGTGTCAAATATGTCTTCGATTAATATAGTTTTTGAATATTCTGGCAGCGAAGCCGAAAGTGTTTTTGAAGTAAGTAAAAAACTGGCTTCAGAATCTTCAAGCATAAATTCTAAACGCGCCGACGGAAATTTTGGATCTAAAGGCAAATAAGCGGCACCGCATTGTAAAATAGCCAAAAGTGAAGCGGTTAATTTTGGAGTTCGCTCCATAGAGACAGCAACAATTTGCCCCGGAGAAATGCCTAGTGCAGAAAATGAGTTGGCGAGCTGACGGGTCATTTTTAGTAATTCAGCATAAGTGAGCTTTTCTTCTCCAAATTCTAAAGCTGTCGAATCTGAAAAAATTTCGGCTTGTTCTGCAAAAACTTCCTGCAGTGTAGTTTGTGGATACTTCATTTTAGTCCAGCTCTTCTCGTGGTCTAAATTATTATTGTTAGCTCTTTTCATTTTAAACTCTATTAAAATTAAAGTTGAACAAATAATATATTCAAGTTCATGTCAAACCAAATAAAAACACATCTTAAGTATTGATTTACAGTTTGTTGGTTGTAAATGGAACACCTTTTATTTACAATTAGTGTAGTTTAAAAATAAATAAATGAAAGGATTATAAGTAGTTGTTAATCATGGCTCAGGCATTTATTAAATTATATTTATGTATTGATAGTCAATATGTTAATCAAAAAAATAAAAATAAATTACTAATACTTGCATTCTCTGTATAAAGCTATTATTCTCGATGAATGGCATGTTTTAAATTATATACAGTATTTTTTTTAGAATAGATCAACACTTTTTTAATTCATCGAAAGTGTTAATTTTCTTCTTTAAGAGGGATGTATTTTATAGAGATAAATTTATCGCCAAATTTGTACGTGAGATTATAATTTTAAAGACAATAATTCCTTATCAGGACCAATTTATCCTAAGTAAGGAAAACACCGTTTCTGATGTATTTTTTCCTGAAAAAACTTTTAGCTTTGTAGTTTGTAAGTTATTAGTAATCAATAAAATAACTGTTAATAAAATACGTATTTTTTTAAGAAAGACCCTAATAATTAAAAATTAAATAAAAAGCAATTTGAGGTATAATTTCGTGAAATAAACGAGCGTTATGATTGAAGTATCCATCAGGTTTATACTCAAAAATCTCAATATTTAATTTGGCTGTGTGATTGTTCAGTAAAACCAGTAAATGTTTCTTTAGCGAGCATGCTGGTAAAAGTAAGATTATATAAAAACACCATTTTCGGTGTAGGTAAATAGTCACTAAAATACTACATTTTGTGTAGTTAATCGGAAATAAAATTCGTTATATCGATTATTTTTTGCTATTAAATATTTTTGCAGTATAAATTATAAGCTTATAACGACTGTGAATTATTTAAACTTAAAAACTCTTAACCTACTCATATTTATGATGTTGGCTTTTTCTTTTAAAGGGATAAGTCAAAATACGCAGACAAACGATGTTATGGAAACTATAATCCCATCCGGAAGCAATGCAACCGGTACTTCAGGCTCTGTAACGTATTCAATCGGACAAGTTTTCTATACCTACATAGGGCTGCAGACTGTTTATAATGTAGCTCAGGGAATACAGCATCAGGAATCAGATGAAACATTGGGAAATCCGGAAATCGAAGAGCCGGAAACAAACATATTTGTTTTCCCAAACCCGGCACCTGATTTTGTTAATGTGAGCATGAAAGGGTATGAGTTAGAAAGCGGAGAGCGATCTTATAAGCTTTACGACATTCAGGGCAGATTATTAAAGCAAAACAAAATTGATCAAACTGAAACTCAGATTAGTTTAAATAATTTGAGTCCTTCTATCTATATACTAGCAGTATACGTTGATAATCAACTCTTGAAATCATTTAAAATATTAAAAAAATAAAAAGGAATACAATGAAAATTGCGCATACTATACTATTATTATTTGTAACTGTTACGTTTAAGGTTTTTGCACAGGCACCTGAAAAAATGAGTTATCAGGCCATTATCAGAAATCAGAATAATGACCTCGTGGCAAACTCAAGAATAAGTCTTAGAGTTATAGTGCATCAGGGAACTGCATCAGGAACTACTGTTTATCAGGAAACACATTCGCCTACAACAAATAATAATGGTTTGGTTTCTCTTGAAATTGGTACAGGAACAGCCAGTACAGGTACTTTTAGTGCCATTGCCTGGGACAAAGGTCCTTATTTTATAGAAACACAAGTCGATGTAGCGGGAGGAGCTAATTATAATATTATGGGAACTACTCAGCTTTTAAGTGTTCCTTATGCTTTGCATGCCAAAACTGCCGATAGAGTTATTGGCGGAACAAATACGCCGGTAAGAGCGGCGATTATTTCAGTGACTTCTTCCAGAAATGTGGCATCGACAGATGTAAACAATACAATAGAATGTACAGGAACTTCAACGATAACTTTAACTTCAGATTTTAGCAGTATGGTTATAGGTGATACGATTAATCTGGAAGCACACAATGGTGCGGTTTTAACCATACAGGCATCTTCGGGTGTATCTATAAATTATACTTCTGGCGGAAATGCAAAATTTACCAGTGCGGCAGGAAACGTAAGATTTGGTCTACTTAGAAAAACAGGTACTAACTCCTATATTATATCAGGACAATGAAAAAGCTGCTGTTTTTTTTACTCTTTACTACTGTAGTTTTTTCGCAAAACTACGAATATGCTATTGAGGAAGCTCCTGCAACGGTTCCTGAAGAACCAATAACAGGCGTAAATAATCAATTAGAAGAAATTGAATATTTTAAAGCCTATTTACTGCCGCTTGCACAAAAAGGAACTTTACAAGCAGCATTAGACAAATATGGTTCAGTACGATTAGAAAGAGGAGATTATTCAGGAGTTGATATTGTGATGAAAACCAATCAGCGATTATACGGTCATCCTACATTATCTAAAGTATCGAATATTAAAATTGCCGCCGGAAGTACAAACGTACATATCGAACAGCTTAATTTAGGAGATCGGACGGTTACTTTTGAAGCCGGTGCGGCTATAACCAATTGTGTTCTAAAAACCTTAAGATACGTTTACATCTCAGCAGTTGGCACAAAACTGGATAATAATGAACTGATAAACATTGGCGGACAAATTAAATTTGACTGCAGTGCCTCGGGTTATTTCAGAAATAATAAAATTATAAAACATCAGGCGCAATCCATTTCAAATCAATTAGTAATGAAAGGAAACAGCACCACTCCAAGCTATGGAAATGTGAACCTGCATTCTAATTATTTGACTCCTGCGGGTGATGCTACTGATATTGACGGACTGCAATCCGCTACGTTTGTGGGGGTTGACAGTGAAGGCTGGAATCTTAACGGGCAGGGAACAAAAGCGATGTTTACGGCTAAAAATATGGGTAATTTGAAAATTACTGATTTTGGCGGAGGAAATGCATATTCGGCAGTTCAAACCGGATCTTATGATATTGATGCCCAAAATGTGTTTTTCTTAAATAAATACCTGCGAACTTCAAATGATATTATATCAGCCAGAACCAATATGTTTTTAATTGATGGTGAAGGAACTTATAAAAGAGGAAGCGGAACCGTTACCGGATTTGACTTACTTGGAAATTTAGACAAAAGCAACGCCGTAAAATATAATGGAGTAGAGCAGACCAGTACCATAACCAATTCGGCTGTTGTATCTACAATTTCAAATACTATTTTAGGAACAAAATATACGCCTTGGGCAAGGCATTCATGGGAAACGTTACCAGACCCGTTAGGACCGAACTGGAAAACAGAAAGAACCGGAAAAACAGATCAGACAGCTTATATTCAGAATTTAATTGATACCAAAGGAATTGCAGAATTACCTGAAGGAACATTCTATATAGGATCGACTTTAAAAGTACATCTTGACGGAAATCATGGTATTATCGGGCAGGGAACCGGGAAAACGGTAATTGTAGGTTTAAAAGATGATTTTCCTTTGATTACGCTTGATACCGGAACCGATACTAATTTTATTTTAGCGTATTTGACATTGCAGGGAGGAAGCGTTGGTATTTATGCAGCTAAAAAGAGCGGCGTGGGAATTGGTCAGATTGCCTATACAAACATAAGGTTTATCACTTTTAGAGATCAGACTTACGGAATTCACATGTATCAGATTATGGGATTAGATAATAACTTTTTCGAATATCTGGGATTTGTTAACTGTAATAAAGGTCTGTTTCAGGAACCGTTATTGCCTTATGCCGGTGATTATAATACATCGAGTTATGTTGACAAAACCATGTTTTACAGAAATCAGTTTATAAATTGCAGTACCGCAATGTCTATGCAGGCAACAAGACCAGACAACTTAAATGCATGGGTAGATTGTAAATTCGACAAAGGTCAGACAGCGCTGGATATGGGAGCTCAAAATTATCCTATTATTGCCAATTGTGATTTTAGTAATTTTACCGGGACGAGTGTTATAAACAGTAATTCAATTTCTATTTACAGTTCTAAGTTTTACAACAATACATCGTCAAACGCGACTTTAAACGCTATGATTACATATATTGAAGGATGTACATTTTCAGATAGTTCAAAAATGTTTGCGCCCGTAATGTACAATTCTACATTTCATTACATCCTTAATTCAACCGTAAAAGGAGATGTAGTGGTGGCAAAACCATCAAATTTGTATTATGATTCTTCGGCGATTTATGTAAATTCTACATTATCAGCAAATCCAACTTTAAGTAAATTGTTAGTAAATGTAAAAGTAGGAGTGCCAACTGTCATTATTAATACAACACCAAATCCATATCCGCAGTTTTTGGTAACGCAATAAAGAAGAAAAAAGATTCTTTAAAATTTAAAAAAAGAGGTTCCGGATTAAAACTTTAATCTGAACCTCTTTTTTTTTCGACCAAATCACGCTGAGTTCCTTTTTTTTGTAGGCTTATTCTGTTGAATTATCCCTTTTTTTACTGCCTCTAGCGACACTTTTTTCGACAATCAGACCTCAATTTTAAGACTTTAAGATGCATCAAATTGTATTTTATCGGATTTTAAAATCCATTGAACAGATTTATTATTATAAACTGAAAACAATATATATTTTTAATCACGAATTAAAAAGAATACTAAATAAAAACGATCAATTGGCTTTAAACTTTATTAATAATTAAACACTTACACTAAAAAGGTGGTTTTTTAATAAAGTATATTCAAAGTAGATTATTACGCCGATACACTTTTAAACGCCGGAATAATTTCAAAATAAGTATTATTTATATTTTTTGTTTTTATGAAATACAGTGTATACGAAAATATTAGAAAAATAAGAGAATTGAAAAATTTAACCAGAGAGTTTGTTGCCGCCGAACTAAAAATGAGTACTAGCGGTTATGGCAAAATCGAAAGGGGAGATGTTGATTTAACTGTTTCTAAATTAATCGAAATCTCCAAAGTACTAGACGTTTCAATAGAGTTCATATTCAAATTCGACGTTTCAATTTTCTTCAACCAAACCAGCAGGTAAATAGCTGGGATATAGTGACAAAACGTTTGTAACAAAACTTAAATAGATAACATCAATAATTTAAAGATTAAGATTATGGAAAATTACTACTTAAGAATAAAAGAGTATCGGTTGCTAAGTAATCATACTTCTGAATATGTAGCCATTCAAATGGAGATGAGCGTAAAAACATACGAAAAAATCGAAAATGGAATGGTTGACCTAAAATTGTCAAAACTGGACAAACTGGTTAAAATTTTAGGAATTAAAAAAAGCGAAATTTTTAAAATAAACAATTAAGATTTTAGATTGCAGACATCGAATCTTTGGTATAAAGAGGAAATAAATAATAAGGAATTAGAATATTTCTTATTATTTATGTTTTACTTTTAAAACATATCCTAAAGATTCCAGAATTAATACATAATGTGTTTTTGTAATGTCTTTTATTACAGCATTTTGATCACAGAAAGGTCCGGAATTCAAATGTATTTTATCTCCAATTTGGTATTGCATAACCATTATTTCTTTCGCAGTATCACCACATTCAAGCCATTCTTTTATCGTTTCAATTTCCTGATCTTTTACAATAGCATGTCTTCCCAGCCAAAATAAATACCTTACAACTCCCGGAGAATGAAACACCAAATTTCTGTCTTTTTCAGGCAGCTGCACAAAAATATAATTATTAAACAAAGGCACTTCAACCTTTACTTTTCGGTCAGATCTCTGCTGTGTTTTTTTTATTACAGGGCAGTAGCAGTTTATATTAAACTTAGTTAATTGTTCGGCAGCTCTTTTTTCCCATTTCGGCTTTGTGTAAACTACATACCATTTCATAATCATTAATTTATTTATCGTAATTGTAAATTAGTTTTAAAATAAAGTAAGTTGTATGGGTGTGTTTTTTAGAATAATCTTTTTCAGTTTAAAGAGAAAAATTTCACTTTAAATATAGAGTGTAAATTTAATTTCAAGTCCCGAAAACACTCAAACCATTTCATGCTAATTTTTCCTTATTCAGGACATTTAGTCACAAAAACTTAATTTTTTATCTGTCTCATTATCATAATTTTATCTTAAAATATTGTTGAGTTCAGATTGCTGTTCCGAATTTAAAATTCAGGTTTTCAGCCAGAAGATTAAATTCATTTTAAGACAATCAAAAACAACGATTTTTTACTTTTTATACCACATATTTTTTTCTTTTTCTGAATAGTAAAAATGTAACTATTCACGGGGAACCCTTTTTTTAAATTTAAAAAATAACCGCCAAAACCCCAGTAAACAGGTTTATAATATTTTTCACAGATCATTACTCCATTCATAAACTGATTATTTAATTTAAAACATTAAAAAGATGAAAATTGGAATAACCTTTAGTGCTTTTGATTTGTTACATGCAGGGCATGTAAAAATGCTTGAAGAAGCGAAACAAAATTGTGATTATTTAATAGTGGGGTTACAGACAGATCCAACACTGGACCGCCCGACAAAAAACAAACCAACCCAAACGGTTGTAGAACGCTACATCCAGTTAAAAGCATGCAAATTTGTTGATGAAATAGTACCTTATGCAACAGAGCAGGATTTAGAAGATATCTTAAAATCTTTTACCATCGATGTGCGCATTATAGGTGATGAGTATAAAGAGAAAGATTTTACCGGCAGAGCGTATTGCGAAGAAAAAGGAATCGAATTGCATTACAATACACGCGATCATCGTTTTTCGAGTACAAATCTTCGTCATGAAGTATATCAAAAAGAAATTTTAATACACTCTAATGGCAATTAGCACTACAATTACTCATGTAGTTTTAACCGGCGGAATTGGCAGCAGACTTTGGCCCCTTTCCAGAAAAACACTTCCAAAACAATATCTTGAACTTTTTGACGGAGAATCACTTTTTGAAAAAACAGTAATTCGCAACGAAAATGATTCTACCAAAACGATAGTAGTTGGAAATATAGAAAACTACAAAATGAGCAATGCAATAATGTCAAAATTCCATAAGCATTTTACTCATATTGTAGAAGCCGTTCCTCGTAATACAGCAGCAGCCATTGCCTTTGCAGCATTAGCCTCAAAACCTGATGATATTTTATTGATTACACCATCAGATCATGTTATTGAAGGAAGAGATTTGTATCATAATGCTTTACGACAGGCTATTACATTAGCCAATCACGATTATTTAGTCACTTTTGGCATCAAGCCCACAAAACCGGAAACAGGATATGGCTACATTGAATTCGAAGACGAAAACGTAATTGCATTTCATGAAAAACCTGATTTTGAAACAGCAGTATCGTATCTTGAAAATGGAAACTATTTCTGGAACAGCGGACTTTTTTGCTTCAAAGCCGGAAAATATTTAGCAGAGCTCGAAAAGCAGGAACCAGAGGTATACAAAACTTCAAAAATAGCATGGGAAAATAATATAAATGGTTTTTTAGATTACGATTTGTCACTTCAGATTCCGTCAATTAGTATCGATTATGCGGTTATGGAGCGAAGTAAAGACATAAAAGTAGTTCCTGCCCATTTTGACTGGTCAGATTTAGGATCTTTTGAATCGGTCTACGATTATTTAGTTCAAAAAGGACACCCAATCGATGCCAACAAAAATATCGTAATAGGAACCTCAGTGCACACCACTTTTATTGGCGTTAAAAATTGCATTTTAATTTATACTTCAGATGCTTTGATGGTGCTTCAAAAAGAAAACTCGCAGGAAGTAAAACAAGTGTATCAGCAGTTAGAATCTATCGCTTCACCATTATTGTAAAATACAGCATACATTATGATCGATAAAAATGCCATTATCTATATCGCCGGACACAACGGAATGGTGGGAAGCGCTATTTGGAGAACACTTATTGCAAAAGGTTACCATAATCTTGTTGGAGCTTCAAGCAAAGAACTCGATTTAAGAAAGCAGAAAGCCGTTCGGGATTTCATCAGAAAAATAAAACCGGATGTTATTATAGACGCTGCGGCAAAAGTGGGAGGAATTCAGGCAAACAACGATTTTCCGTTTGATTTTTTGATGGAAAATATGCAGATTCAGAATAATCTCATCAATGAATCACATCGTCTGGCAGTAGATAAATTTATTTTTTTGGGAAGTTCCTGCATTTATCCAAAATTAGCTCCTCAGCCTTTAAAAGAAGAATACCTTTTGACAGCGCCTTTAGAACAAACAAACGAATGGTATGCTCTCGCAAAAATTAGCGGCGTAAAATTATGCGAAGCCATTCGAAAACAATATCAAAAAGATTTTGTGAGTTTGATGCCAACCAATTTATATGGCTTTTACGACAACTTCGATTTAAAAAGTTCGCACGTTTTACCTGCCATGATTCGCAAATTTCATGAGGCCAAAGAGAGCAACAATGCCGTTGTCACACTTTGGGGAACAGGAAAACCCATGAGGGAATTTTTGTTTGTAGAAGATATGGCAGAAGCGGTAGTTTTTGCTTTAGAAAATGAACTTCCGGATCATTTGTACAATGTGGGAACCGGAAAAGATTTAACCATTAAAGAACTCGCCGCCACCGTGCAGAAAATTGTGGGGCACTCCGGAGAAATTCTTTGGGACGATACAAAACCCGACGGCACACCGCGAAAATTAATGGATGTTTCTAAAATGCACAGCATTGGATGGAAACATCAAATTGAACTCGAAGAAGGAATTCAAAAAACCTACAATTGGTTTTTAGAAAACATCGAAAACTTCAAGCAAAAGGTTTATTAACCTTTTCAGATTACCCCATACTTAATCATTACGACTTTATAAATTTTGCGACTTTGCAGCATAATGCCTTTATAATTACATTATGAATCCATTGAAAAAAACAGCTCTGATTACAGGAGTTACAGGACAAGACGGGGCCTATTTAAGTGAATTTTTATTAGAAAAAGGCTATATCGTACACGGATTAAAAAGACGTACTTCATTATTCAATACAGATCGTATTGACCATTTATATCAGGATCCTTATGTAGAAAACAGGAATTTTATTCTGCATTATGGCGATATGACAGACAGCACCAATTTAACCCGCATAATTCAGGAAATTCAGCCCGATGAAATTTACAATCTGGCTGCCATGAGCCACGTGGCGGTTTCGTTTGAAACTCCGGAATATACCGGAAATGCAGACGGATTAGGCACTTTGAGACTTCTGGATGCGGTTCGTTTATTGGGCTTAGAAAAAAAGACACGCATTTATCAGGCTTCAACTTCAGAATTATATGGAAAAGTACAGGAAGTTCCACAGTCTGAAAAAACACCATTTTATCCGCGTTCGCCTTATGCAGTTGCCAAAATGTACGCGTACTGGATTACCATAAATTACAGAGAAGCTTACGGAATGTACGCCTGCAACGGAATTTTATTTAACCATGAATCGCCTATTCGCGGAGAAACTTTTGTAACACGTAAAATTACCAGAGCAACAGCCAGAATTGCGTTAGGATTGCAGGATAAATTGTATTTAGGAAATCTGGATGCACAGCGCGATTGGGGACATGCCAAAGATTATGTACAAATGATGTGGATGATTCTACAGGCCGATGAACCCGAAGACTGGGTTATTGCAACAGGAAAAACAACCACTGTTCGCGAGTTTGTGCGAATGAGTTTTGCCGAAGTGGGAATTGAATTAGAATTTAAAGGAAAAGGGATACGCGAAAAAGGTTTTGTAAAATACTGCAGTAATCCTGATTTTCAAATTCAGATAGGGACAGAAGTCGTAGCAGTAGATTCTAAATATTTCAGACCAACAGAAGTCGATTTATTAGTAGGCGATCCCACAAAAGCCAGAACCAAACTAGGCTGGAAATGCAGTTATGATTTACCCGCTTTGGTAAAAGAAATGATGCAGTCTGATTTAAAACTGATGGAAAAAGAACAGCATTTAAAAGAATACGGATATACCATCTTAAATTATTTTGAATAAGCCGAAAAACCAAAATAAAAAACCAGTTGAATTTTATTTAAATGCATAGTAACATAGATTTTACAGCTGAAAAGAGGCACTTCACTTGTATTAACAAACATAGTCTGCACAATCTTGTCATTCCGAGGAACGAGGAATCTTCGCGAGAAACTCTACAAAGATAGGCAATTCTCTATGCGGTCTTACTTACGAAGATTCCTCGTTCCTCGGAATGACAAGATTGAGAACTATGTGTTAGAAACGAGTTTCTTTTTAGTATTCTTTTATACAATTAAAATCTATGTTTCTATGTGTTTAATAAATCCTTCACAAAAAACGAACTAAATGAAAATCAAAAATATTTGCTGTTTAGGCGCCGGTTATGTAGGCGGACCCACAATGTCTGTAATAGCATTGAAATGTCCTGAAATAAAAGTGACAGTTGTAGATTTGAATCAAAATCGAATTTCGGCGTGGAATGCAGAAGATTTAGACAAACTTCCGGTTTATGAACCCGGACTGGCAGATGTTGTCCGCGAAGCAAGAGGCCGTAATTTGTTTTTTTCTACTGATGTTGACAGTGCAATCGAAGCTGCCGATATGATTTTCATCGCCGTAAATACGCCAACCAAAACGTATGGAGAAGGAAAGGGAATGGCAGCCGATTTAAAATTTGTAGAATTATGCGCCAGACAAATCGCCAGAATTGCTAAAAACGATAAAATTATAGTCGAAAAATCAACACTTCCGGTTCGTACAGCGCAGACTTTGCAGACTATTTTAGATCATACGGGAAACGGAGTAAAATTTGAAGTTCTTTCGAATCCTGAATTTTTAGCAGAAGGAACTGCGATCGAAGATTTACTGAACGCAGATCGTGTTTTAATCGGTGGAAACCAAACCGAAAGTGGCCAGAAAGCCATTCAGGCATTGGTAGATATTTATGCACACTGGCTTTCGCCGAAGCAGATTTTAACCACAAACGTTTGGTCTTCAGAATTATCAAAATTAACAGCTAATGCATTTTTGGCACAAAGAATTTCATCTATAAATGCTTTATCTGCTTTATGTGAAGTGACGGAAGCTGATGTTGATGAGGTCGCCGCAGCAATTGGAACTGACAGTAGAATTGGTTCTAAATTTCTTAAAGCTTCGGTAGGATTTGGCGGATCTTGTTTTCAAAAGGACATTTTAAATCTGGTTTATTTGTGCCGTTATTTTAATCTGCCTGAAGCAGCCGATTATTGGGAACAGGTTATTATTCTTAATGATTATCAAAAATACCGTTTTGCTAAAAATATTATCTGCTCACTTTTTAATACCGTAAGCGGAAAAAAAATAACTTTTTTAGGCTGGGCTTTCAAAAAAGATACGAATGATACCAGAGAATCTGCCGCAATTTATGTAGCCGAACATTTAATAGAAGACGGAGCCGAAATTCACGTTTACGATCCTAAAGTTTCTGAAGAACAAATTAAAACCGATATGCGCTATTTATGGGAGCTGAAAGGATTTTCTGAAGAAAAAATCAAATCAAAACTAAACCAGATTTTTGTTTATAAAACGGCTTATGAAGCGCTTGATATGGCACACGCAGCGGCAGTTTTAACCGAATGGGACGAATTTAAAACCTACAATTGGGAAACGATTTACACCAAAATGTACAAACCGGCTTTTGTTTTTGACGGACGTAATATTCTGGATTTTAAAAAATTAGCAGCAATAGGTTTTCAGGTAAAAGGAATTGGAAAATCAGGTTATTTGAGCGAAAAATTAAAAGAGGTAAATGAATTGGTCATTAGATAAAATAAAACAGCACCAGCATTTCGATAAAAGTTTAAATTTCATAAAACTGATTTCTATTGTAGGAAGTACAGAGATAGCAGTAAAACTAATAGGATTTGTATCAGGGATATTAGTCGTGAGAATGCTTCCGGTTCAGGAATATGCCCTATACACACTCGCCAATACCATGCTCGGAACTTTAGTTATGTTTACAGATTCGGGTATTTCAAATGGCGTAATGGCTTTAAGCGGAAGAGTCTGGAAAGATCAAAAAAAACTAGGCGTTGTTTTAGCCACAGGTTTAGATTTAAGAAAGAAATTTGCCTTAATCGCCTTAATAATTGCCACGCCAATCATGATTTATTTATTATTAAAAAATAACTCAGGATGGTTGTCAGCAGTTTTGATTTTTCTTTCTTTAATTCCGGCTTTTTATGCCGCTTTATCTGATTCATTATTAGAAATAACATTAAAATTACATCAGGATATTTCGAGTCTTCAGAAAAATCAATTAAGAGTGGCAATAGGAAGACTTTTTTTAATACTGGTAACGATATTTATTTTTCCCTGGACATTTGTACTCATTTTGGCTTCCGGAATTCCGCAGATGTACGGCAATTCAAAGCTAAAAATCATCAACACAAAATTCGCAGACTACAGTCAAAAACCAGATCTGGTAATTCGTAAAGAAATTTTAAGAATAGTAACCCGCATCCTGCCCAACATTATTTTTTACGCGCTATCAGGACAAATCGTAATTTGGATATTATCTGTTTTTGGCAATTCAACTGATTTGGCAAGTATAGGGGCTTTGGGCAGGTTCGCGGCGCTAATGGCTTTTTTTACCACAATATCAGGGACTTTATTTTTACCACGTTTTTCGAGATTAGAAAATGATAAGGAAACACTTCTAAAGTATTTTTGGTTTTTTCAAATGATACTTTTTCTCGCAGCTGGTTTTATCATGCTGATTGTATTTCTGTTTCCAGCTCAAATGTTATGGCTTTTAGGAGGTTCGTACAGTTCATTATCATCAGAACTTTTTTTAATAATGTTATCCAATTGTATTGGTTTAATAGCGGCAACGAGCGGTAATTTAATTGGCAGCAGAGGACATTTTTTAAATCCCGTATTCATAATTTCTTTGAATTTAGGTGCCGTAATACTAGCTTATTTTATTTGGGATTTATCAACCCTCAGAGGCATTTTGTACTACAGCATTTTTAACCAGTGTATTTCATTAACTGCTAATTATATTTTTAGTTTTTCAGTAATAATTTCTGCCAAAAAAATAGATTAAGAATTAACTCTAAACACAAGATTTGCAAACATAGCCCGCGGTTTCAACCGTGGGAACGCAAAGAAAATCCGTAATTGTTATCTCTTAATCTGCTCCCCATGGTTGAAACCACGGGCTATGTTAAAAAAAATAGAATCAAACATGAATAAATTACCAGGTCAGGGAGGTCTTACCAAAAAAATAACCGTTGCAAAAGGAAAAGTAAATCGGGAAAGATTTGCCAGAAAAGCAGCAGCAGACTTATCTCTTTTGGTATCAAAAGTCAGTAAAAGAAAAACCATTGAAATGGAAGTGGCCAGCTTTTCATCCTGTAATGATTTTCACGAACAGCTTTTATCTGTTTTATCCTTTATACGTTACGTAGGAAGACCCATAAAATGGACAATTTATTCGGACGGTTCTCATAAGCAGTCACAAATAGAGTTGCTCGAAAACAATTTTGATTTTCTAAAAGTAGACAAAGGACTAAACTGGAGTGAAATAGAATCGTTAAAAGGTTTATGCAAAGAAGAACTGGAACCTTATGAAAACTATTTAATAGATTATGCTAAAAAATTTCCGCTGGGTAAAAAACTGTTTTATTATTTAAATCATACAATAGAAAAACCCACGCTGTTTATAGATTCAGATATTTTGTTTTATGAACATGCCAATGTTTTAAAACTGATTTTAACCGAAAAACCAGCAGCAAATGGATGGTATATGCCAGATGTAAGCTGGGGTTGTCTGGACAGCCGATACAAAGCAGTAAACAGTGAACAAATTTATCAGGTAAACTCAGGATTTATATTCGCCAATTCAGCTTTTGAACATATAAAAGAATCTTTGGAATTTTTTAAAACCTACAACTTCATTTACGAATATTTTAGTGAGCAGACGGTTTATCATCATTTACTCAAAAACAATTCTTATATGCCCTTAACGCCTAAAACCTTCATTTTAGACTCAGGCGATCAATTTGATTTCTCTTATTTATTTACCCCAAAACAAATGGCCGTAAGACATTATACAGGTCCGGTTCGGCATAAAATGTGGCAGAAAAATTATAAATGGCATTTAGGCATATAAAATCAATCAGATGAAAAAAGGTATTGTTTTAGTGGCAAATTTAAAAAGTCAGTGGTACAGTGAAAATTTAATTTACTCCATCAGAAAAAGCGGTTGTGAGCTGCCCATTCGGTTAATACATTTTGGAGGAGAAAAAATCAATTCTCAATATATTTTAAAAGAAGCAGAGTTCTTAACCGTAGAAGATTTTTCAGAAGAAGCCAGAAACTTTATCCACAATCTGAGAAGTGTTTTAACAGAATGCCCAATGGGATTTTTATACCGTTTCTTAGCTTTTTTCTCAGATTGGGATGAATTTATTTATACAGATAATGACATCGTTGCCCTAATGAATTGGGAGCGTTTGTTTGAATTTTCAGAAGATTACGATTTAGTTCATGCCGATACAGAATACACCACCTGCGGTATTCACAATTACATACTTCCGGAAAAAGTAAAAGAAATTTTCGGGAGCGAAAGTTTAAATTCAGCCATTACAGCTGGACATATTTTGGTCAAAAAAAGCCAAAAAATGATTGATGATATGAATGCTGCAGTAGACTGGTTCAAACAAAATCCAGAAATTCCTAAAAAACACGATCAGTCCTTACTGCATATTGCGTCATTGATTGGAGACTGGAAAATGCTCAATTTATGCAAAGCACCATTCAACTGGCTGAGTTCATGGTCTGGAGATTACATAAATACTTTAGACTTGATTCATGCCATTCAGGGAGGATATAAACAAAATACAGAATCGTATCAATTTTGGTATTCTCAATTGTCTGAAGAAGCTCAAAAAACAATCGATAAACAATCATCATCATTTGCATTAGATGTACCTATAAGCCATTTACATTATTCAGGAAGAGGACGTCTGGGTTCAGAATCTATCGACGATTTAATGTACTCAAGCCAGACAGATAAAGAACGCATGATGAGTTTATATAAAGTGCAAAGCTCTGATTTATTTTATATTACCTATATCAGAAATCAATCGAAACGAGTAAAAAGAAGACTTAAACGCATATTAAATTTATGAATGCATCAGTTTGCACTATTTTCGAGGGACACTACCATTTTGGTGTAGCGGCACTTTCAAATTCTCTATACCAAAACGGATTTTCGGGCAATATATATGTTGGCTATCGGGGTTCGCTGCCCAAGTGGGTATTGAAAGGAGAAAAACAGCCCATCGGGAAATGGAAAGAAGCCATAACCTTAACTCCGGTGCAGGGAATAAACGTAATTTTTCTGCCCATAGTGACGAACTATAATATGGCAAATTACAAACCTGATTTTATGCTGGAACTATGGGAAGGGCCTGCAAAAGAAAATGAAGCCCTGTTTTATTTTGATCCGGATATTGTAATAAACGATTCCTGGTCGTGTTACGAACAATGGGTACATTACGGAATAGCACTTTGTGAAGATATAAATTCGCCTTTGCAGGAATTTCATCCGCGCAGACAAGGCTGGAAAACCTATTACAAACATTTTAATATCGACTTGCATTTTAAAAATGCTATTTATGTAAATGCCGGTTTTGTTGGTCTTCTTAAAAAAAATATCCATTTTTTAAAATTATGGATTCAGATGCAGGAACATATGGGACCTGCTATTGGCGGTCTGGAGAATTCTATTTTTCTAAATCAATCGTATAATTCTACGGTTTTAAAAAGAGAAGGATTTCAAATTTTTGATAAACCCGATCAGGATGCTCTAAATGCCGCCATAGAAGTTTATGAAGAACCTGTAAGTTACATTGGAAAAGAAGGAATGGGGTTTTCTAAAGGAAATTCTACAATGTCACACGGAATGGGAAGCCCGAAACCATGGAAAGCGCATCATTTACTAAGAGCAGTTCAGGGAAAAATCCCAAGAAATTCAGATGTTATTTATTGGAAATATTGCAGTTATCCCATACTGGCACATTCAAAATGGGAAATACAACGAAAAATTTTAGGTATTAAACTGGCCAAAGTCGTTGGAAGATTTTATAAAGTGTAATTTTTTTTCAAACGAATAAACAAAAATTATGATTCCAAAAACAATTCATATCTGCTGGTTTAGTGGAGAAGATTATACTCCGTTTATAAAAGAATGTATGGCAACATGGAAAGTTCATCTGCCTGAATTTGACTTACGAATATGGAATAAAGATAGTTTTGATTTTGATTCGGTTCCTTTTGTAAAAGAAGCTTTTGAAGCTAAAAAATGGGCTTTTGCTGCCGATTATATTCGTTTATATGCACTTTATACAGAAGGCGGTTTATATTTAGATTCGGATGTTAAAATATTAAAACCTTTTAAAGATGAATGGTTTGATTATGACTTTTTCAGCGCACACGAAATACATCCCGGATTATTTGAAGATGCCGGAGGAATGGAGCAGTTAAACGCCTCGTATCTGCCCAAAACAGAAGGCGAAATTATTACAGGTTTTGCTGTTCAGGGTGCTATTTTTGCTTCGGTTCCCAACCATCCGTATGTAAAAGATTGTTTAGAACAATATACCAATCTGCATTTGTTTAGCGACGACGGAACGATGAATTTAAAGAAAGTAATAATTGGTTCTGTAATAACGCCCGTTGCCGAAAAATACGGCTATACCTACCAAAACAAAAAACAGATTTTAAAAGACAATATGCTGATCCTGCCAGCTAATATAATAGTTGGAAATTCGATTTATTTAGACAGAGAATCCTACGCCATTCATTTAATAAACGGAAGTTGGAGGGGCAAAAAAGGCATTGAAAAATTCATGCATTTAGTGCGTAATCACTATCCGAGATTATTTCCGGTTGTCAATTTTATTGATAAAAGCGTTAAAAAAACCTACCGCACCTCAAAATACCTGAAAACAATTTTAACCAAAAATTAAAATTACAAGATGGAAATACTTTTCATTTGCGGTTCTGCTGAAATTGGCAATGACGGAGTAGGAGATTATACACGTCGTTTATGCGGTAAACTGATAAGATCCGGCCACCAGGCACAGATTTTATCCCTTTGTGATCATCAGGCAGTTTCTTTTACCAGTGAAATTCAGGTAGTCGAAGATATTGCCGTAACAGTTCATCGCATACCAATTGCCGCGCCAAACAAAGAACGCTTAATCTGGCTGCAGCATATTTTAAGAGAATTTGAACCCGATTGGATTTCACTACAGTATGTTCCGTATAGTTTTAATCCAAAAGGGCTGCCTTTCTGGCTTCCTTCTTATTTAAAAAAAATCAGAGGAAATCATAAATGGCATATTATGTTTCATGAATTATGGCTGGGTATTGACAGTGAATCTTCTATAAAACACAAATGCATTGGAAAATTACAGCAGGTAATCGCCAAAAAAATAGTACATAATACCAAAACTCATTTTATAAATACACAAAATAAATTATACCAGTTTTTTCTTCAGTCTCATAATATTCACGCCGAAATTCTGCCTATTTGCGGCAACATACCTTTAACAGCAGAAAAAAAAGAATCGGGAGAATTTGTTCAGTTTGTTTTGTTTGGCAGCATTCATAACGGAGCGCCTTTTGAAGATTTTATTAAAGATTTAGTCAGCATTTCGAATCGATTTGACAAACCTTTAAAGTTTGTTTTTATCGGAAAAAATGGCCCTGAACTGGTTAAGTATACCGCAATATTAGACAATCATAATGTGGCTTACGAAATTCTGGGCGTTCAGTCAGAAAAAGTAATTTCGCAGGTATTGAAAGACAGCGATTT
This sequence comes from Flavobacterium sp., assembly GCF_039595935.1. NCBI lineage: Bacteria > Pseudomonadati > Bacteroidota > Flavobacteriia > Flavobacteriales > Flavobacteriaceae > Flavobacterium > Flavobacterium sp. The sequence continues at coordinate 1,078,982 of NZ_JBCNKR010000004.1, read as the reverse complement.
CGGAATATCAACAACGCCTTATTTTCAAACAGAAAAAAGCGGTGTTTTTGCAGCTTATAGAGAACATCAGATAAATACAATTTGTGTTTCACGCCAATGGACACCAAAAAAAGGACAGTATGTAATTCCGCAGATTATTAAATACGAAAAAAATAATCTGAACATAACACCAATGAAGGTTGAGGTTTCAGACTTAAATAACATTGCCGCACAGTTTATTAATTCAATTTCTGTATGATGAAATTACTGGTATCTCATCCCACTTTAAATGCGAATTCAAAAAATCTCGTAGACGGACTTTTGAAAGATAAACTGCTTTTTAAATTATTTACTTCAATTGCGATTTTTCCGGGGCAACTTTTGTACAAATTAGGAAATACACCAAAACTAAAAGATTTAAAACGAAGAAGTTTAGATCAGAAATGGCAGCCGTACACAAAATCCAAATCTTTTTTTGAGTTCGGACGTTTACTGACCTCAAAGTTTAAGTTAGATTTTTTGATAACACACGAAAAAGGATTTTTCTGCATTGACAAAGTATATGAGAAACATGATAAATGGGTGGCAGATAATTTAGCCAAAGCCAAAAACGAAGGGCTTTTAGGCGTTTATGCATACGAAGATGGCGCATTATCAACTTTTAAACAAGCCAAACAATTAGGGCTTTATTGTATTTATGATCTTCCTATTGGATATTGGAAAAGCGCCCGTTTATTAATGCAGAAAGAATTTGATATAAATCCGGCCTGGTCAGATACGCTTATTGGTTTTAATGATTCACCGGAAAAATTACATAAAAAAGATCAGGAATTAGCTTTGGCTGATGTGATATTTGCCGCCAGCAGTTTTACCAAAAAAACATTAGAAGATTATAACGGAAACCTGCCGGAAATAAAAGTAATTCCGTATGGTTTTCCAGAAGTGACAAGAACAAAAAACTACGAACCGCTCACAAACCGAAAACTCAAAATTTTATTTATAGGCGGATTATCACAGCGAAAAGGTATTTCGTATTTATTTGAAGCAATAGAAGAAATGCCGGATGAAGTTGAATTAACCGTTGTAGGCAATAAAGCAATATCAGACTGCAATGCGTTAAATCAGGCTTTAGAAACACATAATTGGATTCCGTCATTATCGCACAATGAAGTTTTAGATTGTATGTACGATCATGATGTATTTGTTTTTCCGTCTCTTTTTGAAGGTTTTGGTTTGGTAATTACAGAAGCCATGTCGCAGGGAATTCCGGTTATAACCACCAATCGTACCGCAGGACCTGATTTAATAGAAAACGGAGTCGACGGATGGATTGTTCAGGCCGGATCTTCAAAAGCAATAAAAGAGGTAATTATCAAAATATTGGAAAAGCCGGAAATGCTAAAACAATTTGGACTTGCCGCTCAAAAAAAAGCTAAAACAAGACCATGGTCTGTTTACGGACAGGAAATGGCTGATGCACTTTCTTCTCTAAAGATTTTGTAAAAGATTAGAAATAATGGAAACAAAAATAAATCAGGAACAAGACTACAAATCCTTAAAAATAGCCATTTGGCTGTATTTTCTGCTTTGGATTTTTGAAGGCGCTCTCCGCAAATGGATTCTTCCAGGTTTGGCGACACCATTATTGATTGTACGCGACCCAATTGCTATTTTTATAATTCTGAGAGCTTTTTATCTCAACGTAAAATTCATAAACGGTTATGTAGTTTTAAGTTCCATTTTCACCTTATTGGGTTTAGCCATTACACTGACTTTTGGACACGGAAATCTATTTGTAGGGCTTTACGGCGCACGAATTATGTTAATTCATTTTCCGTTGATTTTTATAATTGGAACTGTTTTTACAAAAGAAGATATTCTCAAAACAGGACGTGTAATGCTGGTCGTGAATATTTTGATGACTTTGATCATTTATTTGCAATTTACAAGTCCGCAGACGGCTTTTGTAAATATTGGTTTGGGAGGAGAAGGAAGCGCCGGATTTGATGGCGCGATGGGGTATTTTCGGCCCTCGGGAACTTTTTCATTTACAACAGGATTATCTGCTTTTTACATTTTAGCCTCGGTATTTGTATTTTACTTTTGGCTTTCAAAAGAAACCTGCTCAAAGATTTTACTTATTTCCAGTACGATAGCCTTATTAATTGCACTGCCGTTAACTGTAAGCAGAACAGCAGTTTTAGGTGTTTTACTAGTTGGTTTTTTTGCCTTTATGGGTTCTTCAACCAGTATAAAATCAATAATCAGGCTGGTGTCGACAGCAGTTGTAGTTGTGATTTTGTTTGCTGTTTTACAAAAAACAACCACCATTTTTAATTTAGGAACTCAGGTTTTTATGAGCCGTGTAGATACCGCAAAAGGTCAGGAAGGAGGATCTATCGTAATGCGAACCCTAAACGGATTTACAGAACCCATAACCACATTATTAAACGCGCCTTTATTTGAAGGAAATCTGGGAATGGGAACCAATGCCGGAGCTCAGATGTTAACCGGACAGAGAAAATTTTTAGTTTCAGAAGGAGAATTAAATCGTGTAGGAGGAGAACAGGGACTTATTTTAGGCGGAGGACTTATTGTTTTAAGATTAGTTTTGGCATTTGGCGTATTTTATAATTCTTTAAAACTGCCTAACAGCTTAAAATTGCTGCCTTTAACATTTTGCGGAACCGCTCTGTTTTTAATCACACAAGGACAATGGGCTCAGCCGAGTATGCTGGGCTGCGCTGTAATAGCGACAGGATTATTAATAGCAGGTTTAAATGTTAAACTGAAAACAGAATAGTATGAAAATCGTACTTTTTACTCATCCTTCTTTTTTGCACCATCAAAGTATGCCGCGCTATGCCAATATGCTGCTAAATGGGATGAAAGAAAGAGGGCATGAAGTAGTGGTCTGGAGTCCCAAAGCAAGGTTCTATAAACTGCCTTTGATTAAATCTTTTAAAAAATGGCTTGGTTATATCGATCAGTATTTTGTTTTTCCTATTGAAGTAAAAATGAAACTGAGAAATTCATCAAAAGACACACTTTTTGTATTTGCAGATCAGGCGCTTGGCCCTTGGGTTCCGTTGGTTAAAAACAGAAAACACGTAGTACACTGCCATGATTTTTTAGCTTTAAAATCAGCTTTGGGAATGGTGCCGGAAAATCCGGTATCGTTTACAGGAAAACTATATCAGACTTATATAAGAAAAGGATTTTCTAAAGGGAAAAATTTTATTTCAATTTCCAAAAAAACACGTCGCGATTTGCATACGCTTCATTTAGGAAAAATAACCAATTCAGTTGTATGTTATAATGGTTTAAGCCGTCCGTTTGTTTCATTACCCAGACAATCATCAAGAAGTTTATTAGAAAACAAACTCAATATACTTTTATCACAAGGTTACATTATGCACATTGGCGGTAATCAGTATTACAAAAACCGAAAAGGTGTACTTGAAATTTATGAAACCTGGCGAAGCCGATACAATACTCCAATTCCGTTAGTTTTAATTGGAGAAGAACCTTCACACGATCTGGCAGTTTTACATAAAAAATCACCTTTTAAAGACGATATACATTTTGTAAACAATCTTTCAGATGAAGATATAAATAATGCCTATTCAGGAGCCATCTGCTTATTATTTCCTTCTCTGGATGAAGGTTTTGGATGGCCAATTATTGAAGCTATGGCTTCCGGCTGTCCGGTTATAACTACGAATAAACCGCCAATGAACGAAGTAGGTGGAATTGCCGCTTTTTACATTGAAAAAAGACCCGTTGATAATGCCCTTTGGCTAAAATGGAAAGAAGATGGGGCAAAAACCCTTGAAAAAGTATTGCGGTTAAACAGATTACAGCAAACAGAAACTATCGAACGGTCTTTTACACAGTCGCAAAAATTTACGACCGAATATTCTTTAAACGCTATAGAAGTGATTTACAAAGAACTTAATCAAATAGTATGAAAGTAATTCATTTTATAGCGGGAATTGATAAAGGCGGAGGAGGAACTACTGAGTACATGCGGTTATTGAGTACGGCGCTGCAAAAACACATGGAAATTGTCGTAGCAGCAAAAATAACTTCTAATCCCATAGATATTCCGAATGTAAGAATCAAATTTTTTAAAACCAGCGTTTTAAGATGGTTTAAAATGCTGAAAGAGTTTCGGAAATTTTTACTTGCCGAAAAACCCGACATAGTGCATATCAACGGAATATGGAGTCCACAAAACTGGGGGTTTCAAAAAAAAGCGCAGGAACTGGGAATTAAAGTCATAATTTCTCCTCACGGAATGCTGGAACCCTGGATAATGTCGCGGAATTCATGGAAAAAAAAACTCGGTATGTTTCTGTATCAGGAAAAAGCCATTCAGGAAGCAGAATTCCTGCACACGACCGCAGAAATGGAAGCCTTAAATATTCAGTATCTCGGTTTCAAACCTCCCATACATATTATTCCAAATGGTGTTGATTTGAATGATATAAAAGGAGTTAAGGAACATTACGGAACTAAAAAAATGGTTTTCTTATCCCGAATTCATCCTAAAAAAGGCATCGAATTATTATTAGAAGCCTGGCGTAATTGCAATACCGACGGATGGCTTCTCGAAATTGCAGGAAATGGAGATGAAAACTACATTTCTGTTTTAAGAAAAAGTGCCCGCAATTTGGGCAATGTAAATTTTGTAGGAGCAAAATATGGCAATGAAAAATGGAATTTTTTGCGATCAGCAGATGTAATGATCTTGCCTACTCACAGTGAAAATTTCGGGATTGTTATTGCCGAAGCGCTTGCTTTAGGTGTTCCTGTAATCACCACACAAGGCACGCCATGGGAAGATTTAGAAATTCATGAATGCGGCTGGTGGATTAGTTTATCGGTATCAAATCTGCAGAACATAATCGAAGAAGTAATGCATACTTCTCCAGCTGAACTTGAAGATATGGGACTTAAAGGAAGAAAACTGGTTGCCGAAAAATATGAGATAAAAGCCGTTGCCAGCCAAATGAACGATTTGTACAAAGAAATACTAAATAACCCGTTAGGCTTAATTCAAAAAAATAATATTTAACGCATAACGGGTTTTAAATAAAAACTATTTTGGATTTATCAACTTATAGTCATTCCTTCAGTTTAAAAAACAAAATTTCGAGACTGATCTGGAATTTTGCAAGGCTGATTCTGTTTCGTCCCTTTGCTTCCCGTTTATTTAAAAAATGGAGAGTTTTGGTTCTAAAATGTTTTGGTGCAAAAGTAGACTGGACTGCGCATGTATATGCCTCAGTAAAAATATGGGCTCCGTGGAATTTAGAAATTGGTAAAAATTCAAGTTTAGGACCTCAGGTTGATTGCTACAATCAAGGAAAAATAAGCATTGGCGACAATACTATAATTTCTCAAAAAACGTATTTGTGTGCCTCAACTCACGATTATACCCAAAAAGATTTCCCTTTACTATTAAAACCCATTACAATTGGAAACGGAGTCTGGATCGCTGCCGACGCTTTTATTGCGCCCGGAGTTTCAATCGAAAACCATTCTGTTATAGCAGCACGCTCCGTAGTGATTAAACATGTCGAAGAAAATGCCATTGTAGGAGGAAATCCATCCAAACTCATAAAATTTAGAAGCTTTGAATAAAATTCCCATTTCCGTAATCGTTTCTGTAAAAAACGAAGCGCAAAATTTACCCTCCTGTCTGGATAAATTAAAGCGATTTTCTCAAGTAATTGTAGTTGATTCAGGAAGTACCGATGATACCATAACTATTGCCAAAGCTATGGGAGCTGAAGTATTACAGTTTAACTGGAATGGCAAATTTCCCAAAAAACGCAATTGGACACTGCAAAACGCCAATCTGCAAAACGAATGGATTTTGTTTCTCGATGCCGATGAATTTATAACCGATGAATTTGCATCAGAAATAGAACAAAAAATAAAAGATCCGGCTTACAATGGTTTTACAATTCGGTTTGAAAACTATTTTATGGGCAGAAAACTCAAGTATGGATATGAATTTCAGAAATCGGCACTTTTTAGAAAATCCAAAGGCGCTTACGAAAAAATCGATGAAGATTTATGGAGTCATCTCGATATGGAAGTACATGAACGTCCTATAATTGAAGGCAAAGTGGGCGTTATTAAAGCAAAAGTGGTTCATAAAGATTTTAAAAGTTTAGAACATTATATAGACAAACACAACGCTTATTCGACCTGGGAAGCTCAACGATATTTGCAGCTAAAAAAATCTAAAAACACTTTTTTGTCCTTCAATCAAAAAATCAAATACGGACTTCTTAATACGGGTTTGCTTCCGGTGGTTTACTTTTTTGGCGCTTACTTTTTAAAACTGGGTTTTTTAGACGGAAAAGAAGGATTTTATCTGGCGCGTTTTAAGTCACATTACTTTTTTCAGATTCAAACCAAAATTGATTTAATCAAAAATAAATAGAATTACGATGAAAAGAATATTGATAACGGGAGGAGCCGGTTTTGTAGGTTCACATTTATGCAAGCGATTATTAAACGAAGGCAACGAAGTAATTTGTCTGGATAATTATTTTACGGGCGCCAAATCTAATATTATAGATTTACTGGATCATCCGTATTTTGAAATGGTCAGACATGACATCACGGAGCCGTATTATGCTGAGGTCGACGAAATTTACAATTTAGCTTGTCCGGCCTCTCCGGTACATTATCAGTACAATCCCATCAAAACCATCAAAACCTCGGTTATGGGAGCCATAAATGTATTAGGATTAGCAAAACGTGTTAAGGCAAAAGTGCTTCAGGCCAGTACCAGTGAGGTTTACGGAGATCCGCTTGTACATCCGCAGACCGAAAATTATTGGGGGCACGTAAATCCAATTGGTATTCGTTCTTGTTATGACGAAGGAAAACGCTGTGCCGAAACTTTGTTTATGGATTATCACAATCAAAATAAAGTGGCCATTAAAATCATCCGCATTTTTAATACGTATGGACCTAATATGAACCCGTCTGATGGGAGAGTGGTTTCTAACTTTATTGTGCAGGCCTTGCAGGGAAAAGACATTACCGTTTTTGGCGATGGTTTACAAACCCGTTCTTTTCAATATGTTGATGATTTAGTCGAAGGCATGATTCGAATGATGAATTCAGATCGTGGTTTTCTGGGGCCGGTAAACTTAGGAAACCCAAATGAGTTTACGATGCTCGAACTCGCTCAGGCGATTATTGAACTGACAGATTCTAAATCAAAAATTATTCATCTGGGTTTACCGCAGGATGATCCTAAACAAAGACAGCCGGATATTTCTCTGGCAAAAGAAAAACTAAATGGCTGGGAACCGAAAATACAGTTGCGGGAAGGTTTAGTTTCGACCATAAATTATTTCGACAAATTATTGTTAGAAAAGCACAAAGCAACATTCTTACAAAAACTATAATTTATTATAACAATGATTTTCTTCTCTATTTCCTTATTCAGGAAATTGTTCAACAATTTTTAGGTTAAAACTTTGATTTTTAATGGTTTTAACGACAATTGTGGTGCTTCGTCGAGAACTTTTTTTAGTGGAGTTCTTTTGTGTTAGATTTATATTGAAATTATGTAAAATTTTTATCTTAAAATATAATTATTATGAGAATTACCATAATCACAGTTTGTTACAATCGTAAGGCAACTATCGAAAAAGCCATCAAAAGTGTCTTAGCACAAAACTATCATGATATTGAATATATTATTATTGATGGCAATTCTACAGATGGTACAAAAGAAATAATAGAATCTTATAGAGACAAAATTTCCAAATATATTTCAGAACCAGATAAAGGCATGTATGACGCAATCAATAAAGGATTTCAGTTAGCAACCGGAGACGTAATTGGTTTAATGCATTCTGATGATGAGTTTTTTGACCGAAAAGCCGTTACAAGAATTGCCGCACGTTTTGAGTATTAACCCAATATTGACGGCGTTTACGGTGATGGCGTTTATGTTTCGAATGATAAAAATGAACGTCTTATACGCGATAGAATAGGCGGTTTTTTTAGCCTTAAAAGAATAAAAGCAGGCTGGCTTCCATTGCATCCAACCGTTTATTTAAAAAAATCGGTGATTGATCAGCATGGTTTATACAATCTGGATTTTAAAATTGCTTCAGACACAGAATTCCTTCTTCGTTATTTATACAAGTACAAAATCAATATGAGTTACATCGATGCCTATATCGTGAGAATGCGAATGGGAGGAATGAGTACCAGTTTTAAGCGTGCTTTTGAAGTTTTATATGAAGATTACAAGATTTATAAGTTTCATGGTTTGGCCGCAATAGTAGTTGTCTTTCTTAAAAAATCAATCGCTTTGAGGCAGTATATAGTCCATTAAAATTAAGATTCATGGGTTGAGAGTATGTTTGGTTTGAATAGAATTTAAAGGAATTAAATAACACTAAAATAGACTACGATGAAAATGAAAATTACTTCCCTGCCGATAATTTTATTGCTTTTAGTGATATTTCAGTCTTGCACTACCAAGAAAGAAATGCTGTATTTACAAGATTTAGATATGTATTCAAATTCTAATTTAAACTACGCATCTCCTAAAATACAGCCCAACGATATTTTAAAAATTGATATTGGAGATATTAACCCTCTCGTAGCAGCTCCTTTTAATATTAATAACTCTTCTACCGGCGGGCAAACATCGGTAGAAATGATGAAATTAACCGGTTATCTGGTTACTCCGCAGGGTAATATTACCATGCCCATTTTAAATGAAGTTAAAGTAGGAGGTTTAACACCAGCCAATGCCGAAGTTAAAATAAAAGAACGTTTGGTAAGCGAAGGTTATTTGGTAAATCCTACAGTACAGGTGAGAGTGCTCAATAATAAATTTACCATTTTAGGAGAAGTAAATTCTCCGGGAGTAATTCCTTTTAGCGAAGAATCTATCAGCTTGCTCGACGCCATTGGGCTGGCCAAAGATTTAACCTACTCTGCTATTAGAAAAGATATTCAGCTCATTAGAGAAGTAGATGGAAAACGAATGGTGTATCACATCGATTTAACCACTGCTTCGTGGATGTCGAATCCTAATTTTAGAATCAGACAAAATGATGTTATTGTGGTTACGCCAAACAAATTAAAAGTAAACAGCGGCGGTTTAATAAAAGACCCAATTCAGGTGTTAGGAATAACGGCATCTCTTTTAGCAGTTGTTTTACTGATCGCACAATAATAGAATTTAAAACAGTATTTCAGGAATAAAATTCTGAAGTACGATTAGAGTTAATAACCCGATTGTATATAATAAATTTAATAGGTTATGGATTTTAAAAAAGAATTTCTAAAGTATCTTCGTTACTGGCCGTGGTTTTTGCTCAGCCTGATTTTGTGTGTTGGCGCAGCCTATATTTTTATCAAAATAGTACCGCCAAAATATCAAACATCAGCCTTGATTTTTATTGATAAAAAGCAAGAAGATAAAAACAAAATCATTACTATTAGTACAGATCAAAAAAGTAATGAAGCGAATTTAGATGATGAAATCAGACTTATTACTTCTAATGAATTTTTACTGGGCATTGTAAAAAGGCTGAACTTAACAGCCAGCTACTTTGAAAAAGTATATACCACGCAGAATAATACTGTAAACGAAGTTCCGTTTGTTTTACAGCTTATCGTTTCTAAAGATTCTTTACCTCAGGTTTCGTATGAAATTAAAGTAGACAAAACAGGATTTACCATAACCGATCCTGCTGCCGAGAAAAAATTTAAAGTAAACGGATACAAAGGTGATGAAGCTGTTCCCGGACTGCCATTTAAAATCAGATTATCATCAAAAGCAAAAAAAAATCCATCGTATTATTTTGATAATGAATACAAAGTGAATTTTGAACCTACAGATATAGCTTTAAAAAACCTGAAATCTTCGCTTATTGTTTTATCTGATGAAAAATCAAAAGGAACAATTGAACTAAACCATATTGGTTCTGATCCGGTACGTTCCAGAAAAATTTTAAATGAAATTATCGTTCAGCTTGATAAAAGCATTGTAATAAATAAACAAAAAACATTTACCAATACAGTTGCTTATTTAAAACAAAGAATAAAAAGTTTTGCCAGAGAAAAAGATTCTATCGAAAGTGTAAAAGAAAGATATTTACAAAGCAACGACATTGGCGCAATGGACAATTATGTTGCCGAAAAAACAGCCGACAGAAGCCAGAAAAATGAAAGTGCAATGCTTAATGAAAGACAAATTGCACTGGCCAGTTTTGCACTAAACGACATCAGAAAATCAGATCCGGGACAAGCTTTGGGAACCAATTATAATTTAGAATCGGCAATAGTAAACCAGATGCTTCTAAATTATAATGCAAAACTCATGGATAGCGAATTGATCCTGCAGAGAGCACAAAAAAACAATCCGGCTTACATAAGTTTGATGACGCAATTAAAGGTTCAAAAACAAGAAATACTGAATTCGTTAGAAGGTTATTTAAACTTTTTAAATCAAAATAATATCGCAAACAAATCAGAAGAAAGCATTGCGGCTTCAAAAATTAAAAACATTCCTACTCAGGATAAAATATTGGGAAACATCAATAGCAACCTGAGTATGAAAGAAGAAACGTATGTGGCTTTATTGCAGAAAAAAGAAGAAGCCGTTTTGAATGGCGCTATTTTAGAATCGAATTTAAAAACCTTAAACGCACCCGAAACCAATTATTCAGCCATTTTTCCACAGCCTAAGTCATTTATGCTTGGAGCATTTTTGTTTGGATTATTATTTCCTTTTGGAATTATTTATGCCCGTTTATATTTTGACACCAAAATACATAATGAAGAAGACATTCAAAAAATAATTGCCAATATTCCAATTTTAGGACATATTCCAAAAATAAATACAAACGAAAAATTAGAAAATTCAGCCACTTCACATTCTTTAATTGCCGAAGCCACGCGTACTTTGGTTTCAAACGTGCGTTATTTACTTCACAAGAAAAAAGAAGACAAAGGAAACATCATATTGTTTACTTCTTCGATTCAGGGAGAAGGAAAATCTTTTTGTGCTTTTCATAATGCTGTAACAATCAGTAATCTCAATAAAAAAGTACTCTTAATTGGTGTTGATTTAAGAAATCCGCAGCTACACGAATATTTTAATATTGATAAAAATGTTTTAGGACTGACTAATTATTTGTCCAATAAAAATGATGACTGGAAAGGTTTTCTGCAAAAAGACACCAGTTATTCTAAAAATCTGGATATACTGTTTGCCGGAGAAGTGCCGCCAAATCCGTCACAATTAATTACCAATTCTAATTTTGAAGTGCTGATTGAAGAAGCAAAAGAACTCTATGATTTTATAATACTAGATACAGCTCCAGTCCAGATTGTATCAGACACGCTCAATTTCAGTCATCTGGCTGATGTTACGGTATTCGTAGTAAAATATGATTATACCGATAAAAATAATCTGGCCCACGTAAGCAATTTTATTAAAAAAGATCAATTAAAAAACGTTGGAATTCTTATTAATGCAGTGAATATGAAAACCGCTTACGGTTACGGCTACGGACAAAACTATAGTTATCAGTATCAGGAAGTAAAAGCCAAGAGACCCTGGTACAAAAGAAATCTGGGATTAAAAGAAGCATAAAGCGGTATTTTTTATCCAAAATAAAAAGCGAAATGCTAAAATTAAAAACTAGAAACATGTGGCAAAAAATAGTACTGTTTATACTGCTTTTAGTTATCGTTGTGGTTTTTTATTTTTCGTGGCTGCCGGATCCTAGTTTAAGAAGTGAAAGTTATCTGCCCCGATGGCTTTTAAACTGGAGTAATCGATATTACAATTTACGTACTGCTGTACCATTTTTAGCCGTTGGTTTTTTATTAGAAATCTACGCACAGGAAAGAAATTCAAATTATGCTAAAAATTTGAGTTTTGTACAAAACTTAGGTATTGCAGCTATAATAGTTTGTGTTGCCGAAGGAGGACAATTTATAATTCAAAAAAGAAACCCTGATGTAATGGATATTTTTTACGGAATATTAGGAAGTTTCATTGGAGGATTATGTTACAGTTTATTGAAAAAAATTAAGAAATGCGAAACCGACATAAATTTACCTTCATAATTTGCTGTGCTATAGCAGATATGATTGCTATGATATTGGGTACTCTGGTGTTTCTGAATTTTGCAAATGAAGAAAAAATTGGCTGGAATACTTTGTTTCTGGATAAAATGATTCCTATTACAATCCTGAGCTGGTTATTTTCGGTAACCTACTTTAGATTATACAGAATTGATGTTCTTTTTAGTTTAGAATGCTTTTTTCGTAACAGCTGGCGTGCTTTTTTTACGCAAAGAATTTTATGGCATAGTTATATTTTTATTTTTCAGGATAATGTGCTGTATTTCTTCGGGAGCCGTGCCAATTTGTTTCAGTTAAGCTTTTTATTATTCTATTTTCTGCTTTCCAGAATTTTGTTTACTCTGGTTATCAGTAAAATTAAAGGCTGGGTTTTTAAGCGTTATACAGTCGCCATATGGGGATTTAATAAAACCAGTATTGAGCTGGCATCGCATTTAGAAACGAATTCTTTTTTTATTGATTTTGTGGGTATTATCAACGAAAACTCAAATGTAGAATATACAAGCAACGAAGAATTTAGTGAAGCGCTTTCACAAGCCATTCACAAAGCATCCAATGACAATATAAATGAATTATACATTGTATCTAAACCTGATTTTATTTCAGATTTGAACTATTTTTTTGAGCTTGGGGATAAACATTGTATGCGCCTAAAATTTGTTCCCGATTTTTCATCCATCTCAAAAAAACATTTTAATTCAAGCCATTTAAATAATTTCCATGTTATAAAACCTCGTTTTGAGCCTTTGCAGAATGCTTATAACAGGTTGATTAAAAGAATTTTCGATCTTACGTTCAGTTTGTTTGTTCTTATTTTTATTATGTCGTGGCTTTATCCCTTAATTGCAATTTTAATTATGAGAGAAAGCAAAGGACCGGTATTATTTAGACAAATGCGTACCGGCAAAAAAAACGAACCCTTTTGGTGTTATAAGTTTAGAAGCATGTATATGAATTGCGGAGATGAAAGCCAGCAGGCCAGAAAAGGAGACGACCGGATTACGCCAATAGGAAGAATTTTAAGAAAAACAAGTCTGGATGAAATGCCGCAGTTTTTTAATGTTTTAATGGGAAATATGAGTGTAGTCGGACCGCGTCCGCACATGTTAAAACATACAAACGATTATAACGGACATATTAACAATTTTATGGTTCGGCATTTTGTAAAACCAGGAATTACGGGTCTGGCACAAGTTTCCGGACTAAGAGGTGAGACTAGAAGAGTAGTCGATATGAAACGCAGGGTAACTACAGATATTCAGTATTTACAGCGGTGGAGTTTAATTACAGATATTAAAATTTGCTTATTAACGGTTATTGTAACCTTGAAAGGAGATAAAAATGCTTTTTAAATTTAAAAATAGAAATTATGGACATTACTAATTACTTTATTGGTGTACTCACAGGAGTTTCCGTGACAACCTTTTTTATTGGAAAAGAGTGGTATAAATATTATACCAAATACACCATTCAGCAAAAACAGCTGGACCGGGTTTTGAAATTAAATGATAAAATCAAAAAAATAAAACATTTACATCCAGCAGAAACTCATAATCTTAATGCCGGATGAATTTAATTTCTTATTAAGTGCTTGCTAACTATATCTATAATAACCACTCAAAAAATAAACCAACTCTTAACTAAAAAATTAAAGCAAGTAAACTACTCTGATGCCTGAAAACTCTTCTTCTTTTTATTGAGGGAGAGTTTTATTTTACATTATTTCCTTTTTAAAAATCATCGCTATTGATCTGCCCTAAAGTCTTTTTGTTCTTTATTTTGAAGAATAAAAAGACTCTGTTATTTCTATTACTTATACTGATAGAAAGAATAAAGAGGAATTAATTTCTTTTGTCGAAAACAACACATTTTATACTTCTGACAACAAAAAAATAGTATAAGAAGCATAAATCATAATTCTAAGGAAATGATCAAGAAAAGAGTTTTAGTTAGGGATAACAAAGGGGTTTTTCTAAAAATGTTTAAGAGAAAATTTAAAAATGAATTTGAATTTTCTGCTGATTCTTTTTTATTAAAAAACGAGAATATGTCAGGCAGTTATGATTGTTCTGTGTTTGTAGTCTATGAATATTCAGAAATTGTAGATTTTTTCAAGCTCGACAATTTAAAATCAAATTCTATAATTTGTTTATTTAGTAAGCATCTATACAGCAGTTTATCTCTTATGGAAGGAATAAAAGATTTAATTTTGATTGATGCTTCAAAAACTAAAACAGAAGTTTTTGCAGACCTGAAAAACTATTTTAAAAAATCGTCAAATTTGCTTCCAAAATTGGGAGAAAAGAAATTTGTAAAATCTAAAAGACTCGAAAAACAACTGGAAATACTTCAAAAAACATTATTCTCCCGAATGTAATTACAGCCTTAACAATAAAAAATGCCGCCCAGTTTGAGCGGCATTTTTTGTATTCAAAAAGAAATAAATAAGTTTAACTCAACGCAATTTCTTTAATCGAAGAAATCGACGGAAGTAAAAAATAAGCCGTTCCGCGGGTTACCACAAATTGCGGCAGCGGTCCCTGAATAACAACATTATTTCCGTCTTCCATAGGAATGGTAAAATCAGGATCAACATTGCCCGGTAAAGGAACAATACGATTGGCAATCAATGGATCCTGCGGCGTATTATCAGCCGGATTAAACACGTTGCTGAAATTATTCATATTAATCCATCCGTATAGCGTTTCAAACTGACTGCTTAAATCTCCGCATAAAAATAAACCAATCAAACCCCTGTCGGCAGTTGGATCGATATTTAAAGGCGGTCCATACGGCATTCCTCGTCGTATGATACGCGGAACTGTATCTGAGCCTGCCACATCAACACCTTCATCGCGCGGATTTGAAACCCGGGTATGCGCAGAAAACGGACATTTTAATCCCTGCATATCATCTTTTGCATAACCAAAATCGGTGCTTTTTGAAGTGCTGTGTTCAGGATTTTCAGGCGAAAGCACCAATGGAGAACCATTTCTCCAGCGTCCGCACATTTTAGCAGCAAGCCATTCAGCCGTATATTCTTTTGTGTTTTTAATTTGTGGAGCAATCGTTTCTGATTGTGTTTCCAGAAAATTATTAAAAGCTTCAACATCCTGATACAAAATTCTAAACGCGTTATAACAGCCGTTTTTTGCAAATGCCGCTTCTGGCCCTGAAAGCGGACCCGGAATAGGATTTGGGAGTGTGCTGTAACCAATCAAAAAGTTGTTGAGGTCCTGTTGATCTGTACCTTGAGGATTTTGATTAAGATCAGGTTCATCAATAGAATCTCTGTAACTAAAATGAATATAATCTGAAGGGACAAGTAAATACTGCTCTAATCTGCCGCTTGGTGTTTGCAATGGTTTTAATTCAGTAACCGCACCATTAGTTTTTAGAGCAGCTTCATTTACTATGTCTACAATTTTATTTTGGGCAGTTGGGTTCATGGCATAAACGTGAACAACGCAATGCACATCCTGATTGCTAAACTTTTTATTCCACCATTCTGATGGATCACCGGCACCATAATCGCCCAAGGACTGCTGCGCATTATTAGGATCCCACGGGCCTTTTTTAAAAGTAACCGAAAAACTCGAATTAGGTACATCAAGTTCCGGTTTTACAATTCCGATTCCAATTGCCGAAAGACCAATATTCAGCATCATTTCTGGTTTTAAAGCGCCCCAGTCTACAGCACTTTGCAGGTACGGAAGCAAATCCTTAAAAAAGCCTTTTATAGCTTTTAAACTAGAACTCTGCTGATCGAATTTAAAAAGCATATGCACAGAACACGGATGCGTATATCCTTTTACGATAAGCCCTTGAATATCGTCTAATTCCGGCGTTGTGTTAAGCGTAGTTTGTGTGTAATTCATAAGATTAAGTTTTAATTAAAGAAAAAACAGCCGAATCAGATGATACAGCTGTAATTGTTTATTTGTTCTTATTTCTTAATTATTTAAACTTCGCAACAATCTGTTTTACAGATTGCGGATAAGCATAATAAAGATCAGCAGGATTGCTCAGGTTACGCTCATTAATGAAATTTGAGAAAATCGTATAAGTAATCTCATCCGGATTAGTTGGAAAATCAGCAGGTTTGTTTGCCCACAAAGTAATCAGAAGAATAAAAGCAGCTTTTATAGTAGTTGAGTTTTTGTAAAAAGCCTCTAAGTAAGAGTTCATATTACCATCAAATTCTGTGATCACTAATATCCCGGCATAACCTTTTCCGTTAGTATTTGGTACAAGAGCAATTCTTGCATAATGAACAATTGCCATTTTATCTAAAGCTTCTTTAGTGGCAGGGCTATTAAAGTTTTTATAAGCAGTTTCAGCTAATGTCTGTGCTTCATCAGTTTGATAAATAGGAACATACATTGTTAATGGATTCACGGTTTGCATAATAGATTTTGTTTTTGGATTTTGCTTACTCTTTTATCCCGTTTTCGGCTTCGCGGTGTTTTTTAAGTGATTATTTTCAGCCGAAAGTACTCGAGTTATAAAGCGGATTCCGAAAAAATGACACCAAACGGAGATTATTAGGCATAAAAGAGATTTTATGCTGAATAAATTTTATTATGCTGAGAGAAGTTTAGAGTTTTTCTGTCTATTTTATTAAATATAAATGTTAAATAATTGTAATTCAGTAAAATAGGTGTAAATACGTGAAGCAGAATTATTTGTTTGTATTAATTTTATTATAAAAAAATGCATTCTTTTTATAATAAGAAAGTAAAATTTTACAATAACTGATTGTAAATGAATTTGAAAAATAACTAATATCTCTGAAACCATGAAAAATGAAATGAATCCTCAGGAAACGAATTCAAAAGTTATTCTGGATCAACGCCCAACTACCTGGCCAGAAGAAGGAAAAATTGATTTAGATATTCATGATCTTCCACACCGTGGCGCAATTATAGAATGGTGGTATCAAAATTGTCATGTTACTTCAAAGGATGGCGATCGCTTTTCTTTATTTGCATCTTTTTTTAGATTAGCTTCTAAAAAAGATGAAGAATCAGATGATTATTCATACGCACATTTTATAATTTGGGCATTATCTGATAAAGTCAATCAAAAATATTATACAGATTCGCTTGTTGACCCAAGCATGCCGGCAGAATCGCTTAAAGTTCTGAATAAGAAAGAAGAAACAATTAATAAACAGTTTTATCGTGCCTTAAAAGAAGTTTATGCAAAAGGAAATGTGCCTTTTCCCGACAGACTTCTTAAAGAACCTGCAAATGTAGCTTTAGACAATCTTTTATTAGAATACGATCAAAATTCTTTTAAAAAAGACGAACAAGGAAATTATCATTTACTATTGGATAATCCGTTAGATCAAATAGAATGTAAACTGGAATTTACTCCTTTAATAGAACCGGTGCGACATGGAAATGAAGGAGAGTTATACGGAATATGGAAAGAAGATATGTTTTATTATTTTATTCCGAAGTGCAAAGTAAGTGGTGAAATTTTAATTCAAAACAAAACTTACAAAGTAGAAGGAAGCGGCTGGTATGATCATGAATTTAGTAAATCAGGAGACGAAACCGCCGTAAAAGATTTTAGACACGATATGTCCTGGGACTGGATATCGCTGCAATTGGATAATGGATTTCAAATGTCTTTATATGATCTTTTTGATAACACTAAGAATGGTGAATATGCTGGAGGAACCGGAATTATAATTGATAAAAATGGTAAAAGAATCAGCGTTGAGGATTACACATTTGAACCTGTAAAGCATTGGACAAGCGCGAGAACATTTATAACCTATCCTGTTGCGTGGGAGCTTGAAATACCAAGTTTTAACGTTTCTCTTTTTGTTGAGGTTGATTTTCCGGAACAGGAATTTATAACCACTCTTTCTATGCCTGCATTTTGGGAAGGAAGTATAAAGGCAGAAGGAAATTTTATGGGAGTTAAAGTTACTGGTGTTGGCTATTCAGAAAGAACCGGATTTAATACAAAAGAAAGTATTGAGAGTTTCTTAAAAGGAGTAGGAAAGTGCACGCAGGAAGTAGTAGAATCTTTACTGCCTTTAAACCCAACACAAGAGCAGTTTCATAAACTGGTTAATAGTCCGGTAGGTGTAGATTTTTTTAGTGAGGCAGACAAAGAACAATATATTACATCGGTTATTAAACCTATCAGGGAAATTGTCGATCGCAGTAAAAAAGCGTGGAGATCTTATGTACTGCTTGCCTGCATAGATGCTGTTGGCGGAAACTCACAGCCTTTTATCGATATACTGGCAATGCCGGAACTTGTACATTCAGGATCATTGATTGTTGATGATGTTCAGGATAGTTCAGATACGCGAAGAGGAGGTACGTCGCTGCATCATTTGTATGGAGAACCACTTGCGATAAATGCCGGAAATACATGTTACTTTCTTGGAGATTTAGTGGTAAAAAAATCACTAATTTCAGATGATGTAAGATTAAGAATTTATGAACTTTATTTTGAAATGATGAGAGCTGCACATGCCGGACAGGGTTTGGATATCAGCGGACTTCATTCACTTATGCCAGATGCGGTCAAGAATGGAGACAGTTCAATACTCGAAAAAAGAATTTATTCGATACATCGTTTAAAAACTGCTGCGCCGGCTTGTACTTTAGCCAAAATAGGAGGAATTATGGGTGGCGGAAAACCTCAGGAAATAGAAGCGCTGGCCAATTATTTTGAAGCAATTGGTCTTGCTTATCAAATAGTTGATGATGTTTTGAATTTGGAAGGATATGAAAACAACCTTAAAGATAAAGGAGAAGATATTACCGCTGGAAAAATTACAATGCCAGTTGCAAAAGCAATGGGTTTACTGACTTTAGACAAACGTGAATATATTTGGAAAACCATTCAGACAATGCCAAAAGATACGGCAGTAATAGCTTCTGTAATCAAATTGCTGGAAGAATGCGGCGCACTTAAACAATGTCGCATAGAAGCAGAAAATCTTATGGAAGAAGCCTGGAAAGAGGTAGAAAAAATAATACCGGATTCATTTTACAAAATAAGATTACGCGCATTTGGCTGGTTTGCTTTGAAAATAGAATGCTAAAATTTTATTGAGGTCAATTCTTGTTTTTTTTGAGTTAATATCACTTATCCGAATAATTTAAATTTATTCCATTAGATAAGAAATGGCCTCAATTTAAACTATAAAAATGCGCTTTAAATACCTGTTGACTTGTATTGTTTTATTTTCAATAAAAGTAAATTCACAAATTGTAGAAGAAAAAAAGAATTTCCGTGCAGCAGATTCGCTGCTAAAAGAACATAGTTTTTCTGTTCATCGTGATAATTATTTTTTAACCGGAATTCCATTAAACGAAGCCGTTACGAGAAATAATGCCGATGTAAAATATCAGGTTAGCTTTAAACTTCGATTAAATTCAAAACCTCTTTGGGGCGGATTTTTTCCTTATTTAATGTATACACAAAAAGCATTTTGGGATATTTACGCAAGCTCGAAACCCTTTTCAGAAATAAATTTTAATCCCGGCGTTGCCATCGTTCGTCCGTTTTATTTAAAAGGCGGAAGACTTACTTACGGAACAATTTCGCTTGAACACGAATCAAACGGAAGGGATTCTATATATTCCAGAACGTGGAATATGCTGGCTTTTTCATTAAAATCGCAGGTTTCTCCAAGATGGACAGTTGGATTAAGAGGCTGGATTCCGCTGGTCGATAAAGAAGACAATCCCGGATTGACCCAATATGTGGGTTATGGAGAAGCAAGCGCCACTTACCAGATTCAACCCGGAAGATGGAGCGCAGATGTTCTTTTTAGAAAAGGAAGCGGTCTTATCAATTACGGTTCTTTGCAGACGCAGCTGAACTGGAAACCTTATAAAGATGAGAATTATTATGTCACGCTTCAATGGTTTGTGGGCTATACCGAAAGTTTAATTGATTATCAGGAACATAAAAGTATGATCCGTTTAGGCTTTACCATCAAACCTGAAAACATGGGAATTTTTTAAATCATTTTTTATTTGCAGCCCAAAAAATAGAATTTCGCAAAAGAGTAGTGTAAGCTTCATTTTCGAATAATTCAGGAGCATGTCCCATAAAAATATAGACATTTCGGGATTTAAAATGATCGTTCGTCCAAACAACCGGATGATCGCCCATTTTAATTTTTGAATCAGGCTGATAGGTATTTTCATCAACAGAAGCCAAAATGTGAACATTTTCCCGAGGACTTTTATTATACGTATACCATTCTTCTTTATTTATTAAAAAATCGGTCGGAATTCCTTTCATAACCGGATGCAATTTATCTTCAACATTTACTTTCGCATTCGCAAAAGTCGCAATGTAATTCTCAAACTTTATTCCACCCATAAAATCCGAGAACCATTTCCACATCGGGTAACCATCAAATTCACCCAATAAAGTAGCGTGATGCAGACCAATCCAGCCGCCTTTTCCGCTGCTCATATATTTCTCAAAAGCTTTCATCGATTCTTCGCTCCAGGTATACGGAGGATAATCTAATTGAATAAAAACCTGATATTGTTTTAAAAATGCCTCGTTAATTTTTTGAGTATTTTCAATATAATCAATCGTAAAACTGCTGTCAATTGCCAGTTTGTTCAGCCATGGTTTTGCGGCTTGGGAAAATGCCAAATGATGTCCGCCATTTTCATATAAAACCAACGCTTTGAACTTTGTTCTTTTTGCTTTTTGAGCGGTGCAATTTCCCTGAAAGAAGAAAACTGCCATGAATATAATTAAGAAATTTTTCATTGTTTAAATTTTACTTTGAAGCCAAAGCTGTTACGGCTTGTAAAAACCATGCTGAATGCGGAATCCATTGTTCTGTCCAGCGCCATTCGTCATTGCCTTCAACATCCATTTTAAAATCAATTCCGGAACCGTCAGGATTTCCTTCTTTGCCGGTAATTCCGTTTGAGATTCCACCTTTTTCAGAACCATGCCCGTAATTAGAATGCATATACGGAACATTGGTTTCTCCAAATTGATATAAAAAGCAAACAGAATAAGGATTACAGCCTAAAATCCATGATAATTGCTGCGATGCGTATAAATCCAGCGGATTTTTTACAGCATCCTTTTTTGGAACAGAAACTAATTTTCCACCTTCAATTGCTGCTGTTGCCAGAGACGCTAATCTTGCATTTTCGCCCTGCCACCACCAGCCGGTTTCATTATCATGCGGAATAAAAAAACCATCTTGCACTTTATCATGAAACAAGAAACTTTGTCTCGCATAACCAAACGGGTTTTCTACATTTTGGGTAACAGCCAGATTATATACTAAAGCTTTTTTAATAAC
The DNA here is from genome assembly GCF_039595935.1 of Flavobacterium sp. Lineage (NCBI taxonomy): Bacteria > Pseudomonadati > Bacteroidota > Flavobacteriia > Flavobacteriales > Flavobacteriaceae > Flavobacterium > Flavobacterium sp. Next base: position 1,057,525 of record NZ_JBCNKR010000004.1, on the reverse strand, counting down.
ATTTTTTGCCTCGCTTATTTCTTTACTGTCTTTTTCTTTTTTCAAATAACGTGTTAATGCCACGACTGGTAAACCGGCATCGGCGGCATGCCAAAACGGACGATTGCCGTCGTTGCTTCTAAACCAGCCTTTATCGGTCATTCGGTTCTCCAATTTATGAGCCCATTTTCTGGCCTCATCTTTATAGAAATTATCATTGGTAGCAATCCATAATTCAGTGGCAGCCATTAAAGCACAATAGTCATCAATGATATTTTCTTTGCCGTCATCATCATATTTGGTATTATTTATAAGAAGATGAGCATAAGCACGTTTGGCTCCGTCTAAATATTGCTGAGAAGTAAAATCGCCGCTTTTTTTCCATTGTGAAATTCGGGCAAGAGCCGCAATCGCCATTCCGCCGCCTTCGCGAAAAGCAGACTGATATTCATCTGTAGTAACGCTATTGGCTTTTAAACCTACAATTCTTCTGGCAGATGGATCTTTGTCAAAATAACTGAAAACAATCATGTAAAAATAATCCTGATCAGATAGACATCTCATCATATAATCAGCTCCCCAAATGGCTTCGTTATCAAGAGAATCTTTTATTTTCCATTGTTGTAATTGTTTCGAAATGGTTTCAGAAGTATTAATCAGAGACCATGTTACTAAAGGTGTTTGCTGCGGCGATACAAAATTGGCATACGCCAGATGCGAAAAATACTTGCTCACATCTCCAGAGGCATCACACCATCCGCCGTGAACATCAACTCTTTTTGTACTGCCGTATAACAGCATTTTTTTGTCGGCGTCTAATTCTTCGGGAGTATTGGCTCTTTGTTTGTTGTAATAATGAACGATCGAAGAAATAGTTCGTTTTGCTAATATGTTTTCTTCAATAGCAAAAGAGGCCGACGTATAGATTTGATCTGCAATTTTGAAAGTGATTTTATAATTTCCGGGTTTTTCAAAAGATGAAAAATCAGCTTGGTAAAATATTTTTCCCAATTTCCAGTCTTCGACATTTTGCGCTTTTCCTATGGGTGCCGTAAAAACAGTTTTATTGGTTTTGGTATCAATAATATCAAAATTTCTATTTTCTGTTGGTTCTTTATATAAACCTAATATCGCTATTTTAGGACTTTTAGGATTATAACCTACCTGATTTACATAAATGATAGGTTCACCGCAATAAGCTGCTATAGAAAATAACAATGCAAATAGAACATATCTTAACTGTTTATTGAATTTTAGCATAATTGATTTGGTAATGGGTTTGGAGTTAAAATTTAAGATGCTGATCATCCTTATTTTAACAAGCAAATTACAAAAAGGATTTTTTTTAGACGATTTTCTAAAATCCTCCAAAACTTCAATAATTTCTTCTAACGCTTTTATTTATGCCTGATCTGCAAAAAAATGATGTGTATTTGATGGGCTTTTCAATACCAAAAATGCACAAAAAGGATACTAGTTTTTAGCAATTTCATCAATAATTATCTTTTGAATTTCTTCCGGTTTTTCCATTAGTACAGAATGTCCTGAATTTTCAAATTCATAGATTTGTTTCTTGGGTGCTTTTAGAATTTTAAAATACTCTTCGGCAATTTTATAATTTGTTTGAAAATCTTTTTTACCTACAATAAAATAAACAGGGCATTTTACTTTAGGAAGTTCTTTTAAAAGATTTTGACTGATGGCTTTGTTCCATGTAACCAGCCATGTATCGCTCCAGTTTTTTAGATATTCTTTAATGGCAGCAATGTTTTCTTCCGGAAGCGGCTGTCCGTCATAATAAAACATCCATTTTCTTGAAGATAATAATTGCTCATAGTTTTCAAAAGGAACTTTGATAGTATTTAATTCTTCTAATGCCTTGGGATTGTCTTTGGCATCAACTTTTAATTTATCAACAAGTAACTTCTCACTTTTAGTCTGGTCAATTACAGAACTAACAGAAATATAAGCATTTAAAAGCTCCGGATGTTTATCGGCCATGTAAAAACCTAAAACAGTTCCCCATGATTCGCCCACGAGATATAATTTCTTTTTATTGAATTTTTTTAGCAAAAGCTGAACGACTTCATAAGTATCGCTTTCCATTAATTCAAGCGTAATAGGTTCTGTAGATTTGTTTAAAGTCAATGTTCTGCCAGAATCTCTTTGATCCCATTGCACGACCACGAAATGATCCTGAAGTTTATTGGTAAAAGTTTCGGCCTGATTCATTCTCGAACTGCCCGGGCCGCCATGTAAAAATAAAATAATGGGGTTGTCCGGATTTCCTTTATAAGAAATAATCTGTTTTATTTTTCCGACTGATAAAGTATCGTACTTAATTTGGGTTTGTGAAAAAGATTTAGTTAAAAATAATGCAATAACAAGCAGCGTAAAATTTACTTTTTTCATTGGTTTATGGCAGTTAATTTAAGGTTTAGCAGAATTCTTTTGGTTTTACTAATGTAATGATTTTGATTAGTTTAATTCTATTCTAAAGTTAAATTTATAGCCGATAATACATTTTCTCTTGTTCCTTTTTTCAAATCAATAACATCAAATCTTTTGGTAGACGAAAAAGAGCCAATATCGCTGTCGCTGTTAATTAAAACGGCACCAACAAGAACAACATATTTGCAATTGTATTTTGTACCTTCAATCAATTCCTGAATTCGTTTGTCGATAGATTCGTAAATTATTTCTGTGGCTTCGTAAAGCGGAATTTCGGCTTTTAAGATTCTTTCTTTTTGATTGAAAAGAATTTGTTCGATAGTATTCATTTGATAATCAATCTCGGTAATGTGTCCCGGTTTAATATCATTCTGTACTAATTTGTGCAATGCGCCGTGAGCGGCACCACAGCAGCTGGAAGGTTTGTGTTGCCCAAAACGATTTATTTCCCCGATTTTTCCTTCCTTCGAAATTCCAATATGCGGACCATAGTAAATAAAAACCGCTCCATCATCAGGAACGTGGCTGGCAAAAGCCTGCATGCCAGTTAATCCAGTAAATGGAAAACCATCTAAGCCGCCCATTTTAAAAGGTCCCAGAAATTCATTTGCTCTTACCGGATATTGAATACTGTTTACATCATCGCTGCAAATGCTGTCTGCAAACATAATTTGTGCCGGTTCGAGATCCAGTTTCTCTTCGACATAATCAATAATTTTATTTATAAAATCAATGGTAGTTAAAGCATTAGGGTAGAATTTTCTAATGATTTGTAGTTTTTCTCTTTTTTTCATTCTTAAGAAATTTGAATGTAGGTAATCTGTAAAGTGATAACTGGAAATGTTATTTTCTGGCTTTACGTAAAGTTAAAGAAAATAGAGCTGATTTGAATATAATTACGAGTTTTATGTTTTTATCTGCAAAAAGTATCTGAATGAATATTTTGATTTTGTTGGCTGCAAAATTCTGTAAATCATATATTTTAACTTTTTTTTATTAAATTTGATATTACAATTTCTAGCAATATCGATTATGGAAAAATTAAAACGCCCGGTTTATCTAAAAGCTGGTTCTGATGATTTTTTTAAGAAGCTGCGCACAGAAGTAAATGACACTATTCTACAAAACTCATCATTGTACCTTTTTAACGTTATAAAATCACTAGGCCTTTTGGTTGTGTTTTTTCTATTTTATGGCTGTATTTTGTTTTTCGGAAACAGTACGCCGTTACTTTTCCTCTTTTATATTTTATGCGGATTTACCATGATTGTGCTTTTTATAAATGCCTTTCATGACGCTGCACACGGAGCTTTATTTAAAAAAGCCAAACACAACGAATGGTTCTTATATGTTTTAGAGCTTTTTGGAAGCAATCACTGGCTCTGGATGCGCCGTCATATCAATCTTCATCATGCGTACCCAAATGTTCCCGATTGGGATATTGATATAAAACAAAGCGACATTATACGAATTTTCCCGAATAGTCCGTTGTTTGAATATCATAAATACCAGCACATTTACATGTGGTTTATTTATCCGCTTTATAGTTTAAATTGGATTTATATTCGTGATTTCAAGGATTTTTTTGGGAAGAAAAACAATTACGTAAAAAAGGTTGTTGACGAAATTCCGACCAAACAAATTTTTATATTATTTGCAGCAAAAATTATAAATCTGTTCTATATCCTTTTTATTCCGATGATCGTTTTAAATCAGCCTTGGTATTTGGTTTTAGGCGGCTGGTTTGCCATGCATTTATCAGGAAGTGTTTTGGGAGTTGTAGCCTTGGTTTCTACCCATGTTGATGAAGATGCTAATTTTCCGGGAATTGACGAAGAAGGAAATCTTTCTGCAACCTGGGCTTTACATCAAATGATTGTGACAAAAGATTTTAGTACCAATAGTAAACTGGCCAATTTTTTATACGGAGGCTTTACACATCACGTTGCCCATCATCTTTTTCCGGGTGTTGGTCATACGTATTATCCGTATATAACGCCTATTATAATGCGTTATGCCGAAGAATATGATCTTCCGTATACTTCATATCCATTTTATCATGCCGTGCGCTCGCATTTTAGAATGCTGAAAAACAAAGGTGTTAATGAGAATATTTTTATGACGGGAGAGATTTGATTTTTCAAATTATTGTAAATATAAAAAAACTATTACCTATAAATCCGCTTTAGTAGTTGTTAGCAGGTAGTCATTATGATTCATCTGGATTCGGTCTTGGAGAATTTTCTATGCCATTTAAAATTAACGTTAGAACATCGTCGGATGTCTTTATGTCGGCGAAGTTTAATGATAATAATATTTTTACTTTACTTTTTAAATGATTATCAGGAATTTGGTCTGCTAATTTTAAAGATTCTTCAAATTTTCTATCATTCCTTAATTTATCAAAAAAATCTGTCATCAATTGTCTTGCTCTATTTGATTGAACAAAGAATAATGCTGAAACTGCATCAATTATTGTTCCGGAAATTAGTGTAATGAAAGCTTTTCCTTGTTGCATTATGGATACATCTGGTTTCACGGCCAATAAACTAATGACGATAATACAAAAGCCAATTGCTGCAAAAACTAAACTGAACCAAAAACTGATTTTTGATTGCGCAAGTCCTTGAGAATGATATTGTAAAAATAAAGCAAGTTTTTTATCATCAGAATTATTATCATTGTGTTCTGTCGGAATACCTTCTAAAATTGCCTCAGCTTCCTTTTCGTAACTATCATTAAAATCAAGTTTTATATTTCCAAACTTAATACGTCCGTTTCTGAAATAGATCAAAATTACTGTCAACACAGCTATTAAACTTATTATAATAGATAGAATTTGGGATGTATAATCTAGTGCTTCCATTTTACGTTATTTTAAATTATTAGGTGATTGCAGCTAACTTACATATATGTCTGAAGATTTTAGAGTTATTCTACCTAAAATTTAGTTACTATGTCTGACAAATGACAGTAGATTTTTATTTTCAAAAATAGGATTTTTATTTCATAAACTATCAAAATTACTTTCTATTGTTTTAATATTTTTCGTACTAACATACAGTGTAAATTTCTCTGATCTTACGACTTTGATGAATTAGGAGGAACGTGATTCTAAAATAATAGTGACATCAACTTAGTATCAAAAGTTAAACATTGCTTAAAAAATTCAAATCCTCTAGAAGATGGTTAGAATTCTATATCATCAAGGTAAAATCACCTCAAAACCGGAATCTTAACAAAACTATCATTATACCATTTTATCTGCAAAGGTTCTTTTGCATCCAGAATGGTTTCGTCACTAACGTCTTTTCCGGTTCCGTAATTCAATTGCGAAAACGGATTTTTGTTTATGGTAACAGCAATTAATAAACGACTTCCTTTGCTTAATTGTTTGCTTACGAAATGAGTGTTTGTAAAAGCAATAGTTTCAATTGTATTAGGTTCCAGCAATTGCCTTTTCTCAATATCTTTTGCATAACTCGCACGCCCAATGTAATAAGATAAATGAAAGTATTCTCCTTCTGGAGTAACTTCATAAAGTGTAACGCCCAAATCCATATCTTTTTTATTGATGCTGCATTTAATTTCGCCTAAAAAAGATCCATTTATAATAAGAGGTTCTTTTAAAGGTTCACTTATATAGAAATAGCCATCTTTTGTATCAACTTCTTTTTTTATAATCGGACTCGGATAGTAATTGTTATTGCTGTTTTGTCGGTCTTTAAAATCAACTTCCTGTGGTAAGAATTCTTTCTTTTTAGGTTTTTTAGAATCGGCCAGATAAAAATCTCCGGTTTTGTTGTTCGTTAAATAAAAAGTCAGGAAATCATTGTGCATTTTTTCAAATGATGGAGCGCTTTTCCATTCATTGGCACCCATAACTTCATAGTTGATTTTATCTTTTAAAACATCAGGTTTAGTTCCATTTTTCAAAATATAGTCAAACCATTGATAGGTAATTTTCTTAATATCAAACAAAGCATTAGCATCGACTTTATAATTATTTATAACCGCTTCTCCGCCAATCTGCGTTCCAAAATGTCCGTAAGGACCAATTATCAAATAAAAAGGCGTTTTCGGACTGTATTTTTGAAGTTCTTTTAAATAATATAAACTCGAATTTTGTGAATCATTATAATAACCATCAAAAGCCAAAACCGGAATATTGATCTGAGAAAAATCATTTTTATAAGGCGCCATTTTTTGCCAATATGCATCAAACGACGGATGTTTTATCCATTTTTGAAACCATCGGTTAGGTTCGCCGTCAATGCTGTCTAAAGTTTTGTAGGCTGTTCCGGCTTCCCACCATCTAAATTTTAAACCTCTAAAACGTGGTCGGTTATTATTGGTTACGGTATCCAGATATTTATTATTTCCAACATAAAAAGCCCATTCGTAATTTGGGTTTATGAAAACATTATTTTCCATCGGCAAACCCATTCCCGGTCTGTTAGCAACAGCAGGAACTATAGTTTTAAGTGCCGGATGCAGTTTTTTACAGGCTGCCCATTGTGTAAATCCGTTGTAACTTCCGCCATACATCCCGATACTTCCGTTACACCATTTTTGTTTGCTGATCCAGTCAATGGCATCGTAAACATCATTGGCTTCATCTTCATACGGGTTAATTTCGTTCGGGCTGAAACGCTTTCCTCGCGCATAAACCATTACGCCAATATAGCCTTTATCAACAGATTCCTTTATCGATTTAAGATCTCTGCCATTATCGCGAACATAAATAGTATATTGAAGAATTACCGCCTTTGGAGTTTCGTCATTCTTTTTTCGGGCAACCATTGCCGATAATATGGCGCCGTCTCTTGTGGTAATTGAAACACTGTCCTGAATATCATAATCACTTTCTTTACTGGCTAATTGGGCTGTTTTTGTTTGTTGTGCCGAAATTTGACAAACAATAAAAAATAAACTCAGAAATAAAAATAATGCTTTGTTATTCATAATCAGTTAGTTTTTCAGTTGAACGAATTTAATTATAAATTTATATATTTACTTATTAATGACTCAAATTATAACTTCATGTTACATTTTACTAAATTTTCTATTTTTTTAATGTTCATTTTAGGGATTTCTGCGAATGCACAAAACGAAGCTTATGCAGAACCTGTAGAACATAAAATTGAAGACACAACTTTTGTAAACTTAAAAGATTACAGCAAGGATTTTGTTTATGATATGAAATATGCCACGGAAGATAATTTCCTGAAGGCCAAAGTATATGATTGTGCAGAATGTTTTCTGCGTTTAAAAACCGTAAAAGCTTTGGTCGAAGCCAATAAGGATTTTATGAAAAAAGGTTATAAAATAAAGCTGTATGATTGCTACAGACCTTTATCAATTCAAAAGAAAATGTGGGAAATTGTATCGAATCCTGAGTATGTGGCAGATCCAAAAAAAGGCTCCATCCACAATAGAGGAGGAGCCGTTGATATTTCTATAGTTGATGCAAACGGAAAAGAAGTTGATATGGGAACTGCTTTTGACTTTTTTGGTCCCGAAGCCGGTCACAATTACACTAAGTTTTCTAAACAAATTTTAGCTAACCGAAAATTTCTTAAAAAAATAATGATCCAAAATGGTTTCAATTCTTTTGATTCAGAATGGTGGCATTATAATTTAAAAACCGGACTGAAAGATTCAGTTTCTAATCAAAAATGGAACTGCGAATAATTATTCAACGCATCTGATATTCTGCATGAAATACGTATTGGGCTGATACGTTTTGCCATTCAGTTCAGAAACTAATTCTCTTTTTACAATATAATCTTCAACATCAGTAAGATATTTAATTCGCATAATTAAAACCGGAGAGGTTTTTAAGTCTTCGTAATTGTCTTTCATAAACATGAAAATTCCTGTATTTACGCGGTTATCAAAACCTTTGTCATCGCGAATTAAAGTTCCGCAGTTTTCCTGATTAATATGAAGAAGTGTTACAATTTTTCCGTTTTCTAATTGTAAATACACTTTTGAATTTTTATCAAAACAGTTGGCTTTCAAAAAGTCTTTACTTTTTTGAATAAGCTGTAAGTTTAAAGTTGGTAAACCATCTGTCTGCGCAAGCGAAAAGAAAACGTAACTAAAAGTTCCGCCGAAGTTTTTTTCACTAATTAAATATTCGTTTGTTACTTTATAAGTTCCAATTGAGTCCGTTACGTTGGCACTGTATTCACAAGGTTTTTGAGCAAATGCGGTAAAGGTTAATAAAAAAAGAGTCAGGGTAATTAGTTGTTTCATTTTAGTTTATTTTTCTGCAAATTAAAACTATTTTGCTTTCATTTTTATCTGTTGTAAAAAAACAATATCTATTTCCTCCATTTTTTATTTTCCATTTTTTGCGAATGTTCTCAACCGTTTCAGGAAAATTGCGGGTTGTCACGTTTGCCTGCTGATTTTGCAGCTCATTTTTCATGTCATTTTTATTGTAAGAAATCACTTTTTCTATTTCAAAACGACGTCCCGGAAAATCAATTAAATCTTCTGAAGTATATAAATGCGAATGCTTATGAAGTTTATTTATTTTGAAAAAAGTGCTTACTTCGTCAAATCCGCCCGATTTCATTATAGCCGAATTGGGTTCGTAGAGATATTTTTGAGGAAGATGGTAAGATGGAAATTCAGTTTTGCCTAAAATAAATTCAAACATTTCAATTTTATCTTTTAAAATGTTGGCCGTTTTTAAAGTTATTTCGCCCGAATAATTTTTATGAATTTCAAAAAGCAATTCTTTAACTTCATTTTCAAGAGCAATAATATGAATGTTTTTGACAAACTTTAATTCTGATAAACCTGCCGAAATATCCAGTAAAGGTGCGGTTTTTATTAAAATAGAATCGGTTTTTTCAAAATAAAAATCTAAAGATTCCGGTACATTTGGCAAGCAGTCTTTCAGCATAAAAACTTTGCCTTTTGCATCATTTCGGCGTGATGGATCAATATAAATCCAATCCCATTTTATTTCTGATTCTTCTAAAACATTGGCCGAATCATCAGCATAAAAACGGCAGTTTTGAACTTTTAACTGCTCAAAATTATGTTTTACAATTGCAGATAAATCCTCGTTTATTTCGCAATGAGCAATGGTTTTAATTTTTTTAGAGAAATAAAAATCATCTACACCAAAACCTCCGGTAAGATCAATTAAACTTTCTCCTGAAATTAAAGATGCTTTATAAGCCGCTGTTTTTTCAGAAGAAGTCTGCTCAACAGAAATTTTACTTGGGTAAATAATATTTTCAGTCGAAAACCAGCTTGGGAGTTTGTCTTTGGCTTTTGCCTTTGCTTCAATTTGGTTTAAAATCAAAATCCAGTCAACATCAGGAAAAGGATTTTTTTGAAGTGCCAGTTTTGTTATGGATTCACTACTATTCAGCGTAATAAATTCCTGAATATCCTGGCGCAAAATTGAAGTGTTCAAAGCTAAATTCTTTCGGTTAAAACAGATATAATTTTATTGTTTGGAAAAAATTCTTTTAAAATAACTTTTATCATGGTAAAAAGCGGAACGGCGATAATCATTCCAACGATTCCAAAAGTAATTCCGCTGATTAAAGTAATCAGGAATATTTCCAGCGGGTGCGAATTTACACTTTTTGATGAAATTATAGGCTGGCTGATATTATTATCAATGGCCTGAACCAATAGAAAACCGATTACAACATAAATAGTAGTAGGAAGAATTTCAGATCTAAAATCCTGTCCGATTAAGCTAATCATGGTTAAAATAGCAGCTAAAATAGTTCCGATAATTGGGCCGATGTACGGGATGATGTTTAAAACGGCACATAAAAACGCAATAACAAAAGCATTTTTATTTCCGAAAATAACCAGAACGATTAAATAAAGAATAAACACAACGGTTAATTGAAGCAGAAGTCCAATAAAATAACGCGTTAAAAGATGATTGATTTTTGTGATTGAATTTAAAATTTTGTCTTCATTCGTATCAGGAAGGATTCTTCGGGCCTGATCTTTAAAGATATCCTGATCTTTAATGAAAAAGAAAGTAATAAAAAATACCGAAACTAATCCCATTCCCATATCGGCCATAAAATTCAAAATCGAATTGATAAAACCCGTAAAATAACTGAAATTCAACATCGAAGTAACTTTGGAATCTCGAAGCACTTTGTTAAGATCAAAATGCTGAATATTAAAATAGGTTTCGATGCTTTGTTCTGTTTCAATAAATTGAGTCTGCAGCTGATGGGTATCTAAAAGTGATAAATTATTGGCCTGAGAAATAATTAACGGTACAAATAAAAAGATAAAACCAATAAGCAGTAAAATAAAAATGATAATGGTTGTAGTTGCTGCAAATGAATTATTGAACTTCAATTTATTCTTTAAAAATAAAACTAACGGATTTGCGATCAAACACAATATTAAAGAAATGCAGAGATAGACAATTACAGTTTGTATTTCATATAAAAAGTATAAAACAATACCAATTATTAAAATAGTAGCCAGTGCTCTTAATATTCCGTTAGAAATAGTTTTTGACGTTATCATATTTAAATTTTAGACTATAAAAATAGGAAAAAGCTTTTAAAATTTTAGATATAACAAAAAAAAGCGAGATGTTTCCATCCCGCTCTTATTACCTGTTTCTTTAATTAAGGTTGTGCAAAAGAATTTCTTGGACCTCCTGATGCAAAAATTGCATTGATTCTGCTTTTTTGTCCGTTAGAGAACATGTACATTCCAGCATCATCAGTATAATCCATGTAGTTCATTGTCATCTCAACCGGAGTACCAGAACAAGTACTGTAGTGAGGATATGCAGGAATACCGTAGTTTGCTGTGTTATGAGTTGGAGTATCAGCTACTAAATCGCTTCCGCAAGTAGCATCTCCCCAAATGTGACGTAAGTTTAACCAGTGTCCAACTTCGTGAGTACCAGTTCTTCCTAAGTTGTAAGGAGCATTAGCAGAACCAGATAATCCGAAATATTTAGGATCGATTACAACTCCGTCTGTAGAAGAAGATCCTCCAGGAAATTGAGCATAACCTAAAATTCCGCCTCCAATAGTACAAGACCATAAGTTAAGTTTTGTTGTTGGAGAAGTTGGTGCTAAACCACCCTGAGCTGTTTTTTTCATAGCATCATTAGTTCCCCAAGAAGTTTTAGTTGTAGATTTTCTAATAACCTGATCTAAAACAAATGAGATTCCTACGTTTGCTTTTACACCAGCAAAAAGAGCAGGAACACTGTTAAAATCAGAGTTTAAAGCATTAAAATCTTTGTTTAAAACATCAATTTGAGATTGAATTTGTGTGTTAGAGATATTCTCTGCAGTTGTTCTGTACAAAACGTTTACTACAACAGGAATCTGGATTTTACCGTTTACCAATTTACCAGTAAGAATAGCTTTGTTTGTATAAGCCTCAATTTCGTTCATTCTGATAGCCAATGTTGGATCAGCTTTTAATTGCGCTTCTAATACATCCTGAGAAGCACAAGTACGTAAAGCAGGTTTTGCAGCTGCTTCTGAATTGGTTCCTTCAGTTTGGTCGTTTTGACAAGAAAACAGCACTAATGCTGTAATTGCAGTAATAATAACTTTTTTCATAAATAACGGGGTTTTTTGTTAAAAAATATTAGTTTTGGTTAACCAGAACGCAATTTTATAACAAAATCTTTTTGTAGCCAAATTTTTATATTGAATTATTTATGAGAATTTTAGCAAACCCTTGTGTGCTCTAGTTCTTACAAAAATGTTAAATTTATTTTTATGATGTAAATTCTTATTTATAAGTGTTTTGAGAGTATAAAAATGATATTTAGATTCAAAATTTAACCTTTTGGCAAAATCTTTATATAAATTTTAACATTTTTCTTACGTATTTCTACTTTTTTTCAAAGTGTGTTTTTTTATGTTAAAGAGCTGCAGAGGTGATTTCGTATAAAGCAATACTAGCAGCCTGTACAACATTCATGCTTGAATTTTTTCCAAACATATTTATGTGTACAATTTGATGGCAGATTTTTAAAAGTTCATCCAAAATGCCATCGATTTCACTGCCAATTAAAAGTGCCATTTTTTTATCTTTTGGAATTACAACTTCCTTTAAAGATTTGCTGTTGCTTGTAATTTCAAGGCCAATAATCTCAAAATCGTTTAGTTGTAGATATTCGATTAACTCTGAAGTTTCTTCGATAATTTGATGCGGTACATGAAGGTGCGTACTGCGGGAAGTTTTGTTTATTTTTCTAGGCGTAAGCGGAATATCTTTCCCCAGAAAAATAATATTTTCTACGCCAAAAGCCTCAGAAATTCTAAAAAGCGAACCAATATTCTGCTGAAAATAAATATGATCACAAACCAAAGTTATCGGAAATGTTTTTCGCTCAAATTGATTTTCTTCGTGAGTAAGTTGCATTTTTAAAATTTAGTTGGTAAAAATATAATTGATAATGTTGGCACCCATTTTTAAGGCTTTGTCACGAACATTTGCCGGATCGTTATGAACTTCGGCATCTTCCCAGCCGTCGCCTAAATCACATTCGTAAGTATATAATAAAACCAGTTTATTTTCTACGAAAATACCAAAGGCCTGCGGGCGGGTTCCGTCGTGTTCGTGAATTTTAGGTAATCCGTTTGGAAACGGAAAAGGTTTTTGAAAAATAGGATGATTGGCCGGAAGCTCAACTAAATTGTTGTTCGGAAATATCTTTTTGATTTCTTTTCGAATGTATTGATCCATTCCGTAATTATCGTCGATATGAAGAAATCCGCCACCGTTTAGATAATTTCTCAAATTTGAAATATCAGAATCGCTGAAAATCACATTTCCGTGTCCGGTCATGTGTACAAACGGATACGAAAGCAAATCGGGATTGCTTGGTTCAACAGTCGAAGGTTTTGCTTTTATTCGGGTATTAATTGTCGAATTGCAAAAGCGAATTAAATTAGGCAATGATGTAGGATTCGCGTACCAATCGCCGCCGCCGCTGTATTTTAGCAAAGCAATTTCTTGTGAAAATGAAGAGATTGAAAAAAGGAAAAACAGGTAAAATATTTTTTTCATGTAATTGTATTTTTTTGTCGCTTTCTTTTTTGTTACGAGTTGTTTTTTGTCATTTCTGTAAAAGTCACTTATTTCGGTAACGGATTTATCATTTCGATTGGCTTTTTTCCATCAATTCCCTGATGTGGCCTTTCGTGATTATAGTAATATAAATATTGTAATAATTCTTCTTTTAGTTCTTCCAAAGAATCAAAATCAGTTTCTCTGAGCAGATCATCTTCAAGAGTTCGCCAGAAGCGTTCGACCTTCCCGTTTGTCTGTGGTCTATAAGGTTTTGTATGTCTGTGAACAATTCCCAATTCCATAAGCATTCTCTCAAAAGGATGGTTATATTTCTGCTGGCTGGTTCTGATTCCAAATTCAGGTCCATTGTCAGATAAAATCTCTTCAAATCTTATCTCATAATGATCGCTTAAGATGTTTAAGCATTTTAATGACGCAAACATAACCGTTAAACTAGTGATGTCTGGGATTAATTCTGCCCAGGCAATCCGGCTGTAGTCGTCAATTATACATACTAGGTACAATTTTCGATTTTCTCCTTTTATGATGCTTTTGCTTAAGTGATGACAATCAATATGACCAAGCTGTCCCATTCTTTCCTTGATTATTTTTTGATGATTCTTTTTAATCTTCGGAGTTAACCTGTTTATTTTATTACGCTTTAAAATATTATAAACTCCTGAATATGAAGGTGTGTTTTTTCCTAATTTTGGCTTTAAGATACTAACAATTTCATATTTGTTGTTTCCTTTTTCCCTTAATTCAATTACTTTTCGTTCTATAAATGGCAGAGGACGTCTTGTCTTGTATTTTGGACCACGCTTCTGAGGAAGCAGATCCAAAGACTTACCGCTCTGCTTATAACGGTTATAATACTTTAAGAAGCTTTTTCTGCAGGTGTCATTTGCCTTGTAAAAATCCATCGCCTTTTTATGCACCGGATGAGTCTTGTTTTTTACTTGCTCATATTCTTTTATTAAAAAACGATACTTCTCTAAATAGTTTCTCTCTAATGTTGAATCCTGACTGTTATTTCTCATCGCAACAAAATTTATTAAAGGTAAATTTTGTTACCGAAATATCTAACCTTTACAATTTCGACGAAGGAGAAATCTGCGCAAGTAACTCCTCATAGAAAATCATCAATCTTTGTCGAGTTACTTGCGCAGATTTCTCCTTCGTCGAAATGACAAAACTGTAGGGTTTTTATTAACCTTCATTAAAAAACACCACACTATGACAAGCTACAACCGCCGCTGTTTCTGTACGTAAACGGGTATTTCCTAAAGTTACGGGCTGATATTTATTTTCGATAGCCAATGCAATTTCTTTTTCAGAAAAATCACCTTCAGGTCCAATTAACAAAGTGACATCTTCGTCTGGCTTTAAAGCTTCTTTCAAAGATTTTTTGTCGGTTTCCTCACAATGCGCAATAAATTGTAAACCGCTGTTTTTCTTTTTTATGAATTCTTTAAACGAAACAGCTTCATTTAATTTCGGAAGAAACATTTCATTCGATTGTTTCATTGCCGAAAGAATAATCTTTTCAAAACGCTCCGGGTTAATTACTTTTCGTTCAGAACGATCGCAGATTATGGGCGTAATTTCCTGAATGCCAATTTCTGTAGCTTTTTCTAAAAACCACTCAAAACGATCATTCATTTTGGTTGGCGCAACCGCAAGATGCAGACGAAATTTTGGTTCGGGAGATTTTTTTATCGATCGAACATCAACGATACATTTATTATCTGAAGCCAGTGTAATTTCAGTTTCAAACAATAAACCCTGACCGTTTGTAACATACAAAATATCCGAATCTTTTTTTCGTAACACTTTTATGATGTGTTTGCTTTCTTCTTTATCAAAAGAAAAACTTTCGGTTGTTTCGTCAATATCCGGATTATAAAATAACTGCATAATTAAAACTGAATTCGCGCTTTAGAAACTACTGAAGAATCTTCAAAACGTTTTGATAAATATTTTTGATAACCAACGATTCCAATCATGGCAGCATTATCTGTCGTATATTCAAATTTCGGAATAAAAGTTTTCCAGCCGTATTTGCTTTCGCTTTCTTTTAATGTATTTCTGATTCCTGAATTTGCCGAAACGCCGCCGCCAATAGCGATTTGTTTAATTCCGGTTTCTTTAACAGCCATTTTTAATTTGTCCATTAAAATTTCGATAATCGTATGCTGAATTGAAGCGCAGATATCATTTAAATTTTCTTCGATAAAGTTTGGATTTTCTTGTTTATTCTTCTGAATAAAATAAAGAATTGCAGTTTTTAACCCCGAAAAACTAAAATCTAATCCCGGCACTTTTGGTTTTGTAAACGTAAACGCTTTTGGGTTTCCTTCTTTGGCATATTTATCAATTAAAGGCCCTCCGGGATATGGAAGTCCTAATATTTTGGCACTTTTGTCAAAAGCTTCACCTACGGCATCATCAGTAGTTTCTCCAATAATTTCCATATCAAAAAAGCTGTTTACTTTTACGATTTGAGTGTGTCCGCCGCTAATGGTTAGTGCCAAAAATGGAAACTCTGGTTTATCGTAGCCATCTTCATCAATAAAATGGGCTAAAATATGAGCATGCATGTGATTAACAGCTATTAACGGAATGTTTAATGCTAATGATAATGATTTACCAAAAGAACTCCCCACAAGTAATGAACCCATTAAGCCGGGACCTTGTGTAAAAGCAATGGCAGTTAGCTGTTCTTTTTGTACATTTGCTTTACGAAGCGCAGCGTCGATTACGGGAACTATGTTTTGCTGATGGGCTCTCGAAGCTAGTTCAGGAACCACACCGCCATATTGATTGTGAATTAACTGATTAGCCACAACATTTGAGAGAACTTTATCGTTATGTAAAACTGCAGCAGCAGTATCATCGCATGAACTTTCGATGGCAAGAATAAAAACCTCTGAATTTTGCATATAAAGGCACGAATTTTGAATTATATTTGACAAATCAAATTTTTAATTTCTTTGATTTGAAGCAAAGCCCCAAAATTAGAGAATTTTTATCAAAAACAGCCGTCCTTTGTCTGTTCAAATTAAATTTATACAAAAACAATAATAATAAGCAGTTATCAAAAGAATTAAGAAAATAGTATCCAGAACCCTGATTGGCTTAATTTTACTTTTGCTGATACTTGCTATCACACTTTCTTTACCTGTCGTTCAGACCAAAATTGCCAAATATGTAACCGAAACTCTTAATACTGATTTTAAAACAGATATTACTATTGATAAGGTTGCGATTAATATTTTTGGCGGTGTAAAACTTAAAAAAGTCCTCATTCGGGATCATCACAAAAAAACGATGATCTATTCAGATATCATTACTACAGATATTTTAAGTATAAAACGTCTTATCGACGGCGATTTGCTTTTTGGTGATCTTCGTTTAACGGGGTTGATTTTTAATATCAAAACGTATAAAAAAGAAGATGAAAACAATATTAATAAGTTTATTAAATTGTTTGAAACGAAAGAAGAAAAGAAGCAGTCTGGCAAACATTTTCTTTTTACAGCTAAAAATGCCTACATCGAAAAGGGAAATTTCTCTGTTGTTGATGAAAATAAAAGAACACCTCGTTTTTTAGATTTTAAAAAGCTAAACGCTTATATCAGCGATTTTAAATTATACGGCCCAGATGTTACAACAATAATTCACAGGTTTTCATTTTTAGATCACCGCGGACTTTATGTTTCTAATTTTACCGGAAAATTCAGTTATACTAAAAAACAGATTCAGGTTGAAAATCTGGCAATTAAAACCAAAAGATCTTCAATTTACGGAAAAGCGATTTTAAATTATAAACCGGGAGATTTTCTGGATTTTACTGATAAAGTTCAGTTTAATGTAGCTTTAGATTCATCTTCAATAGCTTCAAATGATATTCGTTATTTTTATGACGGATTGGGCAAAAACCAGCATTTTAAAGTTAGAACAAAGATTAAAGGAACTTTAAATAATCTGAATTTGAATCGTTTGAGACTTAGTGATGCAAATGGTTCAAAAATCTTCGGAACAATTAATTTTAGAAATCTTTTAGGAACTAAAGAACAAAAGTTCTCAATGGACGGGAAGTTCGATAAATTAATTTCGAGCTATGATAATCTGGTGGTTTTGCTGCCTGGAATTTTAGGAAAAAGCCTTCCGAAAGAATTAAAAAGAATTGGGAAATTTAATATTGTTGGTAAAGCAAAAGTTTCAACAACCGCGCTGGAAACTGACTTTAAAATGGCGACTGATTTAGGAAACGGTAAAGTAGATCTTCATATGAATAATATGGATTTTATCGACAAGGCTTCTTATTCCGGAAATATAGTTTTAGATAATTTTGATGTTGGAACTTTACTGGGTCGAAAAGATATTGGCAGAACTACTTTAAATGTTGATGTTGACGGTGTTGGTTTCACCGAAAAATATTTGAATACTATTGTAAAAGGAGATATTACAAAGTTGTACTATAATAAGTATAATTACAGCAATATTGTTGTAAACGGTAATTTTAAGCTTCCTTATTATAAAGGACAGATTTCTGTAAACGACCCGAACTTAAACCTGACATTTGATGGTTTGGTTGATTTAAGTAAAAGAGAAAGCCGTTATGATTTTCATATCAATGTTGAAAATTCAGATTTGCGAAAACTGAAATTCATAAACGATTCGATTTCACATTTTAAAGGTGATGCTGTTGTACAGTTAACCGGAAATTCTATAGAAAATCTTCAGGGCGATATTTTAATTAAGGATGCTGAATATCAAAACCCAAAAGCGACTTATGTTTTTGATGAAGTAAAAGTTAGTTCAAATTTCGATGCCGACAGACTTCGTACTATTACGATTAATTCTTCTGACATTGTGGAAGGAAAAATTGTGGGGAAATTTCAGTTTGCTCAATTAGACAAATTGGTAATGAATTCCGTTGGAAGTTTATATACTAATTATAAACCTTTTAAAGTTAAAAAAGGACAGTTTTTACGTTTTAATTTTCATGTATATAATAAGGTAGTAGAAATGCTTTATCCCGAAATGAAAATTGATTCGAGTACAGTTGTACGAGGAAAAATCGATTCAGATTTGCAGGAGTTTAAATTTGGCTTTAGATCAAAACAAATCAGCGCTGAAAAAAACACGTTTGATAATATCAGAATCAGTATCGATAATAAAAACCCGCTTTATAATGCTTTCATTGAGCTGGATAGTATAAAAACGCCTTACTATAAAATTCGTGATTTCAATTTAATCAACGTAACATCAAAAGATACTTTGTTTGTTCGTTCGGAGTTTAAGGGCGGCGACAAAGGACAGGATTATTTCAATCTGGATTTATTTCATACTATCGATAAAAACAAAAACAATATCGTAGGAATCAAAAAGTCTGAAATGAAGTTTAAAGACTATTTGTGGTATTTAAATGAAAATGCGCAAAAGGATAATCAAATCGTTTTTGATCAGTATTTTAAAAACTTCACGATTAATAATATCGTTCTTTCGCACGAAAACCAAAAAATTGACCTGAATGGTGTTATAAAAGGAAAAGATTATAAAGATGTCGTCCTCAATTTTGAAGATGTAGACATCAATAAGATTACGCCTTTTAATTCGAAGTTTGTTTTCAACGGAAATTTAAACGGAAACATAAATTATAAGCAGAATAAAGATGTTTATCAGCCCACGGCCAGTATTGTGGTTGATCATCTCAATTTGAATAAAGTCGATTTAGGAACGCTTAATTTTGATATTTCCGGAGATCAGAGTTTTAGAAAATTCACGATCAATTCTTCTATAGTAAATGGTTTTGCAGAGTCGTTTAGAGCAAACGGTACTTTTGCGATTGAAAATAAAGAAACCATGCTGGATTTGAATTTAAAGTTAGAAGGATTTAATCTCGCAACTTTAGGTACAGTAGGCGGCGATGTTTTGTCTAATGTAAGGGGTTCTGTTTCTGGAAATGCGGCTGTGGTTGGGAATTTGAAAAAACCGGAAATCAACGGACGCTTGTATGTTGAAAAAGCCGGGATGACAATTCCATATCTTAATACTGATTATGAATTAAGCGACAGAACGGTTATCGATTTAACCGATGAAAAATTTCTGTTTAGAAACAACCAGTTAACCGATACTAAATTTGGCACCAAAGGATTGCTGAACGGAACTATAGAGCATCATAATTTTGGAGACTGGAAATTAGACTTAAATATAACATCAAAACGATTAGTAGCACTTGATACTAAAGACAGTGAAGATGCAGCTTATTTTGGAACTGCATTTATAAACGGAACGGCAAGTATAAAAGGTCCTGTAGAAAGCTTATTTATCAAGGTTGATGCAAAATCTGAGAAAGGCACAGAAGTTAAAATTCCGATTAGTAATGTGCAGAATTCCGGAGAAAGCAGCTGGATTCATTTTGTAACACCAAAAGAGAAATACAATCTGGCAAATGGTATTGTTGAAAAAACAAGAAATTATAATGGTCTTGAACTGGAATTTGATTTTGATATTACGCCAGATGCCGAAGTTGAAGTCATTCTGGATAGAAATTCCGGACACGGTATGAAAGGTAAAGGTTACGGATCTTTATTGTTTAAAATCAACACACTGGGTAAATTTAATATGTGGGGGGATTTCCAGGCATACGAAGGAACTTATAACTTTAAATACGGAGGTTTAATCGATAAAAAATTCGCAGTTAAAAAAGGAGGATCTATTATTTGGGAAGGAAACCCGATGAAAGCACAGCTTAATTTAGAAGCCGTGTATAGAACTACTGCCAATCCTGCGGTATTATTAGATAATTCATCTTTTAATAAAAAAGTACCGGTTGAAGTAGTTATTGGTTTAAGAGGAGATTTAACTAGTCCTGAACCTAATTTTGATATTCAGTTTCCATCGGTAAGCAGCGTGTTGAAATCTGAAATTCAGTATAAATTAGACGATAAAGATATTCGACAAACACAAGCTTTGTATTTACTGTCTACAGGTTCATTTATGAGTCAGGACGGATTTAATCAAAGCGATTTATCCGGAACATTTGCAGAAACGGCGGCTAGTTTGCTTGGTGGCATTATAAAATCAGATAATGACCTTTTTGATATCAACCTGAATTTCGTTTCGGCAGACAGAAGAATAGGTCAGGAAGCTGACGGACAGTTTGTTGCTAATATTTCATCGCAGGTTAATGAGCGTATTACAATAAACGGAAAAGTGGGAGTTCCTGTCGGCGGAGTAAACGAATCGGCAATTGTGGGAGATATTGAAATTTTATATCGTGTAAACGAAGATGGATCGATGAACCTTCGATTATTCAATAAAGAAAATGATATCAATTATGTAGGTCAGGGAATTGGATATACGCAAGGTGTAGGTATTTCGTATGAAGTCGATTTTGATACCTTTAGCGAACTTGTAAATAAACTTTTCAAAAGCCATAAACTCGAAAATGCCATAAAAAATTCGGATGAATTTCAGGATTCTAATCTAAATCCGGATTTTATTAACTTCAAAAACAAGGAAGCAGAAAAAGAGAAAGATAAAAAGAAGAATCAGGAAAAAGAAAAGGAAGAAAAACCGAAACCTCAAAACAATAATGAAGGGTTAATTCCTGATAACGACTTTTAGTTATTGTTAAAATGACTATAAAAAGAACCATTCGTTTCTGCGAATGGTTTTTTTTATGCTAATTTTAGAGTTTTTAGTTTGGTTTTGATTAAAATCTAATTCTTAATATTTTTATAACACTTCATTCGGGTATTGTTAATTTTACGGATTTAATTAAAAAAAGGGGTATTTATTATTTTATATTAAATTTTTGGTATCAAAAAACTTATTAACGAAAACGTTTGAATTTAACAGATTTTATTAATTTATAATAAACATAACGAGAAAACTGGTGAATGTTTGCTAATTTTACAACTTTAATACTTAAATAATGTCAAAAACAATAAAAAGAGTAGGTGTTCTTACCTCAGGAGGAGACTCACCAGGAATGAATGCTGCAATACGATCAGTTGTTCGAACATGTGCTTATCATAATATAGAATGCATAGGGATTTATAGAGGGTATCAAGGAATGATCGAAGGAGATTTTAAAGAAATGGGCCCTCGAAGCGTTAATAATATTGTAAACAAAGGAGGAACGATCTTGAAATCGGCTCGTTCAGTTGACTTTAGAACACCTGAAGGTAGAAAAAAAGCTCATGAAAACCTTTTAAAAGCCGGCATTGATGCTTTGGTTGTAATTGGTGGTGACGGAAGTTTTACCGGAGGATTAGTTTTTAATTCAGAATACAATTTTCCTGTAATGGGAATCCCGGGTACAATTGATAATGATATTTACGGTACAAGTTTTACTTTAGGTTACGATACTGCTCTAAATACTGTTGTTGACTGTATTGATAAAATTAGAGATACTGCAAGTTCTCACAACCGTTTATTCTTTGTAGAGGTTATGGGTAGAGATGCAGGTCACATTGCACTTAACGCCGGAATTGGTGCAGGTGCAGAAGAAATCCTTATTCCTGAAGAAGATTTAGGTCTTGACAGATTGTTAGACTCTCTTCAAAAAAGTAAAGCTTCAGGGAAATCATCAAGTATAGTAGTTATTGCCGAAGGAGATAAAATTGGTAAAAATGTATTCGAATTAAAAGATTACGTAGAAGCTAATTTACCTGAATACGACGTAAGAGTTTCTGTTTTAGGACACATGCAGCGTGGTGGTTCGCCATCTTGCTTCGACCGTGTTCTGGCAAGCCGTCTTGGTGTAAAAGCCGTTGAATCTTTATTAGAAGGAAAATCTAACTATATGGTTGGTCTTAAAGAAGATAAAGTTATTTTAACTCCGCTTGAACAGGCTATCAAAGGAAAATCTGAAATTGATAGAGAATTATTGAGAGTATCAGACATTATGTCTACATAATTATATAAGATATAAGTTTAAAAGAGAAAGAAGTTTATTGTGAGGAAATTAGACTTTGAATTAGTATAATAAAAACAAAAGCAAAAATTTAGTAAAATGTCAAAAGTAAAATTAGGAATAAACGGATTTGGACGTATCGGAAGAATCGTTTTTAGAGAGTCTTTCAATAGAGATAATGTAGAGGTTGTAGCGATCAACGATTTATTAGACGTAGATCACTTAGCTTACTTATTAAAATATGATTCAGTTCACGGTCGTTTCAACGGAACTGTTGAAGTTAAAGAAGGAAAATTATATGTAAACGGAAGAAACATCCGTATTACAGCTGAAAGAAATCCTGCTGACTTAAAATGGAACGAAGTTGATGTTGATGTAGTAGCAGAATGTACTGGTATTTTCACAACTATCGAAACTGCAAGCGAGCACTTAAAAGGAGGAGCTAAAAAAGTTATCATTTCTGCTCCATCTGCTGATGCTCCAATGTTTGTAATGGGAGTTAACCACGAAACTGCAAAAGCTTCTGATTTAGTTGTTTCTAACGCTTCTTGTACTACAAACTGTTTAGCTCCTTTAGCTAAAGTTATCCACGATAATTTCGAAATCGTTGAAGGTTTAATGACTACTGTTCACGCAACTACTTCAACTCAAATGACTGCTGACGGACCTTCTAGAAAAGACTGGAGAGGTGGACGTGCCGCAGCAATCAATATCATTCCTTCTTCAACTGGTGCTGCTAAAGCGGTTGGAAAAGTTATCCCTTCTTTGAATGGAAAATTAACTGGAATGTCTTTCCGTGTACCAACTGCTGACGTTTCTGTAGTAGATTTAACTGTAAAAGTTGCTAAAGAAACTACTTACGAAGAGATCATGGCTGTATTGAAAAAAGCTTCTGAAACTTCATTACAAGGTATCATGGGATTCACTGAAGATGCAGTTGTATCTCAGGATTTCATCTCAGATAAAAGAACTTCAATCATTGACGCTACTGCAGGAATTGGATTAAATTCTACTTTCTTCAAATTGGTATCTTGGTACGATAATGAGTACGGATATTCAAGCAAATTGATCGATTTATCTGTACATATTGCAGGTTTAAAATAATATTATATATTTTTACAAAATCCCGTTATCGCCAAGTAACGGGATTTTCTTATTTTGTTACGTCTTTAATTAATGTAAAAAACACACTTATTAAAGAAAAACTAATCCAAAAACAAAAAAAAATGAAATTAATAGTTGACAGTGGATCTACTAAAGCCGATTGGATTGCGATAGATGATAATGGAAAAGTACTATTCACAACACAAACATTAGGATTAAATCCTGAAATTCTTGACGGACCGGAAATCATCTCAAGATTAAACGACCGTTTTGATATTCTTCAAAATAAAAAAAATGCAACACATTTGTTCTTTTACGGAGCAGGCTGCGGAACAGACAGAATGAAAGAATGGTTGAAACAAATCTTTCAGGAGTATTTTTCTAACGCTATCGTAGATGTTCAGGAAGATACTTATGCGGCTGTTTATGCTACAACTCCAAAGGGTGAAGAAGCAATTGTATCGATCTTAGGAACGGGATCAAACTGCAGTTATTTTGATGGAAAAGTATTGCACCAAAAAGTTCAGTCATTGGGTTATATCGTAATGGATGACTGCAGCGGAAACGTTTTTGGAAAAGAATTAATTAGAAAATACTATTTTAATAAAATGCCAAAAGAATTAGCGGTAGAGCTTGAAAAAGAGTACGATGTTGATCCTGATTTTATTAAAAACAAATTATATAAAGAGCCAAATCCAAATGCTTATTTAGCAACTTATGCTAAGTTTTTAATTAAGCACAAAGACACTGAATTCTGCAGAAAAATTATTTTCAAAGGAATGAAATCTTTCGTTAAAAACTATATCAAACAATTTGATAACTGTAAAGAAGTTCAAGTGCATTTCGTGGGTTCTATCGCATTTTATTTAAAAGATGAACTGCAGGAAACATTTGATAAATACGAACTTAAATTAGGAAATGTATTAAGAAGACCAATTGATGGTTTAATTGCTTACCATGTCGCTAATCAATAGTTCCGGATTTATGGAAATTGCAATTATTGCACACGATGGTAAAAAAGCTGATTTGATTGATTTTTTGATTAAAAATGAAGCGATTCTTCATAATGAAAAAATCAAACTAATTGGTACCGGAACAACTGGAGGAAAAGCCGAAGCAGCGGGATTTAAAACGCAAAGAATGCTTTCAGGACCTTTAGGTGGTGATGCACAGATTGCAGGAAGAGTGGCAGAAGGAATTACCAATATGGTGTTCTTTTTTAAAGACCCGTTATCAAGTCATCCCCATGAAGCAGATATTAATATGCTGATTCGTGTTTGCGATGTGCATAATGTGCCGCTGGCAACAAATGAAGCAACGGCACAATTATTATTAGATGCTATTGCACTGCAATTATAGAAATCTCAACATTTACATTTTTTGGCAGACATGCCACTTGAACCGTTTCACGTGCTGGAGCGGTTTTTTCGTTAAAATAAGAACCATATACCGTGTTTATTGCACCAAAATTGTTCATGTCCATAATGAAGATGGTTGCTTTTACCACATTTTCAAAAGTCATATTTGCGGCTTCTAAAATCGCTGCAATATTCTCCATAACTTGTTTCGTTTCGTCATTAATATTATCCGTAACAAGTTCTCCGGAAGCTGGATTAATTGCAATTTGTCCCGAAGCATAAAGTGTATTTCCTGATAATACAGCCTGATTATATGGGCCAATAGGAGCCGGAGCTTTCTCTGTAAAGATTATTTTTTTCATAATAAATTATTTTAAGTCGACGAATTATCGATTTGAAGTACTGCGTTTATTCCATTTAATGTCACTAAGCATACCAGACTTAATTCCGATGAAAAAGTTCCAGTTAGCATTTGTTCCCATTGGATTCCAGTTAAAAGCCATTCTCCAGCTTAACAAATCTCTCTCAAAACGGAACTGAGTAAAAGTAACACCTTTTTGAACAAAATCATAACCGGTAGAAATACCGCCTTTCCATTTAGGAGTAATATCCATATTGGCAGAAATCATGATAGAGTTACCTGAAATTTTGTTTTCGCGGGCAGCGTTGGTATACGTTAAAGAATAAGCCATAGTCATATCCCACGGAATTTTCGAACTAAAGAATTCACTTATAGCATCATCTTCACGTTCAGGCTCATTGGCAAATTGACTGTTTCTGCTGTCGTTTAAGTCTGTATTTGTTCCGAATAAGTCATCATTACGACCTCCGTTACGCTGACTCTGTGAGTTTTTTTCTTTTCCGGTTCCCTTATTAGAAAAAGAGTAATTCATGGTAATGTTGGCACTTGTCATTCTAAACAAACTTCCGCCATTATCAATGTTGTATTTGTTTATCACGTTTCCGGCGTTGTCAATAGCATAAGGATTTAAAACTGCACCAAAATTGACATTCATTTTATTGTCAAAAAATTGCGTTCCACCACTTAAAACAACCGGCTGCCAAGCTAAAGTCTTTTTACCGTCGGCACTAAAATTATAACTTGTATTGAAGTTTAAATTGTTTAAAAGCATTATTTTCTTCGGCTCTGTTTTAGTACTGTCACTGTCTCGTACTTTGGCCTCAAAAGTATTACTTAAGGCAAAACCAACTATATTCGAATTATTTTGCCCGGGAGCACCATAAACACCATTTGCAAAACGCGAGTATTCATCTGTAGAAATTCTACCTGCTGCATCGACCGTATAATGGTCATAATAGCGTTCAAAACTCGGCGTATATGAATACGTAATACTCGGTCGCATAACATGTCGTATAGCCTGAATTCTTTTATCCTCACCAAAGTTGAATGTACCGTAAATAGTAGTTCCTAAATTGGTGCTTAAATTATAAGTTCTGTACGAGTCAAAACCATTTATCGTTTTATCTACAACTTTTCCTTCTGTAGAATCATAATTCTTTTCAATAGTTTTGGTAACCCAGGTTTCCTGATAATTAGTAGAGGCTCCGGCACTAAAATATTTAAAGATTTTGAAGTTAGTACTAATCGGAATTGTATGCTGCATACCAATTTGAGCATCTCTAAACATTTGAGGTTTAAAGAATAAAGAGTCATAAGTAACGATATTGTTTTTACCTGTTACATTATATTGCAGGTTGATGTTTTTGATAAAACCTTTTTTAACGCCGTCTTTTCCAACAAAAGGGTAAATACGGTCAATACTTCCCTGTAAGTTTGGTAAACTCATCTGAATTTGTTCTGTTTGCGTATTTTGTTGATGCGTAGCTGTCAACGATATACGCGATCCCGGAATCGTATTAAAAGTTCTGTTGTATGAAATAGATGAACTTAAAGTATTGTTCAGGTTTGAACCAATATTGGCCTGATTAATAGACTGCTTAAAATATTTACTACTACCCATGTTTACAGAGGCAGAGAAACTTGAATTAGGATTCGATTTTGAATCTTTTGAGTGCGACCACTGAATGTTGTAAATGTTTTGCTTCGAATAATCAGGATAACCTCTTTCACTGCTTATCAGGTTTTCAAAACGAATATTAACATTGCCTCGGTATTTATATCTCGTTGCATAAGCCGATTCAAAACGCATGGCGTAACTACCATTTGTATAATAATCTCCTAAAACAGTTAAATCATAATTGTCGCTTAATGCAAAGTAATAACCACCATTTTGCAGAGAGAAACCTCTCGTGTTAGAGTCATTATAACTTGGCACAATAATACCCGAAACGCTTTTTTCCTTACTTAAAGGGAAATAACCATATGGTAAGGCCAAAGGAGTAGGAACATCAGCAATAACCATTTGAGTTAAACCGGTAACGATTTTTTCACCGGGAACAAATTTGATCTTACTGGTTCTGAAATAATATTCAGGATTGTCAATATCCTGAGCCGTTGTAATACGTGCATCTTTTAAATAGTAAACAGAATCGTTTTCTTTTTTGGTAACGGCCGCTTTAATATTTAATTCGCCTTGTTTAGTTCTTGAATTATAAATTAAAGCTTTTTTAGTTTTAAAGTTAAAGCGGATGGAATCCGGCTGTACTTCGTTTGAACCTTGTTTGAAGTTAGGAAACTGCGTTAAAACCCCGGCTGAATCTTTAATTCTCCCGGCATACACTTCATCTTTTTCATAATTCAGAACAATTATACCTGATTTTAGCTCCACATCTTTATAGTAGAGTTCAGCTTCATTATATAGCGTAATCAGTTTTTTCTTCTGATCGATTTTAGCGTAGTCTTTTGCCTTGTATCTAACCTTTCCGTCCAAAAAAGTCTTTGTAGGTCTGACAGTATCAAGTTTGATAGTATCATTTTGAGTTATTTGAGGCTTATCTGTTTGTTTTGCAGCTGGTAACGGCTTTTTTTTAGATTTTATCTCCTGCGAATATAAATTACCACATCCTAAAGTTAGGAAAAATGATATTAAAACGATATTAAATAAGTTTGTCTGCAAAGGTTTAAATGCTATTTTTGTAAAATTATGGCTTGTTTTTTGACATGTCAAACTTACATATAATTTTTTGGCAAAAATAATCAATTGTAAAAATTATAACAGCTGCGTTTTATTAAAATTAACTTTTAAATTTATGAATGGTTTAAACAAAATTAAGGTAATCTTTAC
Organism: Flavobacterium sp.; assembly: GCF_039595935.1. Classification (NCBI taxonomy): domain Bacteria; kingdom Pseudomonadati; phylum Bacteroidota; class Flavobacteriia; order Flavobacteriales; family Flavobacteriaceae; genus Flavobacterium; species Flavobacterium sp. The sequence continues at coordinate 1,029,437 of NZ_JBCNKR010000004.1, read as the reverse complement.
TTTATTTCTAACAATAACGTCATTTTGCACATATAGTCAATCAAATGTTTTTAAAGTAACACTTGATGCTGGTCATGGAGATCACGACTTTGGTGCAGTTTACAGCGGACGGATTGAAAAAAATATTGCCTTGGCTATTGTTTTAAAAGTGGGGAAAATTTTAGAGCTTAATCCAAATGTTAATGTAATCTATACTCGTAAAACAGATGTTTTTATCGATTTGGTCGAAAGGGCCAATATTGCAAACAGAGCCAATTCAAATATTTTCGTTTCAATTCACTGTAATGCCAATAAAAATACGGCAGCAGACGGAACAGAAACCTATGTAATGGGTTTGAGTAAAGTAGCGTCAAATCTGGAAGCGGCAAAGAAAGAGAACTCGGTAATTACGTTAGAGAAAGATTATAAACGTAAATACGAAGGTTTCGATCCTAATTCGCCGGAATCAATGATTGGAATGACCTTAATGCAGGAAGAATATCTGGATAACAGTATTTCATTGGCAAGCAAAATTGAAGATAATTTTGAAAGACTTGGGAAAAAAATCAGACAAGGCGGTGTAAAACAAGCCCCATTTATGGTACTTCATAAAGCATATATGCCAAGGGTTTTGGTTGAAACAGGATTTGTTTCTAACCCAACAGAAGGAAATATTTTAAATTCAGAAGAAGGTCAGGACGATATTGCAAAAGCCATAGCCGAAGCTATTTTGAGTTATAAAAGAGAATATTTTGGAACAGGCACACCAGAAGCAATGGAAGCTAAGCCTGTAAGAGATACTTCAACACCAAAGAAAACAGCAGTGGTAGAAGCGGCTAAAAGTGCTCCAAAAGGAACATTTTTTAAAGTACAGCTTATAGCTAGTATTAAAAAAACACCTTTAGAACCTAAAAACTTTAAAGGGCTAAAAAATGTAACCATGATTTACGAAAACAACATTTATAAATATTTTTATCAGGAAACTTCTGATTATGAAGCGGCCAAAAAATATCTGGAAGAGGCTAAAAGTAAGGGGTATGGCGCATCCTTTTTAATCGCGACAAAAGACGGAGAAAAGATAAGTATTCAGGACGCAATCAAATAATCGTCACAAGTTCGAATATTTATAGTAATTTTGTAACAAACACTTAGAATTTTGAAAATAACAAGAGAAATTAAAACGGCTGTATTAGTCATCGCATCAATTTTATTATTTATTTGGGGCTACAGTTTTTTAAAAGGCAAAGACCTTTTTACAAATTATCACACATTATATGTTCAATATGATAATGTTGAAGATTTGTCACCATCTGCTCCCGTTACTTTAAACGGACTTGCTATTGGTAAAGTAAGTAAGATAACTATCGACGAACATACCGGAAAATTATTAGTTGAATTGCAATTAAAAACTGATTTTCCTATTTCTAAAACCAGTAAAGCAGCTTTGTATTCGCCAAGTTTAATTGGAGGAAAACAAATCAAAATTATTCCAAACCTTGCTGATAAAGAACCATCAGAAGACGGTCAGACATTAGAAGCGGCTGTTGAACTTGGTTTAACAGAATCTTTAGGCGGAAAGATTGCGCCAATTGAGGATAAGCTTAATGCAATGCTTTTAAATATTGATAAACTGGTTACAGGTTTAAACAATGTTTTAGATAAAAAAGGACAGGACGATTTAAAGAAAACTTTAGCAGAACTAAGCCAGACAATGGAGCAGTTTCATAAAGCATCTGGAAGTATCAATAACATTTTAGATACAAACAAAGCGCAGATAAACGGAGTCGTGACAAACTTTAATAAAATGTCAAGCAACTTTAACAAAATATCTGATTCTTTAAACAAAGCAGATCTTGGAAAAACGGTTCGTAACCTAAATCAGACTTTAGCAAAAGTAGATATGCTGATGACTAATTTGAATTCTGGAAAAGGTACAGCTGGTAAAATATTAAACGACGAAGCTCTTTATAATAACCTTACAAAAACTTCAAAAGAACTTGAATTGTTATTACAAGACGTGCGTTTATATCCAACCCGCTACGTGAATGTTTCTCTTTTCGGAAAGAAAAACAAACCTTATGTAGCACCTGCTGAAGAAACAAAATCAACTGATAAAAAATAATTGTAAATGAGTTATTTAGATAATATTTTATTCGCCATACTTCTTGTCGTAGGTTTTGGTTTTTTTGCAGCGAGCGTAAAAAAAATCATCCGCAACATTAATTTAGGAGTTGACGTAGATAGAAAAGATAATCCTAAAGCTCGTTGGAAAAACATGGCTATGATTGCTCTTGGGCAGTCAAAAATGGTGAGACGCCCTGTTGCCGGAATACTTCATATTTTTGTTTATGTAGGTTTCATAATTATTAATATCGAATTACTAGAAATTATAATCGATGGATTATTAGGAACTCATAGAATTTTTGCACCATATTTAGGTGTAGTTTACGATGTTTTAATTGCTTCATTTGAAATATTGGCCATACTGGTAATTTTTGCTGTTACTGTTTTTTGGTTAAGAAGAAACTTTATCAGACTGAAACGTTTTATACATTCTGATTTAACAGGATTTCCTAAAAGTGATGCAAACTACATTTTGTATTTTGAAACTGTTTTAATGATTTTGTTTTTATTGATGAACGCCTCAGACCTTCATTTACAAAATGTTCCGGGAGGAGTTTTTCATAAAGCAGGAAGTTTTCCAATCAGTCAGTTTATAGCGCCAATTTTCAACGGAATGTCGAATGAATTGGTTGTAATATTATTTGAAACATTTTGGTGGCTGCATATTGTAGGTATTTTGATTTTTATGAATTATTTGTACTTCTCAAAACACTTACACATTCTTTTAGCATTCCCAAACACGTATTTTGCTAATTTAAAACCAGAAGGACAGTTTGATAACTTAGCTTCAGTTACTAATGAGGTTAAATTAATGATGGATCCAAATGCTGATCCTTTTGCAGCGGCTCCGCCCGCAGATGAGAATGCAGCACCGGCTAAATTTGGAGCAAGTGACGTTCAGGATTTAAACTGGGTTCAGCTTTTAAATGCATACACTTGTACTGAGTGCGGACGTTGTACCTCTTCTTGCCCTGCAAATCAAACGGGTAAAAAATTGTCTCCACGTAAAATTATGATGGATACAAGAGATCGTTTAACTGAGGTTGGGAAAAATATTGATGCTAATAAAGGTGTTTTTGTTCCAGACAATAAATCACTTTTAAACGATTATATTACTCCTGAAGAATTATGGGCATGTACGTCTTGTAATGCTTGCGTAGAAGAGTGTCCGGTAAATATCAGTCCGTTATCTATTATTATGGATATGCGTCGCTATTTAGTTATGGAGCAGAGTGCTGCGCCAATGTCATTGAATGCAATGATGACTAATATCGAAAATAACGGTGCGCCTTGGCAATACAGCCAGCAGGACCGTTTAAATTGGAAAAACGAGAATTAGAAATAACGTTTAACCGGTTATTTATGTAACCGTTTAATCGATTTTAATAAAAGTATCAAGGTTTTTTAGTAAGGTTATGTCAGAGAGAGCGATTAACCAAATAAACGATTAACCGATTTAACAACAAAAGAAGATGTCAGAAAGTTTAGTAGTGCCAACAATGGCAGAAATGCTTGCCGAAGGAAAACAGCCAGAGGTTTTGTTTTGGGTAGGTTGTGCAGGAAGTTTTGATGATAGAGCAAAAAAAATTACCAAAGCATTTGTACGTATTTTAAATCGTACTAATGTTTCGTTTGCAGTATTAGGTACAGAAGAGAGTTGTACTGGAGATCCTGCAAAAAGAGCCGGAAATGAATTTTTGTTTCAAATGCAGGCCATGATGAATATCGAGGTCTTGAATGCTTATGAAGCAAAAAAAATCGTAACAGCTTGTCCGCATTGTTTTAATACATTAAAAAATGAATATCCTGAATTGGGCGGAAACTATGAAGTTATTCATCATACAGAGTTTTTAAAATCATTAATTGATGATGGAAGACTTACTGTTGAAGGCGGACAGTTTAAGGGAAAGAAAATCACTTTTCATGATCCGTGTTATTTAGGAAGAGCCAATAAAGTTTACGAAGCACCAAGAGATTTAATCCAGAAATTAGACGTTGAATTAGTTGAAATGAAACGTTCTAAAGCAAATGGATTATGTTGTGGAGCAGGAGGAGCACAAATGTTTAAAGATGCAGAACCGGGAAACAAAGAGGTAAACGTATTACGTACAGAAGACGCTCTGGAAGTAAAGCCAGATATTATAGCAGCGGGTTGTCCGTTCTGTAATACAATGTTAACTGACGGTATCAAACATGAACATAAAGAAGGCGAGGTAAAAGTAATGGACGTTGCTGAATTAATTGCTAATGCGCAGGATTTGTAATATGAAGAAAGTTGTTTTATTTATTATCATCTTGCTTTGTAATATTAGTGTTTATTCTCAAGATGTAATTGAAGTTGTTGCAAAAGAAACTTGTAGCTGCCTGGAAGCAAAAAAAGCAAAAAATCCTAATTTATCTGCCGAAGACTTTAAAGTTGAAGTTGGCGTATGTATGATTAAAAGTTACTCAGATCATTTATCAGAATTTAAACCAGAAGATAAGGTGAATTTTGATGATGATGAAGGGATGACTAAATTAGGAGAGAGCGTAGCTATTAAAATGTTGCAATTTTGCCCTCTTGTTATAATGGAATTAGGGAAGAACGAGATTAAAGACAAAAAAGAAACTCAGCAGCAAGATTTATCTCTTTTAGGAGAAGTGGTAGATATTAAATGGGAGCAATTTGTTACTTTACAGCTAAAGGATAAAAATGGTAGAAATTACAATCTTCTTTTATTAGATTCTTTCGATACGGCCTCTTTACTAACCAATAATGAGATTAAGAAAAAAGATAAACTCAAAGTAAGTTATACAGAAATTGAGTTATTTGATGCAAAAAGCAAAGAATTTAGATATTTTAATATCCTTTCAAAATTAGAAAGACAATAAATTTCTAAGTAGTAAGATTTTAATTTTCTTGGCTTAATATTTAAAATCTAAAATTAAAAAATGTATATACCTTTTGAAAATTTACCTGGTGAATCAAGAATTTGGATTTACCAATCGAACAGAAAATTTTCTGAGGAAGAGTTTTCTGAAATCGAAACTGATTTAAAAGCTTTTGTAGAAGATTGGGCTGCTCACGGAACTAGCCTTGAAGCTTCATTTTTGCTAAAATACAATCGTTTTATAATATTAGCAGTAAATCAGGAAGTGCAGGCTGCAACCGGATGTTCTATTGATAGCTCTGTAGAATTTATTCAGGGATTAGAAAAAAAATATAACGTTGATTTATTGGATAAAATGAACGTTACTTTTAAACTTGGAGAGCATATTGCACATAAACCATTAATTGATTTCAAGAAAATGGTAAAAGATAAAGCAGTAACCGGAAACACAATTGTGTTTAATAACTTGGTTACGAATATTGAAGAATTTAATGATGCTTGGGAAGTTCCCGCTGCCGACAGCTGGCACAGCAGATTTTTCTAAGAGAAATTGATAATATATTTGAAAGGCATGAAATTTTAGATTTTGTGCCTTTTTTGGTTTTTAATACGTGTTAAACCCGACAGGTTTTTAAAACCTGTCGGGTTTTGTTGTGTAAACTTTGTCAAAGTTTTAAACTTTGACAAAGTTCTCATCAAAGAAAAATACAAGTTTACCCACACTTTGCTCAATAAGTAAGCCTTAGATTTTTAGAAGCTTAGAATCTCAGCACTTAACTTTTACAAAAATCTAACAATTTAAAACCCCAATTAAACGTGATTTTTGAGTACTTTCGTAGAATTAAATTTAATACATGAAAATAGCAATAGTTTGTTATCCAACGTTTGGCGGTAGTGGGGTAGTAGCCACTGAGTTAGGTCTTGAATTAGCCAGACGCGGACACGAAATACACTTTATAACTTATAGTCAGCCAGTAAGATTGGCGCTTTTAAATCCAAATGTTCATTATCACGAAGTAAACGTTCCTGAATATCCTTTATTCCATTATCAGCCTTACGAATTGGCCTTGTCAAGTAAATTGGTTGATATGGTTAAATTATACAAAATAGAAGTTCTACACGTGCATTACGCAATTCCGCATGCTTATGCAGGTTATATGGCAAAACAAATGCTTAAAAACGAAGGAATTAATCTTCCGATGATTACAACGCTTCACGGAACTGATATCACGCTTGTTGGAAATCATCCCTTTTATAAACCTGCAGTAACTTTCAGCATCAATAAATCAGATTATGTAACTTCGGTTTCCCAGAGTTTGAAAGACGATACTTTGAAATTATTCAAAATCAAAAATAAAATTAAAGTAATTCCGAATTTTATTGAACTGGATAAAGTTAGAAAAGATCCAACCGAGCCTTGTCACAGGTATGTAATGGCTAAAGCAGATGAGCGAATTGTAACGCATATTAGTAACTTTAGAAAAGTAAAACGTATACCGGATATTATTAAGATTTTCTATAATATTCAGAAAGAAATGCCAGCCAAATTAATGATGGTGGGTGACGGTCCTGAAAAAGAAAGAGCTGAAGTTTTGTGTATGGAACTTGGAATCTACGACAAAGTAATTTTCTTTGGAAATAGTAATGAAATCGACAAAATTTTATGCATGACCGATTTGTTTTTACTGCCATCAGAAACTGAAAGTTTTGGTTTGGCGGCTTTAGAAGCTATGGCATGCGGTGTTCCTGTAATTTCCAGTAATTCAGGCGGACTTCCAGAAGTTAATTTTGATGGTGTTTCGGGATATTTAAGCGATGTTGGAAACGTTGATGAAATGGCTGCAAACGCAATTAAAATATTAAAGGACGATAATACGTTAAAAGAGTTTAAGGCTAATGCATTAGAAGTGGCGAAGAATTTTGATATAAAAAACATTCTGCCTAAATACGAGGCTTTGTATCAGAGAGCAATTGACGATTATAAAGAGTAAGAACATTAATTTAAAAAATTTGAACGTAATGAAAAAAGTAATTTCGGTTTTAGTAATTTTTGTTTTGGTTTCCTGCGGTGCAAAAAAATCAACGGGATCAACAGCTTTATACGAAGTTTTAACAGAACAGTCTGATGGTGGTGGAAATATCAAATTCTTTGAAATTTTGACAGAACCTAATGAAATCAAAATGCTGGAGAATGATCCGCTTTTGACGGCAAAAATGAAACAGGCTGACATTGCCAATTCTAATTATGTGATCCTAAATATGGGTGAGAAAAACACCGGAGGATATTCTATTGGAATTGAAAGTGTTGAAGAAACTGATAAAAATATCATCATTACAGTAAAAGAAAAAAATCCGGCTCCGGATGCAATGGTAACACAGTCTATTACTTATCCTTATACGGTTGTAAAAGTGCATTCTAAAAAGGAGATTATTATCAAATAGTGTTAGAACTAAAAAGTTAGAGGTTAAATGTCAGGCTGAGCGTAGTCGAAGCCCGCTCGTGATGCTTCTATCTCTTAAATAGCCCTTAGGGTGACAATCATTATAATTAAAACATAAAAAAAACCTGTCGCATTAAACGACAGGTTTCTTCTTACAATTATTTTTTATTTTTAATTAGAATCTGAATTTAACGCCTAAACCAACGTCAAATCCAAAGTTATCGTCGTCATAATAACCAGAACCAATTTCAGGTCTTGCATCTAATGATAATGTAATTGGCACTTCTTTAAATCTATATTCGATACCAATATCTCCAGCTGCAAAAACATAAGTTCCGCTATCATTGTATCTGTAATTGTTATTGTAATAATCATGATCCCAAGCAGCTAAACCTCCACCGACACCAGCATACCAGTTAAATCCGCCATCGATATTCCAAACCCATTGGTAAAGAGCAACACCTTTAATGGCATCAACATCGCTGCTGTTTCTCCATCCTAAATCAAATTCAAGTCTGTTTTTTTGATTTAAACCAAGTTGGTAGGATACTTCTCCTCCAAACCCGTTATTGTCTCCTAAACGTAATCCTAAAGCGTGCTTCGAAATTTCTTGCGATTGAGCCGTAAATGCTAATCCAAAAAGCATAATGGCAGATAATATTATCTTCTTCATAAAAATGGTTGATTAATTTTTGTCAAATTTAGATTTCCTTACTTATGAAGAACGTATAACATTTTTAGAAATTGTTATATAATTCACATTTTTTTGAATTTTTGATGCATACAAAAGTTAAAAACAACGTATACAGGGCTTTAAACGTAGGTTTGCTTATTTTTTTAAAATAATATTCGAAAGCATTTGAGATGTTAGATTGTCTTCCATTTCAAATAGGTTTTCTTCTTCTGTAAAATGAGTATGAGTATACGAATATAATTTCCAGCGCTTTTTATGATATTCGAGTGCAGTTAAATTTTCAACCCAGTCTCCAGAATTCAAATATAAAGTAGAGCCGTGTTTATTTTCTTTAGTAAGGATTTTAGGTTCGTGAATATGACCGCAGATTACATAATCGTAATTTTTCTCTATTGCCAGATCTGTTGCAGTAGTTTCAAAATCTGAAATAAATTTTACAGCTTTTTTTACACTGGCTTTGATTTTTTTGGAGAAAGAATAAGGTTCGCGTCCTAATTTAGCCAGACACCAGTTAGCAAAGCGATTCATTAAAATTAGATAATCATAACCTAATCCACCCAGTTTTGCAATCCATTTAGAATGTTGAACAGAAGCATCAAAAACATCTCCGTGAAAAATCCAGGCTTTTTTATCGTCTAATTCTAAAACTAATTTATCGACCAAAGAAAAATTGCCCATATTCATGTCGCTGAATTTTCGAAGTATTTCGTCATGATTTCCGGTAATGTAATACACTTTTGTGCCTTTTGAAGCCATTCCAATAATACGCTGAATGACTCTCAAATGCGCTTTCGGAAAATAAGATTTTCTAAATTGCCATGCATCAATTATATCACCATTTAAAACTAAAGTTTTAGGTTTAATGGTTGATAAATAGTTGTTTAGTTCTTTAGCGTGGCTTCCGTAAGTTCCCAAATGGACATCAGAAATAATGACCAGTTCGACATTTCGTTTTTTCAATTTTTCTCAATTTGAAGTTCAGCAAATGAAAGAAAATCTCACATAATTTATTTTATGAAAAGGTTATTAATCTGGAGACAATTTTAATAAATTGTGATTTTTAAAGTGTTTAATCTTTAATTAATATTACCAATTTTTAATTTTTTAATTTAATTCATAAAACTTACATTTGCTCAAAACAAATTACAATGGCAGGAAACAGCTACGGCACCCTATATAAAATAACAACATTTGGAGAATCGCATGGTGAAGCTTTAGGCGGAATCATTGACGGTTGTCCGTCAGGAATAGAACTTGATTTTGAAGCAATTGAAGTTGAAATGTCACGAAGAAAACCGGGACAGTCAGCAATTGTAACCCAAAGAAAAGAACCAGACGCGGTTCAGTTTTTATCTGGAATTTTTGAAGGAAAAACGACCGGAACACCCATTGGTTTTATTATTCCAAATACCAATCAAAAATCAGATGATTACTCTCATATAAAAGATAATTACAGACCAAGCCATGCTGATTATGTATATGATCAAAAATATGGTTTTCGTGATTATCGCGGCGGCGGAAGAAGTTCTGCACGCGAAACTGCCAGCAGAGTAGTAGCAGGCGCAATTGCAAAACAAATGCTTCCTGAAATTAAAATTAATGCTTACGTTTCTTCTGTTGGTCCAATTCATTTAGATACACCTTATCAGGAATTAGATTTCTCAAAAATAGAAAGCAATCCGGTTCGCTGTCCTGATGAAAAATCAGCAGCAATTATGGAAGAATATATTCGTGATATTCGTAAGCAGGGAGATACCGTTGGAGGTGTTGTATCTTGTGTAATTCAAAATGTTCCGGTTGGTTTAGGTGAACCTGTTTTTGATAAATTACATGCTGAATTAGGAAAAGCAATGCTGTCTATCAATGCAGTAAAAGGTTTTGAATACGGAAGCGGTTTCTCTGGCTCAGAAATGAAAGGCAGCGAACACAACGATTTATACAATCCGGACGGAACTACAAAAACAAATCTTTCAGGTGGAATTCAGGGCGGAATAAGCAACGGAATGGATATTTATTTCAGAGTGGCTTTTAAACCTGTTGCGACTATCATGCAGACTCAGGATTCTCTCGATAATAAAGGAAATATTACACCAATGACCGGAAAAGGACGTCATGATCCGTGCGTGGTGCCTCGTGCAGTACCAATCGTTGAGGCGATGGCTGCGATTGTTTTGGCTGATTTTTATTTAATCAACAAAACATATTAGTAAAAGTAAGACAGTGAGGGTCTTATATTTTAATAATTAAAAAGTAAATTAATGCAAATTACAGAAACTAAGAAAAAATCATTTATTAAAGGATTAACCGGGCAGATTTTAATTGCAATGTTCCTTGGCGCAGCTCTTGGAATTATTTTACATCATTATATTTCGCCAGAAGCGGCACAGTCTTTTAGTACCAAAATTAAAATGCTGGCGACAGTTTTTATCCGTTTAGTACAAATGATTATTTCTCCTTTGGTTTTTACTACTCTGGTTGTTGGAATCGCAAAATTAGGAGATATAAAAACGGTGGGTAGAATTGGAGGAAAAGCACTTGGATGGTTTTTTACGGCTTCGTTTATCTCATTATTAATTGGTTTGTTTTACGTTAATATTTTAGAGCCTGGAGTAGGTCTGAAATTAGGACACGTAGATATGGCTTCGGCTTCTGAAGTAACAGCTAAAACACAAAATTTATCTTTTGAAAACTTCGTTGAGCATATTGTTCCCAAAAGTATTATTGAAGCAATGGCAACTAATGAAATTTTACAAATTGTAATTTTTTCTATTTTCTTCGGATTAGCTGCAGCTTCTTTAGGAAATACTGTAAAACCAGTAATTGGCGCTTTAGACAAAATATCACATATTGTATTAAAAATGGTAAACTATGTAATGAACTTTGCTCCAATTGGAGTTTTTGGTGCCATTGCAGCCGTTTTTGCTGTACGTGATGCAGAAGAATTATTAATTACGTATTTTAAATTTTTCGGTTCATTCTTATTAGGAATTGGAACATTGTGGGTTGTTTTAATCGCAGTTGGTTTTATTTTCTTAAAAGGAAGAATGATCGAATTATTAAAACGCATCATTGGGCCTTTGGCAATTGCTTTTGGAACAACAAGTTCAGAAGCTGTTTTTCCTAAGTTGACAGAAGAATTAGAAAGCTTTGGCGTAAAAGACAGAATCGTGTCATTTATGCTGCCGCTAGGATATTCATTTAACCTTGACGGAAGTATGATGTACATGACTTTTGCCAGTATTTTTATTGCGCAGTTTTACAATGTACATTTAGATTTAGGAACTCAAATGGCAATGCTTTTGGTTTTAATGCTTACGAGTAAAGGAATTGCGGGTGTACCGAGAGCAAGTTTAGTTGTAGTTGCAGCAACCTGCGGAATGTTTAAAATTCCGGTAGAAGGAATTGCATTGATTTTGCCAATTGACCATTTCTGTGATATGTTTAGAAGTGCAACCAACGTACTAGGAAATGCACTTGCAACTTCGGTTGTTGGGCAATGGGAAAATGGAAATGAAGAAAATTTTAATACAATAGAAGAAAAATAATTTATTTCTTTTTGAATATAAAAAAACCGTAACAGATTTTGTTTGTTACGGTTTTTGATTTTTATAAAGCTGATAAAATCAACTAGTGAATTTATTTTGCAGCAACTTTACCTTTTCTTGCATCTTCACTTTCTTCAGGAGTATCTCCTCCAGTGATTGCTTTTTGTTGTGCTTTTGTTAATTTTTCTGTTTCTTCAAATTTTGAAAGGTTATCTAACATATTTTTTGGATTTAATACTCCAATCTTTTAAACACTTGGAGTTTGTGTTTTTTGGTTTTGTTAAAAATAATATTATTTTTTATTTATTTAAGTTTTTCTTTGAATATTTTTCAGATATGTTGATGGAAAAATGATTGTGTATTTTTTGTAATACCTCAATGTTTCTTATAAAATTCTACCTAAAGCCTTGCAATAAATATCAAAGAAAAAAGAATGATTATTTAATCTTTCATTATTAAGGTAAATACTATTATTGTGTAATTATTATAATAATGTATATTTGAATAAACATACGCCCAAATTATGCTTCAGTATAGATTTTGTTTTTTAATTTTTGCTTTTCTAAACATATTTAGTTCTGAGTCGTCAGCTCAAAACCAAATTGTAACTATTGCAAAAGTTAAAGATTTAACACAACAAGCTTGTGATTATTTGGACGAAACTAATTACGAAAAATCCTTAAAAAAATCTGGAATTGCTCTGCAGTATGCATTTGATATTAAAAATGATACTTTAATTTCAAGAAACTACAACATCATAGGGATTAATTTTCATGATTTAGGCGAAATCAACAAAGCCATCTTTTTTTATAAAAAAGCGTTATACTATGCCGAACGATCTAATATTGTGAGTCTTAGGATGATGATTACGAGCAATTTGGGAAACCTGTATTTTTTTGAGAAAAAAATGTACGGTCACGGAATTGCCTATTACAAAGAATCATTAAAATTTGGTAAACAGCAAAAATATCAGAAAGAAGTTGCTATAACTAATCTTAATATTGTCTGGTCGTACTTTAAAATTGGAAATTATAAAGCAGGATTACCTTATTTACTTTACATAAACAAACATGAAAATGATTTAAAAGGAAAATCGGATGATGTTGCTTTAAACTTTTTAAATGGAATGTACTGGTCAAGTGAAAATGACACTATTAACGCCGATAGATACTTTAAGAAAGCGATTTCAAAAGATGATTCAAAAGGCGAAAAAGCTGATTTAGCATATGCACATTTAGAATATTCAAGATTTTTAAATAAAATAGGTAAGCATAAAGAAGCTTATGATAATCTAATCATTTACAATAAAATTACCGGAGAACAATACAGTGAGGAAAAACTAAAAAAAGCTTCTGTGGCTGGTTTAAACCTGGAACTGGATGAATATAAAAGACAAATTGAGAAAATTGAAAATGAAAAAACAGCCCAGTCCCAGAGTCTCAAAAAATCACGAATTATAGTAATCCTGTTTATTTTAATCTCATTTATACTTCTTTTCCTAATTGTTACGTTAGTTAAGAATATTGGGTTAAAGAAAAAACACAATTTAGAGCTCGTAAAAGCAAAAGAAATTGCCGAAGAAGCCTCGTTGCTCAAAACTCAATTTATTTCTACTATAAGCCATGAATTACGTACTCCGCTGTATGGTGTTGTCGGAATTACAAATATGCTTCTGGAAGAACATAAAGAATTATCGCAAAGCCAGCATTTAAGCGCCTTAAAATTTTCGGCCCGATATTTATTGTCTTTGGTAAACGATATTCTGCAGATTAATAAAATAGAAGAGAATAAAGTGGTTTTGGAGAGTTTAACATTTAATATATCGGATGAAATTACAGTAATTAAAAATTCACTGTCATTTTTGGCTCAAAAAAATAATAATAAAATTAACGTCGCTATCGATGTTGATATTCCTGAGTATTTGATTGGAGACAAACTTCGTTTAGCGCAGATTTTGATGAACTTGGTAAGTAATGCATTGAAATTTACTAAAGACGGAGAAGTTGAAATAATCGTAAGACTTGACAAAGTAGAAGGGAAATTTCATTATCTGGACTTTTTAATAAAAGATAACGGAGTTGGAATCGCCGCTGTAGATCAAAACAAAATATTTGAAAAATTTGTTCAGGTAGGAAGAAAAGACGAAGATTATCAGGGCACAGGACTTGGTCTTAGTATTGTAAAAAGATTATTGGGACTTTTTGGAAGCTCCATTACTCTGGAAAGCGATCTGGGAGCCGGAACTTCATTCTCATTCGTCATTCCTTTTGAGCATGATCCTCAAAAAACGAAGAAAATTATTGAAGATATTGAAGTTGATTTAACTTCGAGTGATATATATAAAATTCTTATTGTAGAAGATAATCAGATCAATCAGTTAGTGACCAAGAAAATTATCGAAAAGAACAACTTTGTATGTAAAGTAGTAGACGATGGTTTTGGTGCTCTTACTATATTAGAAAATGAGCAGTTTGATCTTATTTTGATGGATATTAACATGCCGCTGATGAACGGATTCGAAACCACAAAAAGAATTCGTCAGCTGGGCTTAAAAACACCAGTTGTTGCATTGACAGCTTTTGATAAAGACGAAATCACAGATGAAGCCATTTCTGCAGGAATGAACGATATAATTGTGAAACCTTTTGAACCGGTTAAGCTCTTTAAAATTTTAAATTACCTAATAAACGAATCAAAAAACGCTGGTTAATACCAGCGTTTTTTATTCTTTTTAGAAGTATTTGATTTTCTCGATTTATGAGCACCGCCGCTTCTGTTTGAGTTTTTCGGTTTTTCTCCGGCTTCAGGACTTCCGGCATGCCATTGATACGGATGGTCTGAAATAATTTTTACATCAACTTTTATTAATTTCTTAATATCTTTCCAGTAAGGCTCTTCGTCTTTTCCGCAGAAAGAAATCGCAATACCGCCATTTCCGGCACGTCCGGTACGACCAATTCTGTGCACGTAAGTTTCAGGAATATTTGGTAAATCAAAGTTGATAACATACGGAAGCTGTTCAATGTCAATTCCTCTGGCAGCAATGTCAGTAGCAACCAAAACACCAACTTCTTTGTTTTTGAAAGCATCCAGAACACGTTGTCTCGCATTTTGCGATTTGTCGCCATGAATAGCTTCGGCCGGAATATCTTTTTTACGAAGTGCTTTTACAACATTATCAGCACCGTGTTTTGTTCTTGAAAAAACAAGTACGTTTGATAAATTTTCATTTTTGATCAAATGATACAGCAGGTTTCTTTTTTCTGTTTTATCAACAAAATAAATACGCTGTTCTACATTTTCTGCAGTAGATGAAACGGGAGAAACTTCAACTCTCTCAGGATCCTGCAGAAACATTTCTGCCAATTCAAGAATAGCAAGAGGCATTGTTGCAGAAAACAATAAAGTTTGTCTGTTTTTTGGCGTAAGTTTTACAATCTTTTTTACATCATTTATAAAACCCATATCCAGCATTTGATCCGCTTCATCTAATACTAAAGTATGCAGATGATTCAAATCAAGAAAACCTTGTTTATGCAGATCTAATAATCGGCCGGGAGTCGCCACCAAAATATCAATACCATTTTTTAAAGCATCAACCTGCGGATTTTGTGAAACTCCTCCAAAAATGGTCAATTGCGTTAAATTGGTGTATTTAGAATAAGTATCAAAACTCTGTCCAATCTGAACAGCCAGCTCACGTGTTGGTGTTACAACAAGCGCACGAATTTGTTTTGCTTTTTTTGATGAACCAACAATTCGGTGTAATTGATGTATAATAGGAATTGCAAATGCTGCAGTTTTTCCGGTACCTGTTTGAGCGCAGCCAATCAAATCACGTCCGGATAAAACAATCGGAATAGATTTTTCCTGAATTGGAGTAGGGTTTGTATAGCCTTCTTCAAATACAGCTCTTTGTATACTTTTTGAAAGTGATAAATCTTCGAATAACATATCTTATTAATTAAGAATTTTTAGTTTTAAGTACTAAAATCTGTGCAAAGATAGGTTTTATTCAGTCAATCGTTTATTTGAATCTTTTATTATTTGGGAAATATGCGGTTTTAAGCCGCTTGCTCTTCATTGGGTTTTCTCTTTTTCGTTATTGGCCTTGATAAAATCGGTAATCAAATAACCAATTAATTTTCCAATTAAATTATTGTTTGGAGAATCGGCTAAATCTGGTGCACCTTCGCAGATATGCAAATAAGCTGCATTTCTATTCTGACCAAAAAATGTAATAAATCGTCTTAATTCTTCGACCGAAAAACCGCTTATAGTCATAGCACTGCTGGCAATATTTGGAATTGCGTCAAGATCAATTTCAATTCCAAATGAATCGGTTTTAATAAATTCAAGAGCTAGCGCCATTTCTCTTTCAAAATCTTTTTCTTTACGAATATTTACGCTGTCGTAAGTATTATAACGAACACGATCTTCAAGTTTTTTAATAATGTCTAAAACACTTTTTGAAGTATAATTTTCATGAAGTCCGAAAATGAAATATTTTTTTAGAAATCCTTCTTCATACGCATACGAGAAACCATTTCCGCTATGGCGCCCTTCCAGAATTCTAAAATCAGAATGGGCATCAAAATTAATGGCGTTGATAGGTTTTCCTTTGGCTAAAGCCGAACCTTTAATGTTACCGTAAGCATTATTATGTCCGCCTCCTATAATAATTGGCGTTTTACCTGCTTTAATTATAGTAAAAATGATATGCGAAACCTCTTTGTCAATTTTTTCAACCAGCTGACTTAGTTTTGAACGATCATCAATGTCATTAAAATCTAAATTTTCAACATCGCGCATTTCCTGAGCAACATCCAGCTGCCCCAGAACAATAATCTGACTTCCTTTAGAAAAACGGTTATGCTGAATATTGGCAATACTTTTAATTGCATTTTCCCATGCCGAAGCTGCTCCGGGTCTGCCGTAATTAGCACGCACCCCAATATCTTCCGGAATTCCTAATAATACATACTTCGCCTCCGATTCGTGCAAAAATTTGATTTTATCAGCTCCTTTTGGAATGACAATCATTTTTTCGCCGAATTTTATTTCACCACTACGATGATTTGTGACTTTTGCCAAATCATTGACAGTAAAAGGAACTAATTTCTCCATGAAAAAAATTTATTTTCCAAAAATAATATAATTGTTACAACTTACGTTATTAACATATATTAATTCTTAAATTTGTTATTAAAGAAAATTATTCAATATGGAAAACCCAAAGAACAACAACAATTCAAGTCTAAAAGCGGTAATAGCGGTTTTAGCAGTCCTACTGATTGGTAGCTTAGTGTATATTTTTAAACTTTCTTCTGATACTGAAGTAGTTAAAACGGAATTGACAACGTCAATGACAGAAAAAGAATCTGTTATGAAAGATTTACAGGAATTAAAAGCAACGTATGATGCTGCAATTGCTGAAAACACGTCAATGTCTGATGAATTAATTCAGGAAAGAGATAAAGTTGTCGCTTTAATGGCAGATTTAAATAAATCTAAAGGCGACGTTTCTAAATACAGATCTCAAGTTCAGGCAATGCAGGGTAAAATGAAAACTTTAGTTGCTGAAAACGATGAGCTGAAAAAACAAAATGGTGTTTTGACAACTCAAAGAGACAGTACAATTGTAGTTTTAGGAGAGTCTAAAAAATATAACGAAGTACTTGTAGGTCAAAATGAAGAGCTGGCAAAAACAGTTGAAAGAGGTTCTAAATTATCAATTTTAAACACTAAAACTGCAGCTTACAAATTAAGAAGCTCTGGAAAACAAATTGAAACAGATAAAGCAAGCCGTGCTGATGTTTTAAAAATTAGTTTTACTATTGCTGAAAACCAAATTGCAAAATCTGGTGATAAAACGTATTATGTACAAGTTATTGATGCTAAAAACAATGTTTTAGGAGATAAAAAAACAGAAAGTTTTGGTGATAACTCATTAACTTACAGTTTCAAAACTACAGTTCAATACGAAAACAAATCTGTAAATGTTGTACAAGATTTACCAGGAAAAGATTTCGTAAAAGGAACTTACTTTATCAATGTTTTTGATAACGACGAATTAGTTTCTAAAACTAGTTTCAGCTTGAGATAATATTCAATCTCGCAAAATAAATACCACATAAAAAAGGTCTGCAGATTTGTTTGCAGACCTTTTTTTGTTTAATGAAACTTTATAATGGTTTCCCGTGGTTGAAACCACGGGCTATGTTTTTCTTGAGGAATTTAATGATTGTAAGCTTTTGACAAAGGGAGCGGTTTCAACCGCTGCGGTCAATTTTATAATATATTGTTATTAAATAATTTCGCCCTCAATAATTACATCTTCAATCAAATTGCTTCCGAAAGCATAAGGAATTTGATAATAAGAAGAAATGGGTTTGGTTATAATTAAATTGGCTTTTTTACCTTTTGTAATACTTCCGTGAGTTTCAGAAAGTCCCATTGCGTAGGCGCCGTTTATTGTGGCAGCATTTATAGCTTCTTCCGGAGTCATTTTCATTTTAATGCATGCTGTTGCAACAACAAAATTCATATTTCCGGATGGAGTAGAACCCGGATTGAAATCGGTGGCTAATGCTAAAGGCAGCCCGGCATTAATCATCCCGCGGGCCGGCGTGTACGGAATACTCAAAAAATAAGAACAAGAAGGCAAAGCAACCGGCATTGTTTCGGTATTCTTTAAAGCTTCAATATCTTCCGGATTCATTATTTCGAGATGATCGACAGAAAGAGCCTTAAATTTAACACCAGCCTGAATTCCGCCAATAGAATTAAACTGGTTTACGTGGATTTTTGGCTTTAAGCCGAAATCAATTCCCGCCTGCATGATTTTTTCTGTTTCTTCTACAGAAAAATAACCGCTTTCGCAGAAAACGTCCACATAATCCGCTAGTTTATTTTGAGCAATTTCAGGAAGCATTTTCGTGATGATCTCATCAATGTAACCTGTTTTATTTTCTTTGTAATGAGTGGGAAAAGCATGTGCGCCCAGAAAAGTTGCTTTTATAGCAATTGGATAATTTTCGGCCAGTTTTTTAATAACACGAAGCATTTTTAATTCGCCTTCAATTGTGAGTCCGTAGCCTGATTTTATTTCAACCGCTCCGGTTCCTAGATGCATTACTTCTTCTAATCGAAGTTTTGACTGCTCGTAAATTTCTTCTTCAGAAGTTTCATTTAATTTTTTAGCCGAATTTAAAATTCCGCCACCGCGATTGGCAATTTCTTCATAAGATAATCCATTAATTCGGTCTACAAATTCCTGTTCGCGATTTCCAGCATACACAATATGCGTGTGGCTGTCGCACCAAGTTGGAAGCACGACACGACCAGCAGCATTAATAACTTTATCAGCTTTGATTTCAGGAAGATTTTCCATAGAACCAAAATCTGCGATTATATTATCGTTTAGTATTAAAAATGCATTTTTAATAGTCGGAAGTTCTGCCATTTCAGCTCCCGAAACTTTAGAAACGGAAGTTTCACGAACCTGAAGCAGTTCTTGTATATTTTTTATTAATGTGATCATTATATAGATTTAGTATTTTGAGAATAGTAAAAAACACAAATTTCACAAATTATCACGAACTAATCCGTGAAATCTGTGAAATTCGTGTTTTACTATTGGAATTTGGAATTTAAAATTTTGAATATTGTTTCAATATTATTCAGAAACGGTAATTTCGAATATTTTTTCCCAGTATTTTCCGGTAACAAAAATTGTTTTGGTTTGCGGGTTATAAGCAATTCCGTTTAAAACTTCGGCTTTTGGAGCTTTTATGAATTTTCTTAAACCTGAAAGATCCAGTATTCCTTCAACAGCTCCTGATTTTGGATCTACAACTGCAATAGCATCTTTCTGCCAAACATTTACATAAAACTTACCATTAATTAATTCTAATTCGTTAATGGCTTTAATTTTTGAAGAACCAGAATAAACATTGATATAATCAATTAATTTTTGAGTATTTGGATCCATTTTCCAGATTTTCTCAGTTCCGTCAGAATGATAAATATATTGGTCATCATGTGTCATTCCCCAGCCTTCAATATCTTTATCATATTTAAAGGTTTTTTCTAGTTTCAATGTTTTTGCATCATAAATGAAACCCGTTTTTTCCTGCCAGCTTAATTGATAAATTTTTCCATTGATAAAAGTAATTCCTTCCCCAAAATATTCTTTTGGAAGATCAACCTGCTTGATCACTTTTCCGGTTTTATAATCAACAGATCTAAAATAGGAATCTTCTTTTTGACCAGTACTTTCAAACAAAACACCATCATGAAATTCTAAACCTTCTGTAAAAGCTTCCGGGTCATGCGGAAAAGTGTTGATTACTTTATACTTTAATAATTTAGGCTGAACATCAGAAACTAATTCAATTCGTTTTGTTGCGTCAGATGAATCTCCGCCAAAATATGCTGTCGCTTTTAAGTATTGATACCCTAGTTTTTGATCTTTTAATTCAAATTTAAATTTTTCAGCCCCTTTTGTACTTCCTACTTTTTTGTCGTTAACAAAGTAAACAATGCTGTCAATTTCTTTCGAATTTGGGTTTAAAATTCCAATTGAAACTGCTTCTTTTGGAAGAAAATGTGCTGGAAAAGCAGAATCATCAATAGTAAATAAAGAATTTTCACCTTTTTTTGTACCGTTACATCCAATTAATGTAATTCCTAATAAAATGACAGTTAGGAAGTTATATTTTTTCATAGTTTAAAATTTGAATAAGCCAATATACGACGATATTTTTATAGCAACAAAGCTCTTGCAAAAATATAAAAAGATTGTATATTTGCACCGGCAAGTCCTACACGACCAGCTCCTGCAGACTCCCCCAGGATGGGAACATAGCAAGGGTACGCGGTTGAGCGGTGCGATGTAGGTCGCTTGCCACTTTTTATTTTTTAGAATTTGTATAAAAGTAGTCTTCCTTCGGGAGGATTTTTTTATTTTTACCCCTTTGGGAAGTTAGATGTTATATGTGAAAAGTTATATGTTATATGTGAAAAGTTAAAAGTTAAAAATTTAACTAATACATGAAATCAAATAATAGAAAATTACATTTAACTTATATCATCTAACTAATAACTTCTCACATATAACATATAACTTATAACTTTTCACATATAACATCTAACTTGTAACTTATAACATTTAACATCTAACCTACAAATGAATAAAGTCGTTTTAATTACCGGAGGATCCTCAGGAATTGGTAAATCAATTGGAGAATTTTTGCACGCTAAAGGTTTCGTTGTTTACGGAACAAGCAGAAATCCTGAGAAAGTATTGAATTCAGTTTTTCCTTTAGTGGCTTTAGATGTTCGAAATGTAGAATCTATTAAAACTGCCGTTAATAAAATTATTGAGACTTCGGGCAGATTAGATATTGTAATTAACAACGCAGGAGTTGGAATTACAGGACCTTTGGAAGAAATTCCGACAGAAGAAATTAAAAACAATTTTGAAACTAATTTCTTTGGTCCAATTGAAGTAATGAAAGCTGTTTTGCCGCAAATGCGTGAACAAAAATCAGGTTTGATCATTAATATTACTTCGATTGCAGCTTACATGGGATTACCCTACAGGAGTGTATATTCGGCATCAAAAGGCGCTTTAGAATTAATTACTGAGGCTTTAAGAATGGAAGTAAAACAATTTGGAATCGAAATTACAAATGTTGCTCCTGGAGATTTTGCTACTAATATTGCTTCTGGGCGTTATCATGCACCTGTAATAAAAGGTTCTGCTTACGAAAAAGTTTACGGAGATACTCTGGCAACTATGAATGAACATGTTGATGCGGGAAGTAACCCAAATGAAATGGCTGAAGCTATTTTTAAAATTATACAAAAAGGAAACCCGAAAATACATTATAAAGTAGGGGTTTTTATGCAAAAGTTTTCGATTGTACTAAAACGAGCGCTTCCGGATAAGGTTTATGAAAAAATGTTGATGAATCATTATAAGTTATAAAATTATTAAAACCTAAAATGAAATACCTTTTACTGCTTATTACTATTGTTTTTTGTTCTTGTTCTCCAAAAATAAGTACTTCTGTTTCTGAAAAACATGAGAAATTGAATGAAACTGAGAAAGTTGTTGTTTTTAACTCCAAATCTGAGCTTCCGGCAAGTTATAGTAAAATTGGAACTACCAAAATTGGAGATACTGGTTTTACTACAAATTGTGACTTTGTAACCGTACTTGAAAAGGCAAAAATAGAAGCACGCAAAAGCGGTGCTAATGCATTATTAATTACAGAGCATTTGTATCCACATTCTTTCGGAAGTTCTTGTCATCGAATTACCGCAGATTTATTGAAAATTGAAAATGTTACAGATTATAATAAGCCTAAAATTGTCAAAGATTCTGTACCGGCGACTAATAAATCCAAGATTGTTTTGGATGGAACTAAACAATATAATTTAAATAATTACGGAAGATCTAAATCATCCTCAAATTTTTTAATATCAGCAAATATAGGTCAGAGTTTTAGAGTTGCTTCGTCACCGGATGGATTAAATTCAGCACAAAAAAAATATTACAGAGATTTGAAATCGGGATTGAGTTATGATTTAAGTGCTTATTATCTTAAAGAAGGAAAAACGGGATTTGGTTTGAAATATAATGTTTATAAATCTTCGGGAACACTTAATAATCAGCAAATCACATTAAATGATGGGACGATTGTTACGGGCGGTTTTAGTGATGACATTACGATTTCATTTATTGGGCCATCATTTATATTGACAGAAGATGAACATGCTAGAGTTGGTGAAGCTAATTTAGAGATAGCAGTTGGATATATGTCTTATCAGGATAAAGCTAAAGCAGTTGGAGTTCCATTTAAAATAACGGGCTCTAATTTAGGTGTGGTAGGCGGAATGGGGTATCATTTTAGAATAACACCTCATTTTTTAGTAGGACCGCAAGTTAGTTTTGTTGGAGGAGTTTTGAAAAAGTTAAAGTACAAATATGCAGATGGCAGTACGGAAACTGTTAAGCTTGATGATGAGGAATTTGAAAATTTATGGAGAATTGATTTGTCTGTAGGGGCTAAATTTAGATTCTAAGTTGTAACTTTTCATTGAATTTGGGTGACTGCTTTTTTGTAATGAGTAAATTTAGTAATAAAAAATACTAAGCAATTGTACTCTTTGGCGGGTTATAATTAAAAAATGTAAAAAATACACTTATTTTTAACATATAATTTTAAAATGGTTTTAATTTTAAAAACGTTATTGATATTGATTTTGTAATTTTGCAGCTAGATTTCTTTAAATAGTTTATTTGAAGAAAAATTTACAAAAATAGAAATACGAACAAACCATTTTTAATTAAACAAATAATTATGAAATTTTTTATAGACACAGCTAATTTAGCTCAAATTAAAGAAGCACAAGCTTTAGGTGTTTTAGATGGAGTAACAACTAATCCGTCATTAATGGCTAAAGAAGGAATTACAGGAAAAAACAACATCTTAAAACACTACGTAGACATTTGTAATCTTGTTGAAGGTGATGTAAGTGCTGAAGTTAATGCTCTTGATTATGATGGAATGATCAAAGAAGGTGAGGAGTTAGCTGAATTACATGATCAAATCGTTGTGAAACTGCCTATGACTAAAGAAGGTGTTATGGCAGCAAAATATTTTTCTGATAAAGGAATTAAAACTAACGTAACTCTTGTGTTCTCTGTAGGACAAGCTATTTTAGCTGCAAAAGCAGGAGCTACTTATGTTTCGCCGTTTGTTGGACGTTTAGATGATATCTCTACAGATGGTTTAAACTTAATTCAGGAAATTAGAGAGGTTTATGATAACTACGGTTACGAAACTCAAATTTTAGCAGCTTCTGTGCGTCACACTATGCATATTGTGAACTGTGCTAAAATTGGTGCTGATGTTATGACTGGACCACTTTCTGCAATTTACGGATTGTTGAAACACCCATTAACTGATATCGGTTTAGCTCAGTTTGTAGCTGATTTTGAAAAAGGAAACAAGTAATCCTTAGATACTTATAAAAATTAAAATCGTCTTTTTTCTAACGAGAAAAGGCGATTTTTTTTACTTTTATATAAAACTTAAACTGTTGATTATGAAAGTAATATTGGTTTTCTTGTCTTTTTTTGCTGCCAGCTTTTCTATAAATGCTCAGGCAAAAGTAATTACTTCTGTAAACGATGCCGGAGATGTCGCTACTTATGAATTAGATTGTTCGGTCAAGTTTCAAACTTTGGCAAAAGGTCTACGGTATAATATTACCCGGCATGAATTTAAAGGCCCTGAAATGAAAAATAGTTATAGACTTCTATTGGTTATGGATGGATTTTATTCTAAAACTTTAAATAAAGAAATGACTATTTCAGCAGTTTTAAGTGATGGAACTGTTATTGAAGCTAAAAAGATTATCGAGGATGATGGTTTTTTTGACGGAGCCTGTACGTTGAAAATAAAAGATCCGCAGGCGCTTTTAAATGCAAATATTGATAAAGTTATTGTTCATGCTGATAAAGATGTTGTGTATCAATTATCAGCCCAGAATAAAGCTATTTTTAAGAAGAATTTGAATAATATTATTAATGCTAAGTAAAGCGACTAAGACTCTGAGGTGCTAAGAAGTTAAGTTTAACTTTTGTAAATAAAAAAATCCAAATTCCAGTTTTTAAAATTGGAATTTGGATTTTTTATATGGGTATTTCTGAAATTTTAGTGACCTCCAGATAATTTTTTGTCGAAATTGATTCCTTGTTTTTTAAGGATTCCGCTTACGCTCCAAGCATAGAATGCAAGGTAAGAGAAACATACGATACCAACAATATAACTTGCCTGAATACCAATGAATTCAGATACAAAACCTTGTAACCAGCTGATAACTCCACCACCCATAATCATCATGATCAAGAAGCTGCTTCCCTGGCTTGTGTTTTTTCCTAATCCGCTTACAGCAAGTGTAAAGATACATGGCCATAGCGTACTGCAGAATAAACCAACACTTGTGAAAGCGTAAACACTTACAATTCCAGTTGTAGCCATTCCGATAGCGATCGCAACAATACCTAAAGAAGAGAAGATTAATAACATTCTTGCAGGGTTTCCTTTACTTGCAATATCAGCCGCAATTAATACTAAAATGATTAATCCGTAAATATAAAATGGAGTTAAGTCGTGTTTTGCAATTGCATTTACCGTTAAGAACACACCAAAAGCTAAATAAGGAGCTACGAAACGTAAAATTTGCTGTAAGCTTGCTTTATCTGTAAAAGCTTCAATTGCACCTGTCCAACGTCCGATCATTAAACTCGCCCAGTATAAAGAGATATATGGAGCAACTTCCTGAGTTAAGAATCCTAATTTGCTTTCCATATATGCGGGTAAATTACTAGCTGTAGAAACTTCTACACCAACATAAAGGAAGATTGCAATCATTCCCATTATTAATTGAGGATATTGCAAAGCTGATTTTTTTGTATTAGCACCGTCAGCAGCAATTTCTTCTTCGATAAGAGCTGGTTTGTCAGGCAAAGATGAAAATTTAAGTAATATAGCAACTAATAAGAAAGCAAGTCCTAAAATTAAATAAGGGATTTTTACACTTTCGATACTTAAAGTTGATGATCCTGTACTTGATCCGAAGATAGCAAAACTTACGATTAGTGGCCCAATTGTAGTTCCTAAGTTGTTAATTCCACCTGCTAATGTTAAACGCTGAGAACCTGTAGATATTGGCCCTAAAGCAATTGCTAACGGATTAGCAACAGTTTGCTGTAATGAAAATCCTAAAGCTACTATGAATAAACCTGAAAGCATTAAAGGAAATGAACCTGTATTTGCTGCAGGATAAAATAATAATGTTCCGATTGCAGAAATAAGTAATCCTAATGATAGACCGTTTTTGTAACCAATTTTGTTAACTAAATCTTCTTTGATTAAAACTGAAATTCCCATGTATATTAAGGATCCTACTGTATAAGCAATATAGAATGCTAACGAAACTAATTGACTTTCTCCTTGAGATAAATTAAAAGCCGTTTTAAATACAGGAATTAAGATATCGTTACTGGCAGCAACAAAACCCCAAAAGAAGAACACGATAACTAGTGGGATAAACTGTCCCCATTTGGTTTGAACATTTTCTGAACTCATAATTGTAATAAGGTTAATTTTTTAATATTGTGTTTTTTGAAGACCGTAAATATATTTGTTACATGAATCAAAAAAAAATTATTGATTGAAAATAATGTTAAATTTAAACGAACAACCTTATTTATTCAACAATGTGTTAATTTATATGTAGTTAGAAATGTTAAAATTTTACTCGAGAATTCTATTTTTGACGTCTTTACTGTAATTTCTACCAATTGGAATGGTATAAGACTGAATCTGAATGCGGTTTCCTTCAATAGATTTTACCTTATTTAAAGCAATTACATACGATTTATGGATGCGCAAGAAGCGATCTCCCGGTAATTCTTCAGATAATGATGTCAAGGATTTGTGAGTAATATAGGTTTTATCAGGCGTTACAACTTTTATATATTCTTTCATTCCTTCGATAAAAAGAATTTCTTCAATATTAATTTTCATCATTTTTTTATCGACTTTGATAAAAATATGCGAGTCGCCTTTTGTGACATCAATTTTAATATTGTTTTTTAAATTGTATTCGGTTGTAATTTTATTAATGCATTTTATAAATCTCGGAAGCGGAATTGGTTTTACCAAATAATCCAATACGTCAAGATCGTAGCTTTCGGCTGCAAATTCCCTAAATGCGGTTGTTATGATAACTTTAGTTTTGTTTTCTATTAAACTAATTAATTCGAAACCAGTCATCATGGGCATATTGATATCCAGAAAAACGGCATCTACAGAAGTACTGTTTATAAAATCCAGAGCCTCTAAAGAATTATTGAATGTTCCGATAACTTCAAAATCTGTAAAATTGTTAAAGTAATTTTGCAGTACTTTGATTGCCAGCGGTTCATCATCAATCAATACACATTTAATTTTCATTATGAATAGGTATTTGCAAACGAATTATATAGTAATTCAGTTTTGTTTTATCTTTTAAGCTGAAATTATTTTTGTAAATTAATTTTAGTCTTTTCTTTGTGTTAACTAAACCAATGCCGCCTTTAGACTTAACATTTTGTGAAATTACAAAATTATTTAAGATTTCAAAATCTAACATTTTATTGTCAGTAACCTTACAATTGATTTTAATTTTAAAGTTATTATTGTTCACTCCGCCGTGTTTAAAGGCATTTTCAACCAATGAAATGAAAATCAGCGGCGGAACAACCACATCTTCTATATTTGATTCTAAATTGATTGTAACTTCTACATTCTCAAAACGTAACTTCTCAATTTCAATATAATTCTGAATATAATCAATTTCTTTTATCAACGGAACAAATTTGGTTCCTTTTACATCATACAGCACATATTCCATCAAATTTGAAAGTTTGATAATTACATCCGGAACTTTATCCGAAGATTCCAGAGATAAGGCATATAGATTATTTAAGGTATTGAAAAAGAAATGCGGCTGAATTTGATTCTCTAAATATTTCAGTTTGATTTTAAACTGATTTTCTCGCAGCGATCTGTTTCTTTCTCTTTCTCGAAGCCAGGTCAAAGTTAGATAAACTGATGAAGCCATGGCCAAAACATACAATTCGCCAATACAAACGGCAACGATATGATTTATTTCAAAAGGATGATATTCACGATTCGCTTCTGGCCAGATATTTTCGGATACTATATAATAGGTAAGGGCAGTTTTTAATAAATAAATTCCAAAAAGACTTACCAACAGCCAAAAAGTGTAGGTAATATATTTTTGTTTTAATACATATTTAGGTACCAAAACAAAAAGATTGAAATATACTAAAGGTATATGCAGCGAGAATTCAATTAAGTTCGATTTAAACGAATAGGGATAATCATTAAAATAAGCTCCCCATCGTAAAAAGTTGAGAGTGAAATAAGAACCCCAAAACCAAATATGGTTTTGAAGTTTAATATCAAATTTTAGTTTTCGAATTTCGTTCAACTTTTATTTAACTTTTTATTATTATTTGCAAAGCGCTGTAATTACTGTGCAACTTTACACAATTACTGGGTAAATCGCAATTCTTTTGAATAAAATTTTGTAAAAAAACGATATTGATATTTTATTTTATTGGGATAACGTTTTCGTAAAACATAATGTTGAATGTTTTATGTCGTTTGTTTAAAAATTCAAACCGTTTGTATAAAATATTTTTTTTAACAGTACCTTAACAATAAATTTATCGCTTAACTAATCAAAACCATGATAAAAATGAAACAAATTATGTTGATCCTTATGGTTGTCTTTACGGCGCAATTGTCTGTTGCGCAGGTAAAAACAGTCAAAGGTTTGGTAAGCGATCAAAATGGATTGCCGCTGCCAGGAGTAAGTATTCTTATTCAGGGTACAAAAACGGCCAGTCAAACTGATTACGACGGTGTGTATACGATTCAGGCATCTGCAGGAGATGTTTTAGTGTTTTCGTATATTGGTATTAAAACTAAAACTGTAACAGTTGGCGCTTCTTCTACAGTAAATGTTGTGTTATCTCAGGACGCACAAAATCTGAATGAAGTTGTTGTTACGGCGTTAGGGATTAAGAGACAGAAAAAAGAATTGGGTTATGCAGTTCAGGACGTAAAAGGAGAACAGTTAAACAAAGCCATTACGACTAATGTAACTTCAGCTCTATCAGGAAGAATTGCCGGTGTTGATGTATCTATACCTGCTACAGGTGTTGGAGGAAGTACCAGAGTTATTATTAGAGGTATTTCTAGTATTGGCGAAAGTAACCAGCCTCTTTATATTGTAGATGGGGTTCCTATCGATAATTCAGGATTGAATAATGATAGCGCAGCAACAAGTAAATGGTTTGATGGTCGTGATAACGGAGACGGTATTTCGAGTATTAATCCAAACAACATTGAAAGTTTAACAGTACTTAAAGGAGCTGCTGCTGCGGCTTTGTACGGTTCTCGAGCTTTGAATGGTGTAATTTTAATTACAACTAAAAAAGGAAGTAAAGGAAAAATTCGTGTAGAATTAACTAGCGGAGTAAGTTTTGACAAAGTAGATGCTAAATATTCTGATTATCAAAATGAATATGGAACAGGTTCAAATGGTGCTTTGCCAGATCCTGCAAAGGCTCCAACAGAAATCTATGGTTATACAACAAATGCATGGGGTCCAAAATTCTCTGAATCAGTAGGACAACAAGTGAAAATATTTGACGGTTCTATGAAACCGTATGCAAGAGTTGACAATAATATTCAGGATTTCTTTAAAACCGGAGTTACTACAACAAATGGTATTGCTATTTCTGGTGGAAATGACAGCGGATTTGTACGTTTTGGTTTCAATAACCTAAAAAATAATGACGTCGTTCCAAATTCTGGGTTAGAAAGAAACGATGCAACTTTAAACGCTACATTAAAATCAGAGAAATTTACATTAGATGCTAATGTGAATTATATAGCTGAAAACACAAACAACAGACCAGCTCTTGGAGATTCTCCTAATAACGTTGGATATTCATTAAGTGGTTTAGCTCCAAATATTGACCAGGCTTGGTTGAAAAATTATCAAAATGCAGAAACAGGTCAGATTTATCCATGGAACAGCAATGTTTATTTGTTAAACCCATATTTTGTAACAGAAGCAAATCATAATACATCTTTAAAAAATCGTTTTATCGGAAATGTTACTGGAACTTACCAATTGAAAAACTGGCTTGCATTAACTTTCAGAACGGGTCTTGATACGTATGGTTTTAGTTCAAAAGATTTTATGGCGGCAGGAAGTACATGGCCAGGAAGAGACGAAGGATATTTAGGTTTAAATAATATCAATGTATCAGAAATGAATACAGATATTATTGCTACTTTAAGCAACATTAAATTAGCAAATGATTTAACTTTTTCTGGAATTTTAGGTACGGGTAGAAGAGATTTTAAAAGAGATCAAAATTCAAGATTTGGAACAAAAATTATTGAACCGGGTACTGAATACATCAGTAACTTTGTAAATAAGACAGAAAATGCTCCTGTTGTAACTCAAACAAGAACAAATTCAGTTTACGGATCAGCAAAATTAGATTATAAAGGATATTTATATGCTGAGTTTACAGGAAGAAATGACTGGTTTAGTGTGATTTACAGTGGAGATGAAAGTGCTTTTTATCCGGCAGGTTCGTTAGGTTTCGTATTCTCAGATGCATTTAATATTCAAAATGATACTTTCTCTTACGGTAAATTTAGAGCATCTTTGGCACAGGTTTCAAACTCACCGGGAGCTTATAAAAATGCATTAAACTATACTACTTTTTCTTCATACGACGGGCAGAGTGTTGTAAATATTAAGAATACAGCGGCACCAAACCCTAATTTAACATATCAGTCAAAAACAGGAGTTGAGTTTGGTCTTGAAACAGCTTTCTTCAAAAACAGATTAAGAGCTGATATTACAGTTTATCGTGAAGATACATCAGATCAAACACTTGATTTACCTTCATCTGCAACATCAGGATATGAGTACATTTCTGTAAATGCCGGAAAATTACGTAACGAAGGTATTGAGTTGTTTTTATCAGGTACTCCAATTAAAACAAACAGCTTTGAATGGGGAATTGATTTGAACTTCTCTAAAAACAAAAACTCAATTATTTCATTACATCCAGACATTAATACGTATACTATTTCTGAAGCTCGTTGGGCTGGAGCAGCTGTTGTGGCTCAGGTTGGCGGTCAATACGGAACTATTATGGGTAGAGATTTCTTAAGAAATGAAAATGGAGACAAAGTAGTAGCTGCAAATGGTTTACCATTATTTACAGATGAAAAAGTAGCTTTAGGAAAAGGACTTCCTGACTGGGCTGCAGGTTTAACAAATAGATTTACGTATAAAGGAATTACGCTTCAGTTCTTAATCGATATGAAATTTGGGATGGATGTATATTCTATGACAAACTCATTAGCAGCTACAAAAGGACTTTTAGATGTAACTACAGAAGGAAGAGATGCTTACAACCATGCCAGACAAGAAGCAATTGCAAACGATCCGAACTTTAGCCAGTCTACATGGGTTCCTACAGCAGGTTATGTTGCAGAAGGTGTTGTAAATACAGGAACGGCAGCAAATCCGGTTTATGTAAAAAATACAAAACCTGTAAATCCTCAGGATTACTGGAATACAGTATTCAACAATTCACCAGCGCCATTCGTTTATGATGCATCTTATGTGAAATTGAGAGAGATTAGTTTAGGATATACAATTCCATCAAGTGTTTTTGGAGATAAAATAAGCTCAATTTATGTTTCGGCATTTGCAAGAAACGTATTGACTTTCAATAAAGATCTTCCAAATATTGACCCAGAATCAATGTATACTTCTGGAAACGGACAAGGATTCGAATATGGTTCATTACCATTTAGACAGTCGTACGGTTTTAATATTAAAGTTGCATTCTAAAAAAAGAAATTATGAAATTTAAACAAATAATTATAGCCGCACTCACATTGTTTACTGCAGTAGGCTGTACCGATAATTTTGACGAACTGGAAAAAGATCCGGTTGCGTTATCTGCAAATCCGGCTGGGCAGCTTACGTTTACCCAATTGTGTATGTCGGGTGACGGGTTTTACCAATGGAGAACCAATTTAATTTATTCAGGAGGTTTTGTGCAACATTATGCAGGTGCATGGAACGTGACTGAATTTGGAAGTAAATTCAAAAAAGATGACGGTTATGCAACTGCACTTTGGAGAAATGGTTACCAAAATGAATTAAAAAACGTAGTTGATATTTTGGATAAAACTAGTGGGGATCCAGCTGCTGTAAATATGAATGCTGTTGCAAAAATTATGAGAGTAATGGTAGCACAGCGTATTACTGATATTTACGGAGATATTCCTTATTCTGAAGCTGGATTAGGTTTTTCTAAAGGAATCGTAACGCCTAGATATGATACTCAGGAAGAAATCTATACTTCATTTTTTCATGATTTAGAAGAAGCTTACAATCAGTTAAATGCTAATGGCGGATCTGTAAAAGGAGATTTATTCTATGGAGGTGATATTGCAAAATGGAAAAAATTAGCTAATACATTAAGATTACGTCTTGGAATGAGAATTTCTGAGGTTAAACCGGCAGAAGCAGAAAAACAGGTAAAAGCTGCTTTAGCGGCAGGAGTTTTTACAAGTAATGCTGATAACTGTATCATGAAACATTTAGATGCTACTTTTAATGATGATCCTGCATCGATTGATTTTAGAGGAAATGGATTAGCGTATGCACTTGTTGGAAATGAAAACGGAGATCACTTTAGTACTTTAGTTATTGACTTTTTAAGAGATAACGGAGATCCAAGATTACCAATGTACGCAACTCCAAAAACAACAAGCAGCCTTGCTTGGGGAGCACCATTGCAGCCAGGTGAAACACCTTATGAAGGCGTAAAACCAGGATTATTTCAATGGGAAGTTCCAATGGGAGCAAGTTCAACATCTGGAATTCAATCTTATTTCAAACAAAAAACTACGCCTTTCTTGCATGTAAGTTATTCAGAATCTCAATTATTACTTGCTGAAGCTGCATTTAGAGGCTGGGTTACAGGTTCTGCAGCAGATTATTACAAAAAAGGAGTTGAAGCAGGTATTAAGCAGTTAGAAATTTATGGTGCAACACCGGCAACTCAAGCTGCAATCGATACTTATTTAAATGCTAAACCACTTGTAGCTGGACAAGAAATGAAACAAATTTCTACACAACTTTGGATTACGTATATCTTTAATAGTATTGAAGCGTATTCAAACTGGAGAAGAACAGGATTCCCAGTCTTAATTCCAATTACAAATCCAGATTCTGAAACAGGAGGAGTTACGCCAAAACGTTTGTACTATCCTAATGATGAAATGCAGAAAAATGAGAAAAATTATAAAGAAGCATTATCGAGAATGGGAGGAACAAATGACTGGTTGAATAAAGTTTGGTGGGATGCCAATTAAATAAAATCCTAAACATATAAAGTTATGCCTAATGAGGTCATATTTTCATTCTAATTAAATTCAAACAATTATGATAAAAAATAAAGCCTTATTAGGCATCCTTTTTTATATAAGTTCTCTTTTTTCAGTATATAGCTGTACAAGTGAAAAAGAACATGATTCTAAAGATTCAAAAATCAAAACAGCAAGAGTTGTTGGTTATTTATCTACAGATAGTTTCAGTAAAATTACTTCGATTCAGTTTTGTAAATTGACACATTTGAATATTGCATTTGCAAATCCGGATAAAAACGGAAATATAGTTTTTCAAGGAGATATTGATGCAGTAGTTAAATATGCAAAATCGGCTAATCCAAATCTTATTGTAAGTATTTCGCTCGCAGGCGGAGTTATTTCAGAAGAGCAAGCTTCAAATTGGTCGTTTTTGATTGATAAACCAGAAAACCGACCGGCATTTATTCAAAATATTTTAAAATTTGTCAAAGACCATAATTTAGATGGAGTTGATGTTGATCTCGAATGGGACGCTGTAACATCTGGCTACAGTGGTTTTGTAGTTGAATTAAAAAAAGGTTTAACTGAAAATAAGAAACTTCTAACCGCAGCATTGCCAAACAATACCCGATTTGAAAATATAAATTCATCAGCATTGAATGCTTTTGATTTTATAAATATCATGGCATATGATAGTACAGGACCATGGAGTCCAACTAAAGCAGAACAGCATAGTTCTTTTGAATTTGCAAAAAACGGAATTGATTTTTGGCATAAACAACAGAATGTTCCAAGTGAAAAACTGACTCTTGGAGTTCCTTTTTACGGATACAATTTTACTTATCCGGAAGTTACGAGTTCTACTTTCGGACAAATTGTTCAAGCAGGATCACAATTTGCGGATCAGGACGAAATAGGAAAAATATATTACAACGGGAGGTCGACAATTTCTAGAAAAGTCGAATACGCTGCTGAAAATACAGGAGGAATAATGATTTGGGAATTAGCACAAGATTCTTTTGGTGAATATTCTTTGCTGGATGTTATTCATAAAAAATATACCAATTTAAAATTTAAAACTTCAGGTATGTGCGGAAACTAAAAGTCTCTCTTACAAGCTTTTGAATTAGTAAGTTTTTCGCTTCTTTTTAATTATTAAAATTAATAAGAAGCGAAATTTTTTATATAAATATCGGATTTTTAAATATTTGTGAATATTGAATATTTTTTAATGAATTGTAAAGTTTTTAGAATAAAATCGTCGTAAATGCTGTTTTTTGTGCTTTTTATAGAAACGAATACGTTTTCGAGTAGCGGATTATTGAATGATTTATGTCGTTCGTTTAAAAATTGCAGCTGTTTGTATAATATATTTTTTTTAACAATCCCTTAAGAATAATTTTACCTCATAACTAACAAAATAAATAAACATGAAAAAAATTTTCTTAATCTTTATGATTGTTTTTACTGCGCAGGTTTCGCTTGCTCAGGTAAAAAATGTTAAAGGTGTGATTACAGATTCTGATGGGATGCCATTACCAGGTGCATCTGTTGCTGTACAAGGAGGTCAAAAAGGTGCTACTACCGATTTTGATGGTTTGTACTCAATTGAGGTTCAAAAAGGACAGACATTAGTTTTTAGCTATGTTGGTCTTGAAACACAAAATATAGTTGTAGGCGATGCTGCTACAATTAATGTGAAAATGCAGATAGCGGCATCAAATGCACTTACAGAAGTTGTTGTAACGTCATTAGGTATCAAGAAAACAAGAAAATCTTTAACTTATGCAGCTCAGGAACTTAAAGGTGAAGAGTTAACAAGAGTAAGAGACGTAAACGTTATTAATACTATTGCTGGTAAAATTGCCGGTGTTGCTGTAACTAAAAGTTCAAGTGGTACAGGTGGATCTACAAAAGTAGTTATTCGTGGTAACTCTTCTGTTTCTAATAACCAGCCTTTATATGTTATTGATGGTATTCCTTTGTATAACGGTACTTCAGGACAGCCAAATGACAGTTTTGGTAGTACAGCTACTGGTAACCGTGATGGAGGGGATGTTGTTTCGCTTATCAATCCTGATGATTACGAAGGAATGACAGTTTTAAAAGGTGCTGCAGCTTCTGTTTTATACGGTAGCCAGGGAGCAAATGGTGTTATTTTGTTATCTTCTAAAAAAGCAAAAGCTGGAAAACCATTACTTACTGTTTCATCAGTAACAACTTTTGAAAGTGCTGCTTATTTACCAAAATTCCAAAGTGATTATATCGCAGCACCAGGGGCTGACGAAAGCTGGGGAGCAAAACAAAAAACAAAAGATCATGTAAAAGATTTCTTCGAAACAGGAAATACTCAAATTACATCAGTTGGTTATTCTACTGCTGCTGAAAATTCTTCTACAGCATTTACTTACTCTAATACTTCAGGACAAGGTGTTATGCCAGGAAACAGTATTAAGAAAAATAACTTTGGTATTCGTCAGACTGCTAAATTCTTTGATGATAAACTTCTTTTTGCTGCAAATGCAAATTATACTTCTCAAACAATCATCAATAAACCAGTAAACGGTTTCTATTTCAACCCGCTTACAGGAGTTTATTTAATGCCAAGAGGAAATGACTTCAATTATTATAAAAATAATTTCGAAGTTTTTGATCCAAACAGAAACTTAATGGCTCAAAACTGGATGACTAATAGAGATATTATGCAAAATCCATATTGGGGAATCAACAGAAATAAATCTGAAGATAAAAACAACTTTTTCAACGGAGCATTATCTTTAACTTATAAAGCAAACAATTGGTTAAGCATTGCTGCAAGATATAGCTATAATAGAATTGAGAGTGGTTTCGACAAAAAAATCTACGCTACTACACAAGGAACAATTTCTCATATCAATGGTAGATATTATGTAGAAAATACATTAAGTACACAACGTTATGCAGATTTAATTGCAACGATCAATACAAAAATTGGAGAAAACTTTAGTTTTAACGCAAACGTAGGTACAAGCGTTAATAATACTTTAGGAAATCAAAAAACCATCCTTGATTCAGGAATTGGTGGAGGTTTAAAATATGCTAACTGGTTTACATTGCAAAACTTCAACAACAATTCTGGAAATTACCAAACAATTGATAATCAAAAAGAAGTACAATCAGTATTTGCTGCTACAACTTTTGGGTACAGAGATATGTTATTCTTAGATCTTGCTGCTAGAAATGACTGGTCATCAACTTTAGTTAATACAAAAGATGCAGGATATTTCTATCCATCTGTAGGTTTAACAGCTATTCTTAGTGAAATGGTTACTATGCCTGAGTTTATTAATTATGGTAAAGTACGTGCAACTTATGCAGAAGTAGGAAATGATATTTATCCTTTCGTAACAGTTCCAACTTACTACTACACTCCTGGTGTTACGGATCCGAAACCAAAAGTAGCTCCAAAAGAAGGAACTTCATTAAAACCAGAATTAAAATCAGAGTATGAGCTTGGTACTGAGTGGAGACTTTTCAATAACAGATTCAATTTTGAATTATCATACTACAACTCAGAAACTAAAAACCAATATTTACAAGTTGTTGCTCCAAAAGGAAATGCACTTGGTGTTGATTTCTACGGAATTAACGCAGGAAGTATTGAAAACAAAGGTTTTGAGGCAGTTGTTACAGCAGGAATCTTTAGAGGAGAAAAATTCTCTTGGGATGCAAGTGTAAACTATTCACAAAATAAGAATAAAGTAAAAGAAATTCCAACTGAATTAGGAGGAAGAGTAAACTTAACAGAAGCAGGTGTAAACAGTTACAGATATGCTTTAATTGAAGGAAGACCATTTGGGGTTATTGAAGGTATAAACATCAAAAAAGATGCTCAGGGAAGAATGTTGTTAAATGATGATGGAACTATTCAAAAAACAGATTTTGAAGAAGTTGGAAATTCTAATCCAGATTTCATGTTAGGTTTCTCTAACTCATTTAAAGTAGGTTCATTCTTTGCAAATGTTTTAATTGACGGACGTTTTGGTGGTGAAGTAATGAGTTTAACTCAAGCTCAAAACGATGCATTTGGTGTATCTAGAGCAACTGGTGATGCTAGAAACGCTGGTGGTGTAAAAGTAAACGCAGTTAGAGCAAGCGACGGAACTCCGGTTTCAACAATGGATGCACAATTATACTATACTCAGGTTGGTGGTAGAGCAGGGATTACTGGAGAATATGTTTATGATGCTACAAATGTTAGTGTAAGAGAAGTTTCTATCGGATATAATTTCAATGCTAAAAAATTACCATTTATTCAAACGGCTAGTATTTCATTAATAGCAAGAAATTTATTCTTTATTTATAAAGATGCTCCGTTTGATCCAAACATTGCATTAAGTACAGGCGAAGGATTACAAGGTGTTGATATTTACGGATTACCATCTACAAGAAGTATCGGTCTTAATTTAAATGTAACTTTCTAATACTAAAAACATGAAACTAAATAAAATAACAAAAGCAGCTATCTGTATGTCATTGCTTGCGGCAGTAGGTTGTACAGGAGATTTTGAAGAAATAAATACCAATCCTAACGGTATTACACCTGAATTATTTGAACAGGATTTTAACCATATTAAAGGAGGTTTTGCTCCAATGTTTAACAATATTTATGTATATACTCCAGAATGGGTATATCAATTACAGCAAAACTTAAATAGTGATATTTGGTCTGGTTACATGGCAACTCCTACTGGATTTGCAGGAGGAATAAATAATACAACTTATGCATTAGTTGATGGCTGGAACGGATTTATCTGGGATTATGCATACAGTAACGTAATGTTTAATGCGTATGATATTGCTCAAAAATCGAAAGGAAAATACGATCAGTTTTATGCATTGTCATTAATCCTGAAAGTAGAAGGAATGCACAGATTAACAGATACCTTTGGACCAATTATTTATTCTAAATTCGGGTCGACTGAATCTACAATCGAATACGATTCACAAGAAGAAGTTTACAACCAAATGTTCAGCGAATTAGATTTTGCTGTAACAGAATTAACTAAAAGAGTTGATGCTGGTGAAGCTACAAGTTTTGAATCTACAGATTTATCTAACTACAAAGGAGACTATAAAGCATGGGTTAAATTTGCAAATAGTTTACGTTTAAGATTAGCAATGCGTATTGTGAAAATAAACCCTGCATTAGCAAAAACTCAGGCAGAAAAAGCTGTTGCTCAAAAGTTTGGAGTATTTACAACAAATGCGGATTTATTTAAAATTGTATCTCCGGTATATAATAACCCAATCTCAACAATTAGCGGTGCTTGGTTAGATATCCGTATGTCTGCTGATATGGAGTCAATTATGGGTGGATATCAAGATCCTAGAATCGAAACTTATTTTGATCCTTCAACTCAATTCCCTGGACAATACAAAGGAGTTCGTACAGGAATTGATATCGCAGCAAAGTCTGATCACCAGGATTTCTCTGGAATTGGAGCTGTTGTTAAAACTAAAGAAGTAGTTTTAATGACTACTGCAGAAGTTTATTTCTTAAGAGCAGAAGGAGCATTAAGAGGATGGAATGTAGGTAGTGACGCTAAAGCATTATACGAAGCAGGTATTACAGCTTCATTTGAGCAGCGTGGTGCTGCTGGAGCCGCTGCATATATTGCAGATAATACAAAAACTCCAAAAGCGTATGTTGATCCTAATTTCCCTGTAAATAATTCTCCAGCTGTAAATAATGTTACAATTGCTTGGGATGCTGCTGCTACAAATGAGGTAAAACTTCAAAAAATCATCACTCAAAAATGGATTGCTAACTTCCCAGAAGGACAAGAAGCTTGGTCTGATTACAGAAGAACTGGTTATCCAAAATTATTCCCGGTACTTAAAAACTATAGTGGAGGAACAATTACAACTGAGTTAGGTGTACGAAGAATCAACTATGTACAGTCAGAAAAAGCTGGAAACTCTGGTGGTGTTGCTACAGGAGTTGCTAAACTTGGAGGACTAGACAACGGAGGAACAAGAGTTTGGTGGGATAAAGCAGCGCCTAACTTCTAAAAAACATAAAAATTTAAGATTTTAAGTTTGGTTAGTAAATGGTATAAGCAGTGAAAATTGCTTATACCATTTCAAAAACCAAAATTGTACATACCAAAAAAAGAAAAAGAAATGAAAAGTGCTTTAGAAATAAAACCTGATATCAGCTATAAAAGCGCCGGGAAATTTGAAGAAACACGATTTGAAAAAATTCATAACGAGATCTTCAAAAGTTCTGCTGAAGCATCTATAATTGTAGCGCAGGAAATTGCTCAGTTAATTAGATCTAAGCAGGAAAAAAATAAATCTTGCGTGCTTGGTTTGGCAACAGGATCTTCTCCTATAAAAGTATATGAGGAATTAGTGAGAATGCACAGAGAGGAAGGACTGAGTTTTAGCAATGTAATCACTTTTAATTTGGATGAATATTATCCAATGAACAAAGAGAACAATCAGAGCTATCATTATTTCATGCATCAGCATCTTTTTAATCATATTGATATTAAACCTGAAAATGTTAATATTCCTGATGGTACAGTTTCTATTGATGAACTAAATCAATATTGTATCGACTATGAAATGAATATTAAACAAGCTGGAGGTTTAGACTTTCAGTTATTAGGAATTGGACGTACAGGTCACGTTGGTTTCAACGAGCCGGGTTCGCATATCAATTCCGGAACAAGAATTATTACACTGGATCATATTACAAGAGTAGATGCTTCGTCTGACTTTAACGGAATTGATAATGTTCCGAAAAGAGCTATTACAATGGGAGTTTCTACAATCATGAGATCTAAAAGAATTGTATTAATGGCTTGGGGACAAAACAAAGCCGATATCATCAAGAGAACAGTTCAGGGTGATATTAGTTCAGAAGTTCCTGCGACATTTTTACAAAACCATCCAAATGCAACATTTGTATTAGATCAGTCAGCGGCATCAGAATTAACACGTTTTAAAACGCCTTGGCTTGTTGGAGAATGTATTTGGACACAAGAATTAAAAAGTAAAGCGATTGTTTGGCTTTGCCAAAAAACAAATCAATCTATTTTAAAACTGACTGACCGTGATTACAATAATAATGGAATGTCTGACTTATTAGCACAAGAAGGTTCTGCTTACGATTTAAACATCAATATGTTTAATGTATTGCAGCACACTATTACAGGATGGCCGGGTGGAAAACCAAATACAGACGATTCACATCGTCCGGAAAGAGCCAATCCTGCAAAAAAACGAGTTATCCTTTTCAGTCCGCATCCAGACGATGACGTGATTTCGATGGGAGGAACTTTTTCAAAATTGATTAAACAAGGTCACGATGTACACGTTGTATATCAAACCTCTGGAAATATTGCGGTTACAGACGACGAAGCATTGAAATTTGCTGAGGTTTGTAATGATTTTACAGGTGGAAATCTTCCAAAAGATATCAACTTCAAATCTGTAATTGAATTTTTAAACAACAAATCAGAAAATCAAATCGATTCTCTTGAAGTTAGAAAATTAAAAGGATTAATCAGAAG
Source organism: Flavobacterium sp. (assembly GCF_039595935.1). Lineage (NCBI taxonomy): Bacteria > Pseudomonadati > Bacteroidota > Flavobacteriia > Flavobacteriales > Flavobacteriaceae > Flavobacterium > Flavobacterium sp. The sequence goes on along the minus strand of NZ_JBCNKR010000004.1, from coordinate 989,148 downwards.
AAGAGAATCTTACGCAGCAACAAGATACATTGGCTTAAAAGATGAAAATACACACTTTTTAGATCTTCCGTTTTACGAAACAGGACAAGTTAAAAAGAATCCGTTAGGACCGGAAGATATTGCTATCGTAAAAAATATTATTGCTAAAATAAAACCACATCAGGTATTTGCTGCGGGAGATTTGGCAGATCCGCACGGAACGCATGAAGTTTGTCTGAATGCTATTTTTGCAGCGATGAAACAATTAAAACCAGAAAAATACATGGACGACTGCTGGTTATGGCTTTACAGAGGAGCTTGGCACGAGTGGGATATTCATGAAATTGATATGGCAGTGCCGCTTTCTCCATCAGAAGTATTGTTGAAGCGTCATGCTATTTTATACCACCAGTCTCAAAAAGACAGGGTTATGTTTCAAGGAAATGATTCTCGAGAATTCTGGGTAAGAGCAGAAGATCGAAATAAAAATACAGCTATTCTGTATGACAAATTAGGATTGGCAGAATACGAAGCTATTGAAGCTTTTAAACGATTTGATTATTAAAGTTGTTTTTTAAACGATTCGGGTGAGAGCGAATCAAACCACAAAATTCAGATTGACCTCAACGCGAAAGTGAGGTAAGCAGAAGTCTTTCTGAGTTTTGTTTTTATCTAATTTAAATGGATGTATTAGGAAAACATCCAACCAAAAAAAATTAAAATGAAATATTTATTTGTACTACTATTAGCGGGTGTAACAGCGGGTGCTCAGGTTAAAAAAGAGCAGTTGAATTTGATGCCCTGGCCTCAAAACGTTGTTGTTAATGATGGAAATTTTACTTTAACCAAAAACTTTAAAGTAAACATTTCCGGAAATCCAAATCCGAGAATTTTTGGAGGAGTAACACGTTTTTTACGCCGACTAGATGGTAGAACAGGTATTTTTTTCGAACAAGGTTTTATTACAAAACTAAACGAATATCCAAATGCTGAATTACAGATTAATTGTGATAAAAGCGGAAAAATAGGTTTGTATGAAGATGAAAGTTACAGTTTAGATGTTAAGGCAAACAAAATTACAATTCATGCAACAAGCGATTTAGGAGCTTTACATGCATTAGAAACTTTATTACAATTAGTACAGAATGACAGTAAATCATTCTATTTTCCGGTTTCGCAAATCTCAGATTTTCCAAGATTTACATGGAGAGGTTTAATGCTGGATGCGTCAAGACATTTTCAGCCGGTTGATGTTGTTAAAAGAAATATCGACGGATTGGCTGCTATGAAAATGAATGTTTTTCACTGGCATTTAGTTGATGATCAGGGTTGGAGAATTGAAACTAAAAAACATCCAAAATTAATTGAATTAGCTTCGGATGGATTGTATTACACACAAGAGGAAATTAGAAATATCGTAAAATATGCCGATGAGCGCGGTATTTTAATTGTTCCTGAAATAGATGTTCCGGGTCATGGATCTGCAATACTTACGGCTTATCCGGAAATTGGAAGCAAAGTGATTACACTGACTGGTGGGACTTCTGAAAAAAACATTCAAGGTACAGCAATTAGTACCTATGGAATTGAAAGAAATGCCGGGATTTTTACCCCAACATTAGATCCTTCAAATCCTAAAACGTATAAAATTTTAAGTGAACTTTTTGATGAAATATGCCCATTATTTCCCGGAGATTATTTTCATATTGGGGGAGATGAGAACGAAGGGAAAGACTGGGATGCAAACCCAAAAATTCAGGAGTTCAAAAAGAAACATAATTTAAAAACGAATCACGAATTACAAACGTATTTTACGATGCAGCTGGCTCCAATGCTTAAAAAACATGGAAAACAGTTGATGGGCTGGGAGGAGATTTTAACCAAAGATCTTTCTAAAGAAGCCATAGTACATTCTTGGAGAGGTCCAAATGAAGGTGTTGCTGCTGGACAATCGTTAGTTGATGCAGTAAAAAAAGGATATAAAACAGTGCTTTCAAATGGATATTATATCGATTTAATGTATCCGGTTGCAAGTCATTATTTAAATGATCCAATGCCAAAAGGAGCTGATTTATCTGCAGAAGAAAAAGCAAGAATTCTAGGTGGTGAAGCAACAATGTGGACAGAACTTACAACGTCTACAACAGTAGATTCAAGAATTTGGCCAAGAACCGCTGCAATTGCAGAAAGACTTTGGTCAGCAGAAACCGTTACAGATTTGGCAAGTATGCGCAAACGTCTGGAAAATGTTTCTTTTAGATTAGAAGAATTAGGTTTAACACACATTAGAAATAAAGATGTTATTCTGAGAAATATTTCAAATAACCAAAAAACAGATGTTCTTGAGGAATTCTCAAATGTTTGTGAACCATTAAAAGGATATACAAGAAATAAAGGCGGAACAGAATATCAAATGTATTCTCCGTTTACACTTTTTGCAGATGCATGTACTCCTGATGCTAAAGAATCTTTAGCTTTTAATGATGCAGTAGCACAATATCTGGCAAATAAAACAGAAGATAATAAAGCAAAAGTTACATCATTTTTCAATAAATGGATTGCCGTAAATAAAAGTTTAATTGATTTAAGTGCCAATGCGCCTTTAGTACAGCCAATCTTGCCTTTGTCAAAAAAACTAAGTGACGCATCGCAGGAATTACTGCTTGTTTTAGATAATAAATCGACTTTGAAACCAGCAGATTTAAAAAGTTTAATAGAACAATGCAATACAAAAGATCATGCTGACGTAGAATTGTCAGTTTATGAGAGTTTAAAGAAATTAATTTAAAGGTTTGGTTTGAATTAGTATTTAGTAAGTTTAAGTTACCACTATGTTTTAAAAGTGTTGATTGTCTCTGCCAGAGCTTTCTGGCAGAGGTAATTAAAATGAACTTTTTCTAATTCCTTTCGAGTCTTGCAGAATAAAAAACAAAAAATAACCACTAACGGAGTATTAACATTTAAAAACCAAATAGAGAGAATACCTTAAAACATGACAAAAAAAGAGTATAGATTGATGAGTAGTCCCAAATTTATCATTTGTATTTAGATTAATTTTTTTAAAAATTATAAATAAATATCAATCACTACTATTGGCTAATGATTATGAAAATCAGTAATAGTAATATTTATCTATAGAATTTAATTTGAGTTATTTCCAATCGACGCAGCCTTCCAACCTGTGTTGAGCGAAACCCAGCAGTAAAAACTGCTTCGGCCCAATTATTTATTTTCTATTAACCAATATTTATTAATTATGAAACATTATTACAGATTGCTCTTTTTGTTACTGTTTCCCCTGCTTGCGTTGGCCCAACCTGCCCACGGAAAGAAAGTAGTGGGGTATTATGCACAATGGTCTATTTATGCCCGGGATTTCAATGTTCCGAAAATTGATGGAAGTAAATTGACGCATTTAAATTATTCTTTTTATGGCACAACGTATGATCCGGCACATCCGGAAAATACAAAATTGAAATGTTTGGATACCTATGCCGATTTTGAGCATATGGAAGGTGGAATTCCTTGGGATGCTCCGGTAAAAGGAAACTTTTATGACTTAATGAAACTTAAACAAAAGTATCCGCATTTAAAAATTTTAATATCTGTAGGAGGATGGACAAAAGGTCAGGATCTTTCTCCAATTGCAGCAAGTCCGGTGGCTAGGGCAGCTTTAGCAGCAGATATGGCAAATTTCATTACAACTTATCCGTTTATTGATGGTTTTGATATCGATTGGGAATATCCTCTTTCAGGCGGAACTGACGGTACAGAAATTGTGAACGGATCGCCTGTTCCTCCACAAAAATACAGCCCTGATGATAATAAAAATTTAGTGCTTTTATTAAAAGCTATGCGTCAGGCAATGCCAAATAAACTTGTTACGATTGCAGCAGGAAACAATGTTCGCAAAGTAGCACAGCAGTATTTAGGACCTAATAACAGAGCACAATACGGAATGACTGAAGATATTTCGACTTATTGTGATTACATTACGTATTTCGGATATGATTTTGGTGGAAACTGGTATGATAAAACATGCTACAATGCGCCTTTATACGCAAGTGGAAATCCAAACGATCCATTATACGGTGCGACACAATCAGAATCATTAGATGAATTAACAAATCAATATTTAAACGTAATTGGTTTCCCGGCAAATAAATTAATCATGGGATTACCATTTTACGGAAAAAAATTCGATCACGTTGCTACTAACTCAACAAACGGATTATTCGTTTCTGCACCAAGAGATATTGTGGGAGGATGTACAAATCCGCAAAACCCTATCGGAACTTGGGATGGTTCAGGAGCGTGCGAACGTTCAGGAAGTATCGAAATTTGCGATTTAGTCGGAAATCCGGTTACCAATTCACATCCTTACTTAGACCCAAATACAATGCAAGTTACTGCAAGTGCAGCTTCTGCAGGTTGGGTAAGATATTTTGACAATACTACAAAAGTACCTTATTTATATAATGCTACTACAAAAGAGTTTATCTCTTATGAAGATAAGCAGTCAATGGATTTAAAAGTTCAGTATATTAAATCAAGAAACTTAGCCGGAGGTATGATTTGGGAATTATCTCAGGACACAAGAGGTTCAATTCCAAACTCATTATTAACTCAGGTAGATACATCATTCGGAAGTGTTGTTCCTGGAACAGTAAGTATTTCTGGTTCTGCAAAAAATGGATCAGCTTTAGTTACTGATGTTACAGTTGAATTACGAAATGCAAGCAATGTTGTAATTCAAACCGTAGTTTCAGCTACAGGAAATTTCACTTTCAACAACTTAACTTCTGGACAAAACTATACAGTTTCAGCATTAAAAGCAACTTATACCTTTACTCCGGTAACTTTAACAAATGTTGTAGTGAATCAAACAGGAATTATCATCAACGGATCACAGCCAACTTACACAGTAAGCGGAACAGTTCTTAACGGAAGTACAGGAGTTTCTGGTGTAACAGTTTCTGCAGTTTCAGGAAGTTCAACATTAACAGCAGTTTCAAATGCCAGCGGAGTTTACAGCGTTGCAGGTTTAACAGCTGGATTAAATTATACAGTTACTGCTGCAAAAACTGGATTTTCATACACCCCGGCTTCTACAGTTTACAATGCAATAGATTCAAACAAAACGTTGAATTTCGCACAAGGACCAGTAGTTGTAACTTATACAGTAAGCGGAACAGTTCTTAACGGAAGTACTGGAGTTTCTGGCGTAACAGTTACAGCAGCTTCTACAGCAGGAAATGTTACAGCAACAACTAATTCAAGCGGAGCTTATACACTTACATTAGCTTCTGGCGGAAATTATACAGTAACAGCTGCCTTAACAGGACAAACTTTTACTCCGGCATCAACAGTTTATTCTAATTTAAATGCGAATAAAACATTAAACTTTACTCAGGATGTTGTATCAACTTCAAGTAAAATCAGCGGAACTGTTAAAAACGGAACAACTCCGGTTGCTGGTGCAAAAGTAGAAATTGTTTTACCTTGGACAGACAACACGCATAACTGGAAAAGTGTTCTAGCAACAACAGATTCACAAGGAAAATACAGTTTTGATAATTCAGTTATAGACGGATATTCACAAATTACAAGTTTAAAACTGAATACATGGCAAAACGGAGAAGTAAATTATTATCCAAATAATTTAGCAAACTTCGCGGTTCCTGCAAACCCAACAGTTTACAACTTTAATACTAGTGCTACAGCAAAAACAGCACAAGTTCAGGCAAATTTAATCAGCGGAACAGTTAAAAATGGAACAACTCCTGTTGCTGGTGCAAAAGTTGAGATTGTTTTACCTTGGACAGATAACACGCACAACTGGAAAAGTGTTTTAGCAATAACAGATGCATCAGGAAATTATACTTTTGATAATTCAGTTGTAGCAGGTTATAACCAAATTTTAAGTTTGAAATTAAATACATGGGAAAATGGTGAACAGACTTATTATCCAAATAACTTAGCCAATTTTGCAGTTCCAACAACGCCAACAATTTATAATTTTAATAGACAAGCAGTTGTTACGACTAAACCTGTGGTTAACATTACAGCGCCAACAGCTTCGTCGATTGCTATAAATTTAGGATCATCTATTAATTTTGTTGCAACTGTTGGATTAAGTGCTTCTGATGCTACTACAATCTCATCTGTTGTATTTAGTTTAGACGGACAAACCATAAGTGCTACGAATTCTTCAGGAACTTATACATCGACTTGGACACCAGCAGCAAATCAGTTTGGAGTTTCTCATACTTTAACTGTTACAGCTACTGCATCAAACGGAACAACAGAATCAAAAACATATAGTTTTACATTAACTTGTTCAGGTGCAAACTGTCCGAATACATTACCAACAATTACTTGGAATTCACCATCGAATACTACGATATACCAAAGTTCTTTCCAGGTTGTACCAATTTCAGTTACAGCTGTTGATAGTAACGGATCGGTTTCAGGTGTTACGATCACCATAAACGGTGGTACATATAACATGACAGCGGGTACAAACAATACGTATACTTATAATTTTACACCATCTGCTTATCAGGATTATCCAGTTGTAATCAAAGCAACCGATAATCAATCTGGAGTAACTACCTTAAACAATACAATTAAAATTGCTACAGTAAGCGGTAATAGATTCATTCCGCTTCCATCTAAAATTATTTTAGGATATGCACATTCTTGGGAAAATGCGGGAGCTCCATTCTTATATTTCTCTCAAATGGTGGGAAGTAAATTTAACGTAGTGGATTATGCTTTCGTAGAAACAGTTAATCGTGACGGTTATACGCCAATATTAACTACAAACGATAATAGATATTTGACGAATGGTGTTTTCAATAAGCAATTGTTGAAAAATGATATTAAATCTTTAAGAGACAGCGGTGTTCCAGTTATTGTATCTATTGGAGGTCAAAATGGTCATGTTGTTTTAGAGAATGTTACTCAGAAAAATATTTTTGTTAATGGTCTAAAAGCCATTATTGATGAATATCAATTTGATGGAGTTGATATTGATTTTGAAGGCGGATCGATGAATTTTAGTGCAGGAAATTTAAGAGATATTTCTTATGCGGGTATTTCGGCTTATCCAAGACTAAAAAATGTAGTTGATGCTTTCAAAGAATTAAAAGCTTACTATGGCCCTGGATTCTTATTAACAGCAGCTCCTGAAACGCAATACGTACAAGGAGGATATACTACTTATACGGATACTTTTGGTTCTTTCCTTCCAATTATTCAAAACTTACGTAACGAATTAGATTTGTTAGCGGTACAATTATATAATACAGGAGGAGAAAACGGATTAGATGGTCAATATTATGGATCAGCTAAGAAATCAAACATGGTAACTGCTCTAACAGATATGATAATCAAAGGATATAACATTGCTTCAACAGGAATGCATTTTGATGGTTTACCAGCTTCGAAAGTTTTGATTGCCTTACCAGCTTGTCCGAGTGCAGCAGGAAGTGGTTATTTAACACCTCAAGAAGGAATTAATGCCATGCATTATTTAAGAACCGGAACTACTTTTTCAGGAAGAACATACACTATGCAGCCAGGCGGTCCATATCCTTCTTTAAGAGGATTAATGACTTGGTCTGTAAACTGGGATGCCTCTTCTTGTGGTAATTCATCTGAATTGTCTAAAGCGTATGCCGCTTATTTCGCTTCGCAGTCAGCAGCAAAAACATTAGCACTTGATGATATTTCTTCAAAAAATACTGCAACGATAGCATATTTCAAAAACAATGCATTATCAGTTTCAAATGAAAACGAAGAGATTGCACAAGTTGATGTATTCAACATATTAGGACAAAATATAGTAAGTCACAGAAATGTTCAAAACAATAAAGAAGTATTGCTTCAGAGCCACAGTTTCTCATCTAAACAATTGTTTTTAGTTGTAGTAACAGACAAATCCGGAAACAAAAAATCTTTTAAAGTAATGAACTTTTTAAACTAGAATAAATGCTTAAAAATTTAGAAATAAAAAATTTGGGACGGTTAAAATTGAGTTTGGTTATTTATGTTTTAACTATTTTTATTTCGAATAAATGCTGTGAATTGAGGTAATTTGTTATTTGGTTTTTGCCTCAACTAGCGCATTATGAACCCGACAATTTTATTGTCGGGTTTTTTTTATGTAATAAAGCAAACACAATCTTGTCATCTCGACGTAAGGAGAGATCACACTAGTGAATCGATAAAGATTGGAAATTTTCTTTGCGGACTTTTTTGTGCGATCTCTCCTTCGTTGAGATGACAAATACAAAATTTGAACTTTGCGTTCTTTGTGAAAAACCTTTGTGTTCTTTGCGGTTAAAAATTGTACTTTTGATTCCGGAATTATCGAATAAACTTCATGAAGAAATCATTCAACATAATAATCGCTTTTTTAATTTTTGCAACTTCTTTCAGCCAAAACAAATTCGGAAATCCCGAAGTCAATCCAATTCAAATTCAAAAAACTTTTGGCGATTGGTCAGCGTATCAAAGCAAGAATATAATGCTTTCGAGAGATTTTATTGCGTTTGATTCTGCTTCAAAAGAAATTTCAAAAGAAGCCTTTTTAGATCAATTAGCAAATGGAAATTTCATCCCAATCCGATTAAAATCAGATGATGGAATTTACTATTACAAACTATTCAAAATTCAGCCAAAAGCCGATACAAGTATAAAAGCAACAATCAATCAAATCGGTTTTGATGCTTTTAAAAATTATAAAATGGAAGGAACGGCTTTTCCGCAATTTTCATTTAAAGATTTAGAAGGAAATTTGGTAACCAACGAATCCATGAAAGGGAAAATTATCGTGATAAAATGCTGGTACATTCACTGTACACCTTGTATTAGAGAATTTCCTCAAGTTAACAAACTAGTTGAAGAATATAAAGACAGAAAAGACATTGTTTTTATGAGTTTAGCCGAAGATTCAGCAGAGCAATTAAAAACATTTTTAGCCAGAAAACCACTTTCATATTCTGTAATTCCAGACATGAAAGAATATATGAATGAAGCTTTGCAGTTGAATTCTTTTCCAACACATTTTATTCTGAACAAAGAAGGAATGATTGCAAAAGTGCTTCCAAATTTTGAAAGCCTTGAAGTGGCTTTAGCGAAAGAAAGTAAACTTTAGCTGAATTAAAGACACAGTTTGTCATTTCGACGAAGGAGAAATCTCCGCAAGTAACTCCGCAACGAAAGTCCAATCTTTGTAGAGCTTCTCGTGCAGATTTCTCCTTCGTCGAAATGACAAGATCGCTTGACGATCAACAGCATAAAACAAAACTCTGCGCCTTCGCGACTTTGCGAGAAACCCACACCAGCATAAAAAACCTTAGTCCCTTAGCATCTTTGCAACTTAGAACCTTTTTCACTACTTTTGCACCAAATTAATTAAAAAGACATTCATGTTAACAGTCAATAATTTATCAGTTCAGTTTGGTAAAAGAATTTTATTCGACGAAGTAAATACTACGTTTACTCACGGAAATATTTACGGCGTTATTGGAGCAAATGGTGCAGGAAAATCTACTTTCTTAAAAGTAATTTCAGGTGATATTGATCCAACTTCTGGTCACATTCATTTAGAGCCGGGAAAACGTATGTCGGTTTTAAACCAGAACCACAACATGTTCGACGAGCATACTGTTTTGGAAACCGTTTTAATGGGAAATAAAGTTCTGTACGCTGTTAAAAAAGAAATGGATGAACTTTATTTAGATTATAATGATGCCAATGCAGACAGAATAGGTGAGTTACAAGTTCAGTTTGAAGAAATGAACGGATGGAACGCCGATTCTGACGCTGCAGCAATGTTATCTAACTTAGGAATCACAGAAGCAGATCATTATACTTTAATGAGCGATATGGAAGGAAAAATGAAAGTACGTGTGCTTTTAGCGCAGGCACTTTTTGGAAATCCTGATTTGCTTATTATGGATGAGCCTACCAACGATTTGGATTTCGAAACAATCGCTTGGTTAGAAAATTTCTTAGCAAACTATGAAAATACTGTAATCGTTGTATCTCACGACCGTCACTTTTTAGATGCGGTTTGTACACATATTTCTGATATTGATTTTGGAAAAATCAATCACTACTCAGGAAACTATACGTTCTGGTACGAGTCTAGCCAATTAGCGGCAAAACAACGTGCACAGCAAAACAAAAAAGCAGAAGAGAAGAAACAAGAGTTGGAAGAATTTATTCGTCGTTTTAGTGCAAACGTAGCGAAATCGAAACAAGCAACTTCTCGTAAAAAAATGATTTCGAAATTAAATATTGCCGAAATCAAACCTTCAAGCCGTCGTTATCCTGCGATTATTTTCGATCAGGATCGTGAAGCCGGAGATCAGATTTTGAATGTAGAAAACTTAGCTGCATCTGTAGATGGAGAAGTTTTGTTTAAAGATGTTGATTTGAATATGGCAAAAGGCGATAAAATCGTTCTTTTCTCTAAAGATTCACGTGCAACAACTGCTTTCTATGAAATCTTAAATGGAGAACAAAAAGCAGATTCTGGAACTTTTGACTGGGGAATTACAACCAACCAAGCGTATCTTCCAGCTGAAAACCATAAATATTTCGAAAACGATTTGACTTTAGTGGATTGGTTACGTCAGTATGCTAAAACAGAAGAAGAGCGTGACGAGGTATTTATTAGAGGCTTCTTAGGGAAAATGATTTTCTCTGGAGAAGAAGCTTTAAAAACGTCTAGAGTTTTATCTGGAGGAGAAAAAGTACGTTGTATGTTGTCTAGAATGATGATGGAGCGTGCTAATGTATTAATGCTAGACGAGCCTACAAACCACTTAGATTTGGAATCTATTACAGCTTTCAACAACTCATTGAAAAACTTTAAAGGTTCTGTAATCTTCACAACGCATGACCACGAGTTCGCGCAAACTGTTGGTAACAGAATCGTAGAATTGACACCAAATGGAGTTATCGACCGTTATATGACATTTGACGAATATCTTGATGATGAGAAGATTCAGGAACAAAGAAAAAAGATGTACAATCTTTAATTTTTGAAATTCCAAATTCCAAATTCCAAATTCCAATTTTTGACTTTACAACTTTGTCAAAGTTTTAAACTTTGACAAAGTTTCACATCCATAAAAAATCCCAAACTCTAAGTTTAATTGGAATTTGGGATTTTTTTATTGATAATTGATAACTATTTACTGCCGAACATTTTTGCAAAAATCCAGATGATAATCGCAACAACAAAAATTACGATAAATATCCCGAATCCCATTCCGGCTTTAAAAATGTCTCCAACTAATTCACAGCTTGTAAATGAAAATAGTATTACGAATACCATTAACAATCTTAGTATTTTATTTTGCATGATTCTGAGTTTTTAAATTTGTTTATTAAAATTACTTCGAGAATTAGGAAAATGTGTTATAGAATTTTTTGGAAATGTTTTAGGATTTGGATTTTATAATTTTCATTTCTAAAATGACAAGTCCAGTAATTACAACTATTTCTGCTAGAAAGTAAATAATCCCAAAAATAGAAACGCTTTCATAATTGTAAATTAAAATGCCAAATGTTAGGATGCAATAAAGAATGTTAGCTGTACAGATTATTTTTAGAAATGGTTTCCAATTTTGTTTGACTAAAAAATAGTAACTGAGGGAATAAACAAAAAATGCGAATGCAATAATTGAAAGGTATTCGAAAATATCTTTTGGTAAGCCGAAAAAGTCATTGAAATTTCTAAGTATAAAAAAGAGTATAATGGAAGTAAGCAATGCTCCAAAGCTATCTAATAGAAAAATATTTTTAGGTTTTGTTAGATAGCTTTGGAACATTGGTTTTTTTAGTTTTAGAGAATCAGAAAAATTTGTTATAGAATTTTTTGAGAATGTTTTAGGATTATCTCAATAATTTTTTTTTAAAATCATGGTTTAACAGCTTTAGAAAGTTTTTCAACTAAATCACCAATTTGAGTTAAATTAACATTCCCAGATTTTGAACTCTCTGAAAAAACTCTTTTTCTTAGAGGATCTTTGTGGATTTCTTCTAAAGCCGTTTTTATGTAATGAATGTATTCGGCATTATCTTCACTACAATTCTTTTTGAGTTGCTCTGAAAAACCGACGATAGATTTAGCAAGTACCATTTTATAAGCGTAATCTTCAATTATATTTTTTTGTCTTATATATTGATTTGCACAAAAAATAGCTCCAATAATTGGAAAAGGTAATAATGAAACCCTTGCAATAAATATAAAAGTATCATCAGTGATTTCTGTTACGATCCAAATGCCAATGGATATTGATGTAATTAAACATAAAATAGCTCCAGTTATCCAGCTTCCAAAAATCCATTTATCGTTTGCTTTATTATATTGTACTTGAAATGAAGCACTAATGCCTTCAGCAGTCTTATAATTTAGGGCCTGTTTAGCAGAATCAATTAAATTTTTAGCTTCATTAATTATGTTTTCTCTCTCTGATTCATATTCTGCTAATTTTTTAGAATTTTCTTCTGTAGCAAATTCTAATTCTGTTAATTTTTTTTCTCGATCTTGAACTTTGTTTGCAAAAGATGCAATTAACTTTTCATTTGATTTACTTTCGTTAGTGGATAAAGTTATAGCTTGTAAATTTTTATTTGCTGTTGCTCTTACAACTGAGAGTTCGTTAGTATAAATTTTTATCTTTTCTGATTCTGAAATTAATTCATCTCTTCGTTTTAATATTATTTCTAATTCATTTTCGATTTTTTCTAATTTTTCTTTTGAAGAAGTAATATTTTCATTTATTGTTTCGTTATCAGATTCAATATTTTCTTTAGTAGTTTTAATTAATTCTAAATTTTCTTGAGCTTCAATTTTAAGTCGAGAAATATTTCCAATTTCTTGTTCGAATTCAATTTGGCGTTCTGTTGTGTTTCTAATATTAAAGCTTCTCAATAGTATTTTTAAAGCTTCGAATTGTGATATATAATTGTTTGGAGTTTGAAAATATGTATTTATTACGTCTAGATAATTATGAATAGTGCTTCTTTCGGAATAGGTTGAAAGCGCTAAGAATTTATTTGGAGATTTTGCTAAAGTTGTAATATCAATAAGAAGATTTTCAATTCCTATAATAAGTCCTTTGTATGTGTATTCATTTTCACTTCCATATGTATTGTCTTTGTTTTCTCGAATTGGTGCAGTTTTGATTTTATCTCGAATTTCATCACGAATAGTTCTAATATTTTTAATAGAGGTTGTTTCCATGGTTTAATAAGTTAGTTTTTGGTATCTCGCTAAAATATAGATTTTTAGCTTTAAAATGTAATATGTTTCTTGATATTTAAAAAAAAATTAGGAAATCGATAATAAAATATTTTCCAACCCCAACACCCCAACAAATAAAATCAGATTCCGTATATTTGCGCAACCAAACATTACAATCACTTATGAGTCAAAAAGTATTACTTAATTCGAAAGAAGTTACTATCATACTCCATCGTTTGGCTTGTCAGTTGATCGAAAAACATCTTGATTTCTCTGAAACTATTTTAGTGGGAATTCAGCCAAGAGGCGTTTTTTTAGCTGAACGTTTAAAACAAATATTAGAAAACGAATACCAAGTTCCTGAAATTTCTTTGGGGTATTTAGATATTACTTTCTTTAGAGATGATTTTCGTAGAACTGAGAAACCACTAGAAGCTAATAAAACCCAAATCAATTTTATAGTCGAAGACAAAAAAGTCATTTTTATCGATGACGTTTTGTTTACAGGAAGAAGCATTCGTTCTGCCTTAACTGCCATTCAATCTTTCGGAAGACCTTCGGAAATTGAATTGTTAGTTTTAATAGACAGACGTTTCAGTCGTCATTTACCAATTCAGCCCGATTACAGAGGCCGTCAGGTAGATGCTATCAATGGTGAAAAAGTAATAGTGAGCTGGAAAGAAAATGACGGCGAAGATGTTGTTCACTTGGTGACAAATTAGTTTAATCGGTTAACCGGTTAATTGTTTAATCGGTAATAACACAGATTAAGCGATTAAAAAAACGATTAAACAATTCAACGATTAAACAAATAAACAATACAAATGAAAGAATTAAGCGTAAATCATTTATTAGGAATAAAATATATCAACGAGAATGATATTAACCTGATTTTTGAAACGGCAGATCATTTTAAAGAAGTCATTAACCGACCAATTAAAAAAGTTCCTTCATTACGAGATATTACCATTGCCAATATTTTCTTCGAAAACAGTACAAGAACCAAACTTTCCTTTGAATTAGCGCAGAAACGTTTATCTGCAGATGTGATCAGTTTTTCTGCAGCTCAGTCATCAGTTAAAAAAGGAGAAACTTTGATTGATACTGTAAACAATATCCTTTCGATGAAAGTGGATATGGTTGTAATGCGCCACTCCAATCCCGGAGCGGCTTATTTTTTATCTAAAAACGTTAAAGCCAGTATTGTAAATGCCGGAGACGGAGCGCACGAACACCCAACTCAGGCTTTGTTAGATAGTTATTCTATCAGAGAAAAACTAGGCGATGTTGCCGGAAAAAAAGTAGTTATTGTAGGCGATATTCTACATTCGAGAGTTGCCTTATCCAACATATATGCTTTACAAATGCAAGGCGCAGAAGTAAAAGTCTGCGGACCAAAAACATTGATTCCGAGATATATCGAATCACTTGGAGTTACGGTTGAACCGAATTTAAGAAAAGCTCTTGAATGGTGTGACGTTGCGAATATGCTTCGTGTACAAAACGAACGTATGGATGTGAATTTCTTCCCATCTACACGTGAATATGCACAACAATACGGAGTTGATAAACCGCTTTTGGATTCTCTTGGAAAAGAAATCGTAATCATGCACCCGGGACCAATCAACAGAGGAGTAGAGATTACTTCTGAAGTTGCAGATTCTGATTATTCTGTAATTCTAAATCAGGTTGAAAATGGTGTAGCGATTAGAATGGCGGTTATTTATCTTTTGGCTTCTAAGATTCAATAGTTTTGTTTCAAGTTTAAGGTTTCAAGTTGTTGGAACTTGAATATCCGAATGTCACCCTGAGCGAAGTCGAAGGGCATTTAAGTGACAAGAGCTTCAACTTCGCTCAGCCTGACAACTTGAAACCTGAAACCTGAAACTTCAAACCTGAAACAACAAATAAAAAAACTTCGTACCTTAGCGCTCTGAAAAATCAATTTTTATATTAGCCCCACAAATTATAAAATGAAAGTAGATCAAAAAGGACATACCGTTACAATTAAAGATACGCAGGGCGATTTTAATGGCTTTGTAGAAAAAGTAACGCAGCAGTTTAAAACCTTTGAAAAAAGCAATGTTATAATCGATTTGTCTTCTGATGAAATATCAGAGAATGATTTAAAAGTTTTTTTACCGCTTGCAAAACTTCAAAAAAAGCAAAAAAATCGTTTGTAATTGTTGCTTCTGATCTTGATTTTAATGCCGTTTCTGATAAATTAGTTGTGGTTCCTTCTTTACTTGAAGCGCACGATATTATCGAAATGGAAGAAATTGAAAGAGACCTTGGGTTTTAGATTTTAGAATATAGATTTTAGATTTTAGATTGTTGAAAAACTGAAATTTAAGATTTAACAATATTTAAGAATCTAAGATCTAAAATCAACAATCTAAAATGAAATTAACCATACTTGGCTGTTATGCCGCAACTCCCAGAACGCTTACTAACCCCACTTCGCAGGTTTTAGAAATTAAAAACCGTTTGTTTTTAATTGACTGCGGCGAAGGAACTCAGGTACAGCTTCGAAAAAATAAGATTAAATTCTCAAAAATTAATCACATTTTTATTTCGCATCTTCACGGTGATCATCTTTATGGGTTAATCGGAACTATTTCAACTTTTTCTCTTTTGGGAAGAACTACCGATTTGCATATTTATGGCCCAAAAGGAATTAAAGAACTTATTCTTCTTCAATTAAAATTGACTGAATCCTGGACAACTTACGATTTGTTTTTCCACGAATTAGAGTCAAAAGAAAGTGAAGTTATTTTTGAAGATAATCGTGTTATTGTCAAAACAATTCCGCTAAAACATCGTGTTTATACGAATGGGTATCTTTTTCAGGAAAAGCCTGCTGAAAGAAAACTAAATGTAGAAGCTGTTCAGCATTATAATATTCATGTTGCTTATTACCAAAAGATTAAAAACGGAGGAAATGTTACTTTGGATGACGGAACTGTTATTGAAAATGAAAAACTGACTTTTGATCCTGAACCGGCAAAAAGTTACGCCTTTTGTTCTGATACAGTGTATAATGAAGCAGTAATTCCGATTATTGAAAATGTGGATGTTTTATATCATGAATCTACTTTTTTAGATTCGGAAGCTAAATTAGCTGAAAAAACACTGCATTCAACAGCAAAAGAAGCGGCCACTATTGCTTTAAAAGCCAATGCAAAACAATTAATTTTAGGACATTATTCTACTCGTTATGATGGTTTGGAGCCATTTAAGAAGGAAGCTGAGGAAATTTTTTCGAATGTGCTTTTAGCTGATGATGGTCTTAGTTTTGAGTTATAATTTAAAGCTCTAAGGGGCTGAGGTTCTAAGGTGCTAAGTTTGTGAATAGCTGTCACCCTGAGCGAAGTCGAAGGGCTTTGTGGTACGAGGGGCTTCGACTTCGCTCAGCCTGACAACCTTGAAACCTGAAACAAAAAAATCTAAAATCTAAAATCTAAAATCAACAATCTAAAATAATAAATCATGAGTGATTTAAGTAATTATAGAAAATCTTACGAGAAAAGTGAATTATTAGAAACCAATATTCCCGAAGATCCGATTAATCTTTTTAACAGATGGTTTCATGAAGTAGAAGATTTTGGCGGAAGCGGTGAAGTAAATGCCATGACCGTTTCGACAATTGGTCTGGATGGATTTCCTAAGTCTCGCGTGGTTTTATTAAAGAAATTTTCTGAAGAAGGTTTTATCTTTTATACCAATTACGATTCTGAAAAAGGAAAAGCTATTACGGCTAATCCAAATGTTTGCTTGTCATTTTTCTGGCAGGAAATGGAACGTCAGGTTATTATAAAAGGAATTGCACAGCGAACATCTGAAATTATTTCGGATAATTATTTTGATTCTCGTCCAGACGGAAGCAAACTTGGTGCGATTGTTTCTCATCAAAGTGAAGTAATTCCATCCAGAACATTTTTAGAAGAAAACTTAAAAAAACTGGAAGCTGAGTTTGAAGGAAAACCAATTCCACGTCCGGATAACTGGGGAGGATTTTTAGTAACACCACTTCAGGTAGAATTTTGGCAGGGAAGACCTAACAGGCTTCATGACAGAATTCGTTACACAAGCCAATCTGATTTTTCATGGAAGATTGAGCGTCTATCTTCTTAAATTGTAAGATTTTTATAGTATTTTAAAAATAAATTATGTATTTCGTCGATTATTTTTGTAGTTTAACGGTAAAATGAATACGTTTGACCCATAATAAATGAGAGAAATTGTCACATAATATTTTAAAGAATTTGCCCCAACATTTACTTTAAAGCTTTAAACTACTAATGATTATGAGAAAGATTATGTGCGCCATGGTGTTCATTGTGATGTCTGTCACAATGAACTCATGCTCTGCAGATAGCGTCGAGGGAAATGAAAGTAGTACTTCTACTGCACAGTTAATTGCTGACTATAACTACAATACATCCGAACTGGAGACCATGCAGTTAATAAACGAATACAGACTTAGTATTGGTTTAAAAGCTTTGCAAACAAGCAATCACATTTCTAACAAATGCGAAGAACACAATCAATATATGATTGCGAATAATGTTGTAAATCATAATGATTTTACAGCTCGTTCGAACAATATTATAAGCGTTCTTGGTGCCAAAAAAGTAGGCGAAAATGTGGCTTATAACTACAAAACATCTGAAGCTGTTTTACAAGCCTGGCTTGCTAGCCCGGGACACAAAGAGAATATCGAAGGCGATTATACTCATTTTGGTATTTCGGTTACTACAGATGCTAATGGGAAAAAATATTACACCAATATATTCGTAAAAATTTAGACAGAAACATTTGAACTGGTTGGTTAGTTTGTCGTTACAATTCCTGATTTGTAATGACGTTTATTAAAAAAGCTGTCTATTTTTAGACAGCTTTTTTAAGTTTATGTATATTCTATTTTATAAACCTGTAATAATAAATTCACTTCTTCTGTTCATTTGATGCTGTTCTTCTGTACAGTTTACATCATCAGAGCATTCGTTTACAAGTTCGGTTTCGCCATATCCTCTTCCGGTTAATCGTTCTCTTGCTATACCATTTTCAATTAACCAGTTAACAGTTGATTTGGCTCTTCTGTCTGATAATGACTGATTGTATTGATGTGATGCTCTGCTGTCGGTATGCGAACGGATATCAAGTTTCATAGTCGGATTTTGATTTAAAACATCCAGTATTTTCTCTAAATCTAATGCCGCTTCAGGTCTAATATTCGATTTATCGAGATCGAAATAAATCATTCGTATTCCGAAACATTTTCCAAGATTATCACCAATTGTAACCTTGCAGATTGATTTTTCAAGTGCAATCGGAAGACTTGTTTTTCCTGATGTTTCTGGTATACTCACGTTGACTTCCTTGGTTGAATATTCGGGTTTTTCAGCTCTTACACTATAGTTTTTTCCACATTCAACGGCAAAATCATATTGTCCGTTAGAGTCTGCAACCGTAGAATTTTTTATACGTTGCATACCATCATACAGAGTAAGTTTAGTTCCCGGAAGTACAGCTCCTGTTTCGGCATCTGTAACTACTCCGTTTAATTCCTGAACACATTTTAATCGTTTGGTTTCTAAAAACTTGTATATATCATCAGAACCCAAACCGCCATCTTTGTTTGATGAAAAATAGCCTCTTCTTGTAACAGGATCTATTATGTAGGCAAAATCATCTTTCGGCGAATTAATATCATTTCCTAAGTTTTGGATATCACTTATTGATCCGTCGGTTTCAATTTGACCAACAAATACATCAAGTCCTCCAAGTCCGGGATGTCCATCTGAAGCAAAATAAATTTCATTTTCGCTGGTTACATAAGGGAAAGTTTCTTTTCCTTCGGTATTAATGTCTTTTCCTAAGTTTTGTGGAGTTCCATAAACGCCATTACCATCAATGCTTACTTTGTATAAATCAGATTGGCCAAGTGATCCTGGCATATCAGATGCGAAATACATTGTTTTTTCATCTGGACTCAAAGCCGGATGTGCCGTACTGTAGTTGTCACTTGTAAAAGGCAGGGCTTCTACATTTGTCCATTTTCCGTTTTCAAGTTTTGCTTTGTAAATTTTTACCAAAGTAACTTTATTGGCATCTTTTCCTTTTTTTCCATCTGCAAAATTGTTTCGGGTAAAATATACGGTATTGCCGTCTTTGGTAAATACAATTGTAGATTCATGAAATCTTGAGTTTACAGTAGATCTGATTTTATTTACTTTTGATGTAGTATCGGTTTTAGTATCCGCATTGGCATCATAAATATTGGTAAAATACTCGCCTGTCCATTTGTGTTTTCTTTTAGTGAAATTTCCGGTATCTCGGGCAGAAGCAAAATATATTTTATTGTTGTAAATAAAAGTTCCGTAATCTGAATATTTAGAGTTAATGCCTGCATTTTCTATGTTGTAACGACCAGAATTTGCTTTTATCTTATCGAGATAATTTACATTATTTCGATAAAGTTTTGCTCTTGAATCGTTTTTATATTTAGCATTAAACTCACTTAGGATTTTATTTGCTTTATTAGTCTGTCCGGTTGCTTTAAGTGATTGAGCATATCTGTAATAATACTCGGCTTCCGGAGATGGGTTTACAGAAAAGAGTTCATCATACCATTTTGCCGAACCTTCAAATTTTGAATTAAAATAGTATGAGTTGCCTATTTTCTTAAATAAATCCTCAGACTTATATCCTTTATTTGCGACGCGTTCATAGGTTTTAATAGCATCAACATAGGCATAATTGTCGTAGTTTTTGTTACCCGATTTTATTTTTGACTGCTGTGAGTAACCGCAGAAAATATCAAGAATTATTAAACAAAGAAGAGTAAAATTTTTCATAATATCTAAATTTTAGAAGAAACGAGGAGTTGTCATTTTGCTGCTGTTTTTTAAGAATTCGTAGCGCAGATAAATCTCATGCGATCCTGAATTGTAATTATTTAAGTTTGTGGTCTCTCGGTCATAACCATATCCTAAATAAAGTCCGTCTGTAATTTGAAAACCCACTATCGCACTTATGGATGCACTCCATCTGTACGAAACCCCGGCTACAAATTTTTCGAAAAACATAAAGTTAGCAGAGACATCTACCTGAAGCGGCGCTCCTTCAACCATTTTAACTAAAGCGGCCGGTTTGAACTTTACATACTCTAATTTATCAAGATCAAATACATAACCTCCCATTAAATAATAATTGATTTTTTCTTTGTAAATGGCTATGTCGTTGTCATCGTATCTGTTTGTTTCAATAAAATTTGGAACAGATAAACCTATATAGGCTTTAGGTGAGTGCCAGTAAATTCCGGCACCAATATTAGGTGAAAATTTACTGTCTAAATCCTGAAATTGAGGATCGTTTTGATTCTCCGGATTTAGTTTATTAATGTCTAAATTGAATAAATTGGCAGTTCCTTTTAAACCAAATGAAAGTTTGAAATCAGGAGATGTTTGAATTGTATATGAAATATCTGCTGATATTGTGTTTTCATTAGTAGGGCCAATTTTATCATTTACAAAAGAGAGTCCAACTCCTAATCGGCTGTTATTTATTGGTGTGTTGACAGAAAAACTAGCAGTTTCCGGAGCCCCATCTAAACCTACCCACTGAGTCCTGTATAATCCAAATATACTCAATGCACCTCGCGAACCTGCGTAGGCCGGATTTACATTAATTGGATTGTACATATACTGAGTATACTGTGCATCTTGTTGTGCATAACCACAAAGGGTTACAAACATAATGACGAAGAAAAATAATTTTGTTCTCATAGTAGATGTGTATTATTAATTATTACTCGTAGATTTCTTAATTATTTTCAAATTAAAAAAGCCAACATTCTTTGTATATTCAAAATTAAGTATTTTTTTACATTTTTTATTGTAACTCGCTACATAACAATGTATTATGTAGTGAGTTTAATCTGCTTTTATTTAGATAGATATAAATATCCGTCCTGCTTATTATTTTGAATTACATTATTTCCATCTAACGATTTGTAATTAAGAATGTAGAAATAAGTTCCGGTTGGCAGTCCATCAGATTGTTTTACTGTTGTTCTACCTCTTGATTTTCCGTCAAATGCATTGGTTGTGTTATTGTAATTTGTAGTTTCAAATACTAATATTCCCCAACGATTGTATATCTCTACAGTATTTCCTGGATAACAGGTTAAATCATCAATACTATCAATTACGAAGACATCATTTATTCCGTCGCCGTTTGGTGAAAAAGCGTTGTGTACCAATATGTTTCCGCAGGCTAAAACTCTGCAGTCATCATTGATTTCCATGTTTAGCAATATGCTTCTTGGACAATTTTCGTCGACAATTTGATATTCGAATGTGTAATTGCCAAGTGTTAAGCCAAACGGATTAAGTATACTTCCGACTAATGCATTACTGTTGTTGGTATCAATCCATGTTCCGGTAATTGGGGTACCTTCCGGAAGCAGATTTGATAGATTAACTAGTGATGAATCATCGTTACAAGCCTGACTGGTGATGTTTGTAATTCCATTTGGAACAACAGTTATGGTAATTGTTGCGTTATCACAATTTTCGCTGTCTAGCTTGTCACAAATACGATAGCTGTAAGTATAAGTTCCCGGTGGAGTTAAACCAGATACAGTAACATTTCCTGAATTATCAATTACAATATTCGGATCTGTTTTTTCATCGTTTTGATTTTCGGCAAGCAGTGTAAAGTTTACAAGTTCTAACGTAGCCGGAACTTGTCCTTTAAAATCATTGCTTAAAACATTTCCAATCAATCCAAAAGTATAACAGCCAATGTTATCGTAGACGTCGTCATTAGCTGCAACCGGAGTAGGAGCGGCAAGTACAACTACAGTTACAATTGCTGTATCGCAGTTTCCGGCATCAGCATTTTCACAAATTTGATACGTTAATGTGTATGTTCCGGCTGGTACATTTGGTGCAACATCTACAGAGCCATCAGGATTTAATGTCAATGTATTTGTTGGATCTGGTGTTACAATGGTAAGCGTAACATCATTTGGATTTACCGGATCATTATTTAAAGTATCATTGTTGAAAACATTTGTAATATTGGTAACTCCTGCCGGTGCTGTTATGGCTGGCGGATTGTCGTCATTAGCCACAATTGCAAATGTTGGTCTTGCTGTACAATAAGGATCTGCCGGAGGATAGTTTATAGTGATCGTTTCGCTTGGATTAACAGATATTGTTAAGTTAACCGTTGGGCGTAATGATTCAAACCCATCAGCTGCCTGAATCCATTTGTTGTTTTGGAAAACCCATCCTGGCCAGTCGATGCCATTTCCTGATTCGTCTACTAATGCTCCAGGCCATAATACACGACCGCTTAATGGTAAATTCGTCATAGTGGTAATTACCGTATTTTGTGCATTTGCCCAGGCAATTGTTACTCCATTTATTGGAGTGAAATTTACCGGAGTTACAGAATAATCAACATAAGGTACATCGTTTACACAAATTGCTGTTGCTGTAACGGTCATAACTGGTGCTTCAATTGTTATGGTAACAGTTGCCGTATCGCAGTTAGAAGTTTGATCTGCTTCGCAAATTTGATATACTAATGTTAAAGTACCTGTTGGGGCATTTGGTAAAACATCTAAAGAACCATCAGGATTTAATTGTAAAAATTCATTTGGTGTTACTGTTGTTACAATCACCTCAGATGCGGTTACCGGATTGCCTTCAAGTGTATCATTCAACAATACATTTAATACATTGGTTGTTGTATGATTAACACCTGCAATTGGTCCTGCGCTATCGTCATTGGCAACAATATCCTGATATTTTTTACAGCTTATACCAAAGTCAGCATCTAAATGAACTAAATCTTCTGGTGTAACAGTTACGATATAACTGCCTGCTGTAGTGGTAGAACAAACAGTATGTAATTGCGTTTTATCTTTTTTAGCGGTTACTTTTTTATCTGCCGCATTTGGAAGCACTTTTACAAGTCCTGTTTCGCCCAAAGCATTAGCCATAGCATCCAGATTAGCATCTTTAACTAATTTTATATTGTAATTGCCATACGGATTTTCACTCGCTGGTCTGTCTCTCCAGTATCCCTGAATTCCAATTATAACTTCTTTATGATATCCATTTGGTCCATCAACTATAACGTTTGGACTCAATGCATTTCCAAATCCGCCGGCATTTAATTCGCCTGAATTTGAAGGCCCTTGATAGCTTCCATCACCGTTTAAGTCAATCCATTCTAATAAACTATAGTCAATTGCGCCATTTTCATCTGGAACATTTTTAGTAACGACACCATCATTATTAGCATCATACCATTCGTCCTGAATACCATTGCTGTTTGTGTCATACCAAACATAATCACCTAATACTGGCAGATTGGATGGTCCGTATTCAAAATTATGTTCCTGGAATTTACAATCTTCAAGTGTTGTAAAGAACAAACTTGAGTTTACAGGATATAATTGATAAACATTATTCAGGTTTGCATCTTGTACCTGAACTAAATAACTTCCTTCTGGCATTCCGGTGAAATTATAACTTCCATCAACTCCGGTTAAACGTAATAAAATTGGTCCGGTAGTAGATCCTTGCGGAATTAAGGTAATTGGCACGTTGGCAATTCCTGTATTAGTAGTTACATTGATCACATATCCAGATATTTTTATAGTGTATTCTGGTTGTGTAATAACTACTGTAGTTGTTGCAGTACAGGTTTCGCTTTCGCCATTTACAACTGCTGTTGCAGTAAGTGTATAAGTTCCAGCTGGTAAATTAGTGTTACCCACAATTTCGTTTTGAGCATTTTTAATAACAACTACGGCACCAGGGCTGCTGGTTACTAAAATTGAACCATTGCTTTTTCCAAAACAAGTTGCGTTTGAGGCTATACCTGTAACAAAAACTTTGTTTTCGACTGTAAAAGTTTGAACTAATTCAGTTTTGTTTCCTGAACAGTCGGTTAAAGTGTAAGTTCTGGTTAATACATAAGCATTTCCGTCGCAGCCGCTTGCTCCATTATTAGAATCACTAATAGTGATAGTAACGTTATTACTGCAGTTATCGGCAGCGTCGATAATATCCTGCGGACTTGCTGCTGGAATTTCATTAACGCTTTGCAGACCTGCTACATCAGCTGGAGCAGTTCCTGTTGGCGGAGTAGTGTCTTTAACTATAATAGTTTGAGTGTGCGAAATTACATTTCCACCACAATCGCTGGTAGTCCATTTACGTGTTAAAGTATAATCTGTGCCACATTCGTTAAGAATATCACTTTTAGTTTCAGAGAATACAATTGGTAAATTTCCATTGCAGTTATCAGAAACTTCCAAGTTTGCTGGTTCAGGAACAGCGTCACAAGAAACAGTAATATCTGTTGGAAGGTTTCCGATAAAAGCTGGTGAAGTTGTATCCTGAATTGTGATAACTTGTGTAAAAGTTTCAGAAGTATTACCACAGTCATCTTTTACAGTCCAGGTGTTAGTATAAGTTCCAGAATTTCCACATCCTTCAGAAGCTACAAACTGTCCACTAATTTTTTCAATGTTAGAAACATCAGCATCACAAGCATCAGAAGCAGTTGGGAATAAAGCCTGAGCTGATGCTAAAGCTTCCGTATTACTGCATTCTATAGTTTGGTTTAAAGAACCGGCCTGAGTTGTCCACGCTGGAGCAGTAGTATCCTGAATTATGATTACCTGAGTAAAGGTATCAGAAGTATTGCCACAGTCATCTTTTACTGTCCAAGTGTTGGTGTAAGTTCCAGCGTTTCCGCATCCTTCAGAAGCTACAAACTGTCCGCTTACTTTTTCAATGTTAGAAACGTCAGTATCACATAAATCAGAAGCAGTTGGGAATAAAGCTTGGGCTGATGCCAAAGCTTCCGTATTACTGCATTCTATTGTTTGGTTAAGAGAACCTGCCTGAGTTGTCCAGCTTGGAGCAGTTGTATCCTGAATTGTGATAACTTGTGTAAAAGTTTCAGAAGTATTACCACAGTCATCTTTTACATTCCAGGTGTTGGTATAAGTTCCAGAATTTCCACATCCTTCAGAAGCTACAAATTGACCGCTAATTTTTTCAATATTAGAAACATCAGCATCACAAGTATCAGAAGCAGTTGGGAATAAAGCTTGTGCTGATGCCAAAGCTTCCGAATTACTGCATTCTATTGTTTGGTTAAGAGAACCAGCCAGAGTTGTCCAAGTTGGAGAGGTTGTATCCTGAATTGTGATTACTTGCGTGAAAGTATCAGAAGTATTTCCACATCCATCTTTAACTGTCCATGTATTAATGTAAGTTCCAGAATTTCCGCAACCTTCAGAAGCTACAAACTCTCCGCTTACTTTAGTGATATTAGAAACATCAGCATCACAAGTATCAGAAGCAGTTGGGAATAAAGCCTGAGCAGATGCCAAAGCTTCCGTATTACTGCATTCTATTGTTTGGTTTAAAGAACCAGCCTGAGTTGTCCAGGTTGGAGCAGTTGTATCCTGAATTGTGATTACTTGTGTGAAAGTATCAGAAGTATTTCCACAATCGTCTTTTACAGTCCAGGTGTTGGTATACGTTCCGGCGTTTCCGCATCCTTCAGAAGCGATGAATTGTCCGCTTACTTTTTCAATATTAGAAACATCAGAATCGCATAAATCAGAAGCCGCTGGAAACTGAGCCTGAGCATTTACTAAGCCTGAAACATCGCTGCATTCAAGCGTAACATTTAAAGAACCAGATTGAGTTGTCCAGGTTGGTGCTGTAGTATCCTGAATTGTAATTACCTGAGTAAAAGTATCAGAAGTATTTCCGCAGTCATCTTTTACAGTCCAGGTGTTAGTATAAGTTCCGGCGTTTCCGCATCCTTCAGAAGATGTGAATTGTCCGCTTACTTTTTCAATATTAGAAACATCAGTATCACAAGCATCAGAAGCAGTTGGGAATAAAGCCTGAGCTGATGCTAAAGCTTCCGTATTACTGCATTCGATAGTTTGGTTTAAAGAACCAGCCTGAGTTGTCCAGATTGGAGCTGTTGTATCCTGAATTGTGATTACTTGTGTGAAAGTTTCAGAAGTATTTCCGCAGTCATCTTTTACAGTCCAGGTATTGGTATACGTTCCGGCGTTTCCACATCCTTCAGAAGCGATGAATTGTCCGCTGACTTTAGTGATATTTGAAACATCAGCATCACATAAATCAGAAGCTGCAGGGAATAATGCCTGAGCTGTAGCTAAAGCTTCCGTATTACTGCATTCTATTGTTTGATTAAGAGAACCAGCCTGAGTTGTCCAAGTTGGAGCTGTTGTATCCTGAATGGTGATTATTTGTGTGAAAGTATCAGAAGTATTACCACAATCGTCTTTTACAGTCCAGGTGTTAGTGTAAGTTCCGGTGTTTCCGCATCCTTCAGAAGCGATGAATTGCCCGCTTACTTTTTCAATATTAGAAACATCAGCATCACATAAATCAGAAGCAGTTGGGAATAATGCCTGAACAGATGCCAAAGCTTCCGTATTACTGCATTCTATTGTTTGATTAAGAGAACCAGCCTGAGTTGTCCAAGTTGGAGCTGTTTTATCCTGAATTGTGATTACTTGTGTAAAAGTTTCAGAAGTATTACCGCAGTCATCTTTTACAGTCCAGGTGTTAGTATAAGTTCCGGCGTTTCCACATCCTTCAGAAGCTGTGAATTGTCCGCTTACTTTTTCAATGTTAGCAACGTCAGCATCACAAGCATCAGAAGCAGTTGGGAATAAAGCCTGAGCAGCTGCCAAAGCTTCCGTATTACTGCATTCTATTGTTTGGTTAAGAGAACCTGCCTGAGTTGTCCAGCTTGGAGCAGTTGTATCCTGAATTGTGATTACCTGCGTAAAGGTATCAGAAGTATTTCCGCAGTCGTCTTTTACCGTCCAAGTGTTAGTGTAAGTTCCGGCATTTCCGCAACCTTGTGAAGCAGTAAATTGTCCGCTTACTTTAGTAATATTTGAAACATCAGCATCACATAGATCAGAAGCAGCTGGGAACTGAGCCTGAGCATTTGCTAAACCAGAAGCATCACTGCATTCTAAAGTTACATCTAAAGAACCAGCCTGAGTTGTCCACGCTGGGGCAGTAGTATCCTGAATTGTGATTATTTGTGTAAAAGTATCAGAAGTATTACCGCAGTCGTCTTTTACTGTCCAGGTGTTGGTGTAAGTTCCAGAATTTCCACATCCTTCAGAAGCCACAAATTGACCGCTAACTTTTTCAATGTTGGAAACATCAGCATCACATAAATCAGAAGCAGTTGGGAATAAAGCTTGGGCATTTGCTAAGCCAGAAGCATCGCTGCATTCAATTGTAGCATTTAAAGAACCAGCCTGAGTTGTCCAAGTTGGCGAAGTGGTATCTTCAATTGTTATAATTTGAACAAAGCTGTCAGTTACATTGCCACAGTCATCTTTAGCAATCCAGCTATTGGTATAAGTTCCTGAATTTCCACACCCTTCAGAAGCTGTGAATTGTCCGCTTGTTTTTTCATAAGTGACGATTGAACAATTTGCAGTAGCTGCCGGAGCTTGATTTTGAGCATTTTGTAAACCAGCAGTATCACTGCATTGTAAGGTTACATTTAAAGTTCCTGCTTGTGTAATCCATGTTGGAGCTGCCGTGTCCTGAATTGTGATTACCTGAGTGAAAGTAGTTGAGGTATTATTACAAAGATCTTTTGCTGTCCAAGTGTTAGTGTAGGTTCCAGTACTTCCACAGCTGCCTTTTTGTAGTTCACCACTTATTTTAGTATAAGTTATATCTCCATTACAGTTATCAGTTGCAGTAGGAGCTTGATTTTGTGCATTATTAAAACCTTCTGTATCTGAACATTGTAAAGTAACATCTAAAGAACCAGCCTGAGTTGTCCACGCTGGAGCAGTAGTGTCTTGAATAGTGATTACTTGCGTAAAAGTATCAGAAGTATTTCCGCAGTCATCTGTTACAGTCCAGGTGTTGGTGTAAGTTCCGGCATTTCCGCATCCTTGTGAAGCAGTAAATTGTCCGCTTACTTTAGTAATATTTGAAACATCAGCATCACATAAATCAGAAGCAGCTGGGAACTGAGCCTGAGCATTTGCTAAACCTGAAGCGTCGCTGCATTCAAGCGTAACATCTAATGAGCCTGCGGGAGTTGTCCACGCTGGGGCAGTAGTATCTTGAATTGTAATAACTTGTATAAAAGTCTCAGAAGTATTTCCGCAGTCGTCTTTCACAGTCCATGTATTGGTATATGTCCCGGCATTTCCACATCCTGCAGAAGCAACAAATTGCCCGCTTACTTTTGTAATGTTTGAAACATCAGCATCACATAAATCAGAAGCAGCTGGGAACTGTGCCTGAGTATTTGCTAAACCTGAAGCGTCGCTGCATTCAAGCGTAACATCTAATGAGCCTGCGGGAGTTGTCCACGCTGGGGCAGTAGTATCCTGAATTGTGATTACCTGAGTAAAAGTATCAGAAGTATTTCCACAGTCATCTTTTACTGTCCAGGTGTTGGTATACGTTCCGGCATTGCCGCATCCAGCAGAAGCTGTAAACTGTCCGCTGACTTTAGTAATATTTGAAACATCAGCATCACATAGATCAGAAGCGGCAGGGAACTGAGCCTGAGCATTTGCTAAACCTGAAGCGTCGCTGCATTCAAGCGTAACATCTAAAGAACCTGCCTGTGTTGTCCAGCTAGGAGCAGTAGTATCCTGAATTGTAATTACCTGCGTAAAGGTATCAGAAGTATTGCCGCAGTCATCTTTTACAGTCCATGTGTTGGTGTAAGTTCCTGCATTTCCACATCCAGCAGAAGCAGTAAATTGTCCGCTTACTTTAGTAATATTTGAAACATCGGCATCACATAAATCAGAAGCAGCTGGGAACTGAGCCTGAGCATTTGCTAAACCTGAAGCGTCGCTGCATTCTAAAGTTACATCTAAAGAACCAGCCTGAGTTGTCCAGGTTGGAGCAGTAGTGTCTTGGATAGTGATTACCTGAGTAAAGGTATCAGAAGTATTTCCGCAGTCGTCTTTTACTGTCCATGTATTAGTATATGTTCCGGCATTTCCGCATCCTTGTGAAGCAGTAAATTGTCCGCTTACTTTAGTGATATTTGAAACATCGGCATCACATAAATCAGAAGCAGCTGGGAACTGAGCCTGAGCATTTGCTAAACCTGAAGCGTCGCTGCATTCTAAAGTTACATCTAAAGAACCAGCCTGTGTTGTCCAGCTAGGAGCAGTAGTATCCTGAATTGTAATTACCTGCGTAAAGGTATCAGAAGTATTGCCGCAGTCATCTTTTACAGTCCATGTGTTGGTGTAAGTTCCTGCATTTCCACATCCAGCAGAAGCAGTAAATTGTCCGCTTACTTTAGTAATATTTGAAACATCGGCATCACATAAATCAGAAGCAGCTGGGAACTGAGCCTGAGCATTTGCTAAACCTGAAGCGTCGCTGCATTCTAAAGTTACATCTAAAGAACCAGCCTGAGTTGTCCAGGTTGGAGCAGTAGTGTCTTGGATAGTGATTACCTGAGTAAAGGTATCAGAAGTATTTCCGCAGTCGTCTTTTACTGTCCATGTATTAGTATATGTTCCGGCATTTCCGCATCCTTGTGAAGCAGTAAATTGTCCGCTTACTTTAGTAATATTTGAAACATCGGCATCACATAAATCAGAAGCAGCTGGGAACTGAGCCTGAGCATTTGCTAAACCTGAAGCGTCGCTGCATTCTAAAGTTACATCTAAAGAACCAGCCTGAGTTGTCCAGGTTGGAGCAGTAGTGTCTTGGATAGTGATTACCTGAGTAAAGGTATCAGAAGTATTTCCGCAGTCATCTTTTACTGTCCAGGTATTAGTATAAGTTCCGGCATTTCCACATCCAGCAGAAGCTGTAAATTGTCCGCTGACTTTTATAATGTTAGAAACATCAGCATCGCATAAATCAGAAGCAGCTGGAAACTGAGCCTGAGCATTTGCTAAACCTGAAGCATCGCTGCATTCTAAAGTAACATCTAAAGAACCAGCCTGTGTTGTCCATGTAGGAGCTGTTGTATCCTGAATTGTAATCACCTGTGTGAATATATCAGACATATTACCACAGTCGTCTTTTACCGTCCATGTATTGGTGTAAGTTCCGGCATTTCCGCATCCTAGAGAAGCTGTAAATTGCCCGCTGACTTTAGTGATATTTGAAACATCGGCATCACATAAATCAGAAGCAGCAGGAAACTGAGCCTGAGCATTTGCTAAACCTGAAACATCACTGCATCCTAAAGTTACATCTAAAGAACCTGCCTGTGTTGTCCATGTAGGAGCTGTTGTATCCTGAATTGTAATCACCTGTGTGAATATATCAGACATATTACCACAGTCGTCTTTTACCGTCCAGGTATTGGTATACGTTCCGGCATTTCCACATCCTTGAGAAGCAACAAATTGGCCACCTACTTTAACGATATTAATTACACCAGAACCACAGTCATCATAAGCTACAGGAAATAAGGCTTGAGCATTTGTTAAACCAGAATTATCGCTGCATTCTAAAGTAACATTTAGAGAACCAGCAGGAGTAGTCCATACAGGTTTACTGGTATCCTGAATAGTGATTACCTGAGTAAACGTGTCAGAAATATTACCACAGTCGTCTTTTACAGTCCATGTGTTGGTGTAAGTTCCGAAATTGCCGCATGATGGAGAAGCAGCGAATTGTCCGCTAACTTTTTCAATATTAGAAACATCATTATCACATAAATCAGAAGCCACAGGGAACTGAACCTGAGCATTTGTTAAACCAGAATTATCACTGCATTCTAAAGTAACATTTAGAGAACCTGCCGTAGTTGTCCAAGTTGGCGCTGTAGTATCCTGAATCGTAATTACCTGAGTAAAAGTTGTTGAGGTATTATTACAAACATCCTTTGCTGTCCAGGTATTCGTATATGTTCCAGAGTTTACACAAATGCCGGCAGTAAAAGCCCCGCTGGTTTTTGTATAAGTTACAGTTCCTCCGCAATTGTCAGTTGCAGTTGGCGCCTGATTCTGAGCAGCAGTCAATCCAGCTGTGTTACTGCATTCAAGCGTAACGTTTAAAGAATTTGCTGCAGTTGTCCAGGTTGGCGCAGTTGTATCCTGAATCGTAATTACCTGAGTAAAAGTTGTTGAGGTATTATTACAAACATCCTTTGCTGTCCAGGTATTAGTATACGTTCCAGAGTTTACACAAATGCCGGCAGTAAAAGCCCCGCTGGTTTTTGTATAAGTTACAGTTCCTCCGCAATTGTCAGTTGCAGTTGGCGCCTGATTCTGAGCAGCAGTGAATCCGGCTGTATTACTGCATTCAAGTGTAACGTTTAAAGAATTTGCTGCCGTTGTCCAGGTTGGTGCAGTTGTATCCTGAATAGTAATTACCTGAGTAAAAGTTGTTGAGGTATTATTACAAACATCTTTTGCTGTCCAGGTATTAGTATAAGTTCCAGAATTTACGCAAGAACCAGCAGTAAAAGCGCCGCTTGTTTTGGTATAAGTTACCGTACCGCCGCAGTTATCAGTTGCTGTTGGTGCCTGATTTTGAGCAGCAGTTAATCCAGCTGTATTACTGCATTCAAGAGTAACGTTTAAAGAATTAGCAGCTGTAGTCCAGGTTGGTGCGGTTGTATCCTGAATAGTAATTACCTGAGTAAAAGTTGTTGAGGTGTTGTTACAAACATCTTTTGCTGTCCAGGTGTTAGTATAAGTTCCGGAATTAGCACAAGAACCAGCAGTAAAAGCGCCGCTTGTTTTGGTATAAGTTACCGTTCCGCCGCAGTTATCCGTTGCTGTTGGTGCTTGATTTTGAGCAGCAGTCAATCCGGCTGTATTACTGCATTCAAGCGTAACGTTTAAAGAATTTGCAGCTGTAGTCCAGGTTGGAGCCGTAGTGTCATTAATAGTAATCGTTTGTACAGCAGTAACATTTCCACAACTAGTTGTAACCTTAAAAGTTCGGGTTACCGTTATGGGACACGTTCCGGTTGAAGTATCAGAATACGAAATGGTATAACTGCCAATTGAACCACTGTTTGATAATGAACCTCCCGCGGAATTCAATTGAGCAAGTGTAATATTTGTACTGGCTGTACTATAAGGCAGTCCGGTAATGGCTGCTGTACTGCATCCTGAAATAGATGCATTTGCAGGAGCAACTAAAGCTGCTGCCGGACTAATGGTTACGTTTGAATCTGCCGAAGTTAATTCGCAATTTGTAGTGCCATTTTTTACTTTCACTTTATAAACTCCGCTTGCAGTTACAGTTAAGGTCGAAGAAGTTTGTCCATTTATAACAGTATTATCTTTATACCAAACATAAGTTGGCGAAGCAGCATTTGTTGTAGCTGTTAAAGTAGTAGATCCGCATGCTGTTAAAGTTCCTGTAATTACAGGCGGACAAGGAACAAAGTAACTCGGACTGCTTATAGCTTTTGAATCGTTGGCACAAGATGAATTTTGATAATTCAAAGTCGATGTACTGACAGTCTGGTTTCCACAGGCACTTCCCGTTGGAGTTAATTGATAATTTAAAGTAATAGTTTCTGAGTTTAAAAAATCAGTATTCCATGTAATTACTTGTCCAGATAATGAAGCGGTTCCTTTACTTGTGGTAATTGAGCCTATTGTAAAACCGGGAATAATAGTTTCTTTAGTAACTAAACTTTGAGCAACCCATGAAATTTGAGTAGCAATTTGATTATAAATAGAAGTTAAATTAGCTCCGCTTTGTGTAATGTAAGCAGCACTTCCCTGAATATTATCCAAAGTATATTTAGCAATATTCTGATCGCTGTTATTGGTATTTATATTTCCGCTGATACCTCCAAAAAGTCCTACGGAAAATACCTGATTGTTATACACAACACTTGATTTTGTAGTAGTTTTGGCATTTGTAGCAGCATTTATTGCATCTGTAACACATTGAGATGTTTTACTAACATTACAACTCGTATTTCCGTTTGTACCTGTTACATTGGCAATACCATCTGTTAGTAAGATTATGGCTCTTGCCGTATTGCAGTCAAATCGGCCATTGGCTTCCAATTCAGTTTCAGATCTCACAATTCCGGCATAAATGTTAGTTGAATTTGTAGCCTGCAATGAATTAATCTGATTTGTAATCAGTGTTACACCATTGGCATCAAGATAGGTAAGTCCAATCTTTAAAGTTGCTGTTGTACTATAAGCAACAATTGCAATTCGGTTTTGTGGGTTAGCTTTTGCTTGATTAAGAAATGCTAATGCGGCATCTTTGGCGTAATCCATAGAAGTTTTTAAATCTCCGGGAATTGTGTTACCCATACTACCCGAGATATCAATTGCCAGAATCACATCTGAATTTCGGGTAATTGGATTTGCACCGGTGATATCTACTTTTACATTCACAATACCGCAATTTGTTGGGTTTGCCGTTACAGTTTTGCTAGTAGTTATAGTTTGTGCTAAGCCAATTGATGTTGACAGAAGAAATAATACAACAAATTGT
Organism: Flavobacterium sp.; assembly: GCF_039595935.1. NCBI lineage: Bacteria > Pseudomonadati > Bacteroidota > Flavobacteriia > Flavobacteriales > Flavobacteriaceae > Flavobacterium > Flavobacterium sp. The sequence continues at coordinate 955,359 of NZ_JBCNKR010000004.1, read as the reverse complement.
ATTTTTTTTATATCTCGTAAAAAATTGCTTAAAGAGAGTAATAGTTTTTCCATTTTTAATCATTTTAAGAGAATACTTGATATATTGTATTTAATCATTAACAGGATTAATGATGTAAGTATGTAAAACAGTATCAACAGCATAGCTGGAACAGTTTTTTGAAGTCGCGGTAATCTGGCTGCAAGACCATCTTTGTACCGTAGTATTAGCAGGAATCGTAATGTGGACATAAAAATTCAGTGACTGCCCAGCGCTTAACGTTATTTCGCTTAGAGAATTTCTTCCATAATCTATAAAGTCAGTATTGATGGTTACATTTCCCGAAGTAGAGCTCCCGTCAGTATTAGAACAAGAGGCGTTGACGTTCTTAGAACTCAAAATAAACGTATCTTCAGAAGAGCCGCTATTCGTCAGAATCATAGAGTAATACGTTCCATCAAGAGGAGTACTTCTGATGTTTCCATTATTTTCAACAATCAATGTTGCGCTGCACGAACCCGATTGTGCTAATGAAATTGTAGTAATTAAAAAAAAGAGTAAGAGGAATAGTTTTTTCTTAAAAATGTTCTTTTTGAAGGAAAAAATATACTTACAATTGTTAACAAATTTCACTGCTTTTTGAAGAGTAGATGTCGTTCTCATAATTTAGGATTTTTGTTAGTGGTATTCGATGTTTTTTAACATAATCAAAATTATATGAGAGTTTTTCTATTTGATTTTTTTTATCTGTAACTAACCTAAAAACTCGTTTAAGTGCTGTTTTTTTCTTAAAAATTGACTCAAAAAATTATTTTTTTAACTAATTTGATTAAAATTTCAAGTAGATTTTTCTTTCATTTTTAATAAAAATATGGTGTTTGGTCGAGTGTAAATGGTTAAAATATAATTATTTGGTTAATTTATTGCTGATTTCTAAATATCGATCAAATGCATGTTTTTGAGGATGAAGTACATTTTTTTTAAAAAACACAAAAAATGATTTTTCAATTATTTGCTTTTTTAGAATCATTTTTACTTGTTAAAATTTTGTTTAAATGTTAACAGAAATAAAAAAAGGAAGAGTATTAAAATTTCTTTTGTAAATTAGAACTTCAATAAAATCGCAGCCATTTTTGCGGTTTTTTTAAACACTCTGCTTATGAAAAATTTAATCTTAATACGTCATGCAAAATCAAGTTGGGAAGCTCCGTTGAAAGATTTCGACAGACCTTTAATGAAGAGAGGAATTTTAGATGCTCATGAAGTTTCAACCAATATTTCAAAATATCTTCCTAAAACCTATATAATCTGGAGCAGTACCGCAGCGCGTGCTTCAGAAACAGCTTTAATTTTTGCACAAAACATTTCATATCCCATAGAAAGTATTGTTTTCAAAGACGATCTTTATACTTTTGATGAAAGGCAGTTAGAAAAAGTTATCAAATCATGTGATAATAGTTTAGAAAGCGTTATTCTTTTCGGACATAACGAGGCTATTACAAATTTTGTTAATAAATTTGGGGATGTTTTTATTGATAATGTTCCAACTTCGGGCTTTGTATCATTACAATTCGATCAGGAAAGCTGGGATGAAATCAATAACGGCAAAACCAATAAAACAATATTCCCCAAAGATTTAAAATAATTACAGTGTACGAACAGAAATATATCGATAGAGAAAAAAGCTGGTTAGCGTTTAATGCAAGAGTACTTCAGGAAGCGGCAGATAATACCGTTCCTCTTTTAGACAGACTGCGATTTGTTGGAATTTTTTCAAACAATTTAGATGAGTTTTTTAGAGTTCGATATGCCGCCATTCGTAGATTAAGTCTTTCCGGAATTTCAGGCGAAAAATATCTTGGAGGGGTTTCTGCACACCAATTAATTAAAGACATTACAGAAATCGTTATTCAGCAGCAATCTGAAAGTTTACGTATTTTAGGTAATATAGAAAGCGAGCTCGAAGCCGAAAATATCTTTATCATAAACGAAGATCAGATTACACCAAAACAGGAATGTTTTCTGAAGGACTTTTTTATGCAGAAATTAAGTCCGGAATTGGTTACCATTATTCTGAATGATCTTGCTGTTTTCCCGGTTTTAAAAGATACTGCCGGATATCTGGCCGTTCGTTTAGAATTAAAAACCGATGAGGTTCGTTACGCTTTAATTGAAATCCCAAAAACAATCAACAGGTTTGTCGTACTTCCGTCAGAAGACGATAAACAATATGTGATTTTAATTGATGATGTTATTCGTTTAAAACTAAAAAACATCTTCAATATATTTGATTACAAGAGTGTTTCGGCACATATGATTAAAATTACGCGAGATGCACAGTTAGATATCGACAGTGATTTGAGTAAAAGTATGCTCGAAAAAATTGCTTCATCAGTAAAAGACCGACGTATTGGTGAACCCGTACGTTTTATTTACGACAGTTTAATCGAAGAAGATACTTTGCGTTTCTTTTTAGATAAAATGAAAATCGTAGAAACCGATAGTATTATTCCCGGAGGTAGATATCACAACCGCCGCGATTATATGGATTTTCCAAATCTGGGTCGTTACGATTTATTGTATAAACCAAACGAACCCTTACCCGTTCCGGGCTTAAGCCTTGATGGAAGTATTCTGGAAAAAATAAACAAAAAAGATTATCTGGTACACGCTCCGTATCAGTCATTTGCTTATTTAACGAAGTTTTTGCGAGAAGCCGCTTTAGACCCTAAAGTTACCAGTATAAAAATTACTTTATATCGTTTGGCAAAAAACTCGCAAATTATCAGTTCGCTGATAAACGCGGCAAAAAACGGAAAAAAAGTAGTCGTACAAATCGAGCTTCAGGCACGTTTTGACGAAGCTTCGAATATTTCCTATGCTGAACAAATGCAGACAGAAGGTATCGAACTTATTTTTGGAATTAAAGGTTTGAAAGTACATAGTAAAATTTGCGTTATCGAAAGAGTTGAAGACGGAAAAACACGCCGTTACGGATTTGTTTCAACAGGAAATTTCAACGAATCGACAGCTAAAATTTATACAGATGTTACGCTGTTTACATGCAATCAGGGAATTTTAAAAGACGTTTCTAAAATATTTGAATTCTTCGATATCAACTACAGAGTACACAGGTACAAACATTTAATAGTGTCTCCACATTATACCAGAGCCAAATTTGTTAAGCTGATTGATCGTGAAATTCTCCATGCATTAGCAGGAAGAAAAACATTCATAAAATTAAAAATGAACAGTTTATCTGATTTTAAAATGATCGACAAACTGTATGAAGCAAGTAATGCCGGAGTAAAAATCCAGCTTCAGGTAAGAGGAATTTGTTCTTTGATTCCGGGAATTCCGGGAATGAGCGAAAACATCGAAGCCATAAGTATTGTAGACAATTATTTAGAACATTCCCGAGTTTATATTTTTGGAAATGCGGGACTTAATGAAGTCTATATTTCTTCAGCCGATTTCATGACCCGAAACCTCGACGGAAGAGTAGAAGTAACCTGCCCGATTTACGACCACGAAATTAAAAAAGAACTAATCGATAATTTCAACATTGCCTGGAAAGGAAACGTAAAAGTAAGATATCATTCATATAAGCTGGATAATAAGTATAAGCCTCGAAATCATCATGCCCCATTTAGAGCACAATTTGAAACCTATAAATATTATCAAAATAAAATAGCGGTACTAGAAGAGGTTCCTCAAAAAGTAGACTAAACAAATAAAATTCAATTACAAATCATAAAGTGAGCATGATTAATATTAGGAAATTTGCAGCAATAGATATTGGATCAAACGCCATGAGGCTGCTGATATCGAATGTTGTAGAACAAGAAGGAAAAGAACCGCAGTTCAATAAAAGTTCGCTTGTTCGTGTTCCAATTCGTTTGGGACAAGATGCCTTTACCGTAGGTGAAATTTCACCCGAAAATATAGATCGAATGGTGGATGCCATGAAAGCATTCAATCTTTTGATGAAAGTACATAAAGTAGAACGTTATATGGCATTTGCAACTTCTGCAATGCGCGAAGCCTATAATGCCAAAGAAGTTGTGGCTTTGATTAAGAAAAAAGCCGACATTAAAATTGAAATTATTGATGGTAAAAAAGAAGCCGCAATTATAGCTTCTACAGATTTACACCATTTATTAAAAACAGACGAAACTTATCTTTTTGTTGATGTTGGAGGTGGAAGCACAGAGTTTACTTTATTCTCTGACGGAAAAATGATTAATTCAAGATCATTTAAAGCCGGAACCGTTCGATTATTGAATAATATGGTTCATGATGTGGTTTGGGATGAAATCGAAAAATGGATTAAAACCAATACAGCCGATTATGAAGAAGTTACGTTAATTGGTTCTGGAGGAAACATCAATAAATTGTTTAAAATGTCTGGAAAACAACAGGAAAAACCGCTTTCATACATTTACATCAATTCACAATATGCCTTTTTAAATTCATTGACTTACGAGCAAAGAATTGCCGAATTAGGTTTAAACTCTGACCGTGCCGACGTAATTATTCATGCAACCAGAATTTATCTTAACGCAATGAAATGGAGTGGTGCACGCCAGATTTTTGTTCCAAAAATTGGACTTTCTGATGGAATCGTAAAAGCAATGTATTACGGTAAAATTTAATGAAATCAGTTTTTCAGTCAATTCAGGATTTTTCTACAGATGAATTATCACTTTTAGATGATTTAATAACGTTTCGTACACTGAAAAAAGGAGAACTTTTATTGACAGAAAATCAGGTTTGTAATGAAATTGTATTTATAAAAAAGGGAATTTTACGTTCCTTTTTTTATAATCATAAAGGTGATGAAATCACCAACTGTTTCGCTTTCGAAAATGAATTTATGGCTTCGTTTGCCAGTTTTATAACTGGAGAAAAAGCAGAAGAAAATGTTCAGGCATTAGTAGATACTGAGTTGCAGATTTTAGATCGTAAAGCACTTGAAATACTTTATCAATCAGGTTTTAACTGGCAGGAAACCGGACGAAAATTAACTGAAATAGAATTTGTAAACCTCAATAAAAGAATGATTTCTTTTCAGAAACTGTCCGGCGCTCAGCGTTACGAAGAATTATATAATAATCATCAAAAATATCTGCAGTTAATTCCGCTGCAATATTTAGCTTCCTATTTAGGAATTACTCCAAGGCATTTAAGCCGAATTAGAAAAGCTGTTTTTTAATTTCTCGCAGATTTTGGAGATTCAACAGATTTATTTTTAATATTTTTGAAATATAATCTGCCTAATCTGCAAAATCTGCAAGAGAAAAAAATAAATCTTACCAGTTTTTAAGGACATTTGTCCAGTAAAATAAATAAGCCGAATAGTATTTTTGATCAAAACATTCACATGAAAAAAATACTAATCATAAACGGGCATCCCAATCCTGACAGTTTTAATTTTGCTATCGCTGATGAATATCAAAAAGGAGCAATCGCTTCCGGAGCGGTTGTAGAAACCATTACAATTGCGAATCTAAATTTCAGCCCGAATCTAAAATTTGGTTATCAAAAACGAACAGAATTAGAGTCGGATTTATTAGAATCCTGGGAAAAAATAAAAAGAGCCGATCATTTAGTCTGGATACATCCCGTTTGGTGGGGTGGGCTTCCGGCAATTACAAAAGGATTTATAGATCGTTTGTTTCTGCCCGGAATGGCATTTCAATACAGAGAAAATTCTGTTTGGTGGGATAAATTACTAAAAGGAAAAACAGCACACATTATTACAACTTTAGATCAGCCGAGCTGGTATTACAGATTGTTTTTTAGAAGACCAAGTGTAAATCAATTAAAAAAATCAACCTTAGAATTTTGTGGTGTAAAACCTATAAAAGTAAGTTATATTGGTATTATAAAAGGTTCAAATGATTTGCAAAGAGCAAAATGGCTGGAAAAAATCTACAATTTCGGCTTGAAAAAGAAATAATGTTTTTGCGATTAATTACACAAATTGGCACGAATTGTTTCAGTAATCTTCGCATAAAGTAATTAGTGAAAATTTGTGTAATTCGTGTCTAAAAAACGATTAAGTATGTAAATCTAAACCAAATGTTGAACGTAAAAGTTCAATGTTTGGATTGATTTCAAGAAGACGATTATAACGATCCTGATCGTTGTAACTTCTTTTCATCTGCACCTCTTCGTTTACAATAACTTCAATTGTGATATCGTGATTGTGCAAATGTCCTTTTAAATATCCTAATAATCCATTTACCTGACTTTCAAAATCAAGTTTAGAACCTTCATTTGGCAGTTCATAAGTAATTCTGGTTCCGTCTAAAACAGGATCATTAATCAACAGGATAGATTCCATGATCTTAAGCCCTTTTTGACCTAAACGCTCCGCATATTTGTTCCAGTACAAAAGCATATCCGTTTCGTTAAATTCCTCAGTAGGTAATACAGATGAAGGCTTAACATAGGTTTTTCCGCTTTCTTCCATTTCTTTTTTCTTTCGGATACTCGCCAGAGAGAAAGCAGAAACTTTTTGTTCACCATTTACGTCAGCTCTCGGAATTACTGGAGCTTCGACTTTAGGAATTTTAGGAATAGCTGTATTTACAACAGGAGAATTATCAGCATTGTTATTGTCATTTTGATTGACATTAACAGTAACTTTTTCTTCCGTATTTGGAATTTGGGGTTTTAAATTTGGAACTTCAACAATAGAAAAGCTTCCATTTTTATAATAAGTAGGAGGAATTATGAATTGCTCAACTTTTTTTTTTCTCCATCAAAGTTGATAGAGGCTAACTGCATCAGACATAATTCGACTAACAAACGCTGATTTTGACTTAATTTGTATTTTAAATCACAATCATTAGCAATGTCAATTCCTTTTAATAAAAATTCCTGAGAACATTTCTGAGATTGTACGCCGTACATTTGCTGCGCTTGTTCTCCAACTTCTAATAAAGCGATTGTCGAAGGTGTTTTACTTACCAGCAAATCTCTAAAATGAGAAGCTAATCCGGCAATAAAATGATGTCCGTCAAACCCTTTTGCCAGAATATCGTTGTACGCTATTAAAAGTTCCGGAATTTTATTTTCAAGAATTAAATCAGTAACGGTAATGTATGTTTCGTAATCTAAAACGTTTAGGTTTTCAGTTACGGCCTGACGCGTTAAATTAGTTCCGCAATACGAAACCACACGGTCAAAAATAGACAAAGCATCACGCATGGCACCATCTGCTTTTTGAGCTATAATGTGCAGTGCATCATCTTCAAAATTGATTCCCTGACTTTCAGCAACATCAGCCAAATGTTCTTTAGCATCTTTTACCGTAATTCTTTTAAAATCAAAAATTTGACAACGAGATAAAATCGTTGGAAGGATTTTGTGTTTTTCTGTCGTAGCTAAAATAAAAATAGCATGTTTTGGCGGTTCTTCTAATGTTTTAAGAAAAGCATTAAAAGCGGCAGAAGACAACATATGAACCTCGTCAATGATATATACTTTATACTGTCCTGTTTGCGGCGGGATTCGAACCTGATCAATTAGGTTACGAATATCATCAACCGAGTTGTTTGAAGCAGCATCCAGCTCAAAAACATTAAATGCAAAATCTTCAGTTGGATCGTCATATCCGGGCTGGTTTATTTTACGTGCCAAAATACGCGCGCAGGTTGTTTTACCAACTCCACGAGGTCCGGTGAATAAAAGAGCAGAAGCCAGGTGATTGGTTTCAATAGCATTCAACAAAGTGTTGGTAATGGCTTTCTGACCCACAACATCTTTAAATGTCTGAGGACGATATTTACGTGCCGATACTACAAATTGTTCCATATTCTTCTTTATTCGATAGCAAATATAAAGTATAATTTAATGAATTAAAAATTTAAAAATTGAAAGATTTTTAAGTAGCTGAATAGCGCTATTTTGAGGAAATTTATTTATTTGAGTTTTAAAATTTTTCAAATTAAAAAAACAGTATTTTAGCCATAACCAAAATCATATTTCTATAAACCAACTAAAAACTGTAATGGAAAAATTAACCTCCAAAATTCTTAATTTAAAACCAATCACTTTAATCCTTTTTTTTATTATTCTGCCTTTTATTGCGTCAATCATAACTGGAATAATGCAGTTTATAGGCATTTTTGCCAATTTTGAATTTATCTTTCCTCTAATTTTAATTACACTAACTATAGCCGGAATAATTTATTTTGTCTGGGTTTGGGGAGTTATGTATTATATTGAAGAAAAAGCAGCATTAGATAAAAAGTATTTTAAAATTGCATATTGGATATTTTTCTCTCATGCTATAATTAGATTTATATTAGGTCTGGAAATGGACATAACAAAAAATCCAATTTTATTAGAAAACTCAACATGGACAATTCTTGAAATTGCAGGAAGTTTATATATGATGTTTGTATTTGCCAGCTATATTTATATAAGTTACTTTGTTGGTAAAAAAATCCATTCCTTACAAGAGAACAGCCGCACTCATGAGCTCCTTTATTTTGCTGCCGTATGGTGTTTTCCTATTGGAATTCCTCTTTTACAGGCCAGATTATTAAAGCAGAAAACAATTTTTGATTTGATTTTGAAATAATAATTTGTCGATGAAAAAATATATAATATTAATTTTTCTTTTTTTAAGCTTAAGTGCTTTCGCTCAAAATAAAACTGACATTGATAAAAATTGGAAGAGTCTTAAGAAATCTTTTATTCTTAAGACTGAAATAGTTTTAAAGCTTACTAATAAGCTTCGAACGGCTAAAGTAATTGAGAAAACAGAATTAGATAAAACGGTTTTCAATGCAAAAAAGCTAAAAGTTACATGCGAAAATGAAGTTTTAAATAGAGAATCAGTTGATAAAGTTAAACAAGGAAATGACGAATTAAATACTCATTTAGTTAGAATATTAGTTACTTTAGAATCTGATTTTAAAATGAAAACCAGTAATGAAGTGCTTTCAATCAATGATCAATTGTCAACAACAGAGGAGCAAATTTTTACCAGAACTAAAAAATATAATGATAGCTGTTTAAGTTTAAATGAAACATCTTTAATTTTTAAAACAACTTCTAATACTCAGTCTCCAGAAGTGAAATTTTAAGTTTTATCAAATTTTATATGAAACAATATACACTTGAATTTAATACACTAAACTTAAAAGTAAAAAAATCACCATTCATTATTAGGTTGATAACGTATGTTTTAAGCTTTTCTTTTTTTGTTTTTCCGGTATTAGGAGTTATCGTAAGTATTGCAGGCGGTGGTGGGATGCATATTGGTTATTTTTTCGCAATTGGGTTGTTTGGTCTTTTGGGATTTTATCTTCTTCGAGTTTCATTGTGGAATACTTATGGAGAAGAAATCATAGATTTTTTGCCTAATAAAATTATTTATGAAGCTAATTACGGCTGGTTTAAAGATGCTAAAAAAGAAATAGAATTAATTCATCCACAGTATTCGCATAAATCTGTTGGTTATGAAGAAGATAATGAAGCTGTTTTGATTATTACCTGCGGAAATGCCGAAATAGAAACAGTTGTAAAACTTCCGCTAATTCAGGTTCAGGAATTAATTTCGGTTTTAAATAATAGTACGATTTCAGCTGGTGCTGAAACTGTAAGGGTATAATTTAGATCAAATCATGAAATCTTTAAGTATTTCAAAATCGGTTATTTTTCTGTTAGTATTACTAAACTCAGTAAATTCATTTTGTCAAACTATGACTTCAAATCAAACTCATTTTTTAAAAATCACAAATCAATTTTCTGTAGAAGATTTTGAAAAAGTCAAGGAATTTATTTTAGAAAAGGGAAACAGAAAGACATACAGAAATTTAGACAATAATAATCCGTATTATGATTTTGGAAAATTTGAAAGTTATTTAGGTGCTGATATCGGACAGCAAAACATCTACAATGATCCAAAATTATCAGATTTTAATGAACTCACTTTAAAAGATAATAACAATTATTTTAAAATTCTAATTGTTAGAAAAGGCGATATTCAGGCTTTAAAAAGAGGAATTCTAGACGGAATGAAAGAAAATGAAATCTATTTTGTAGATATTTATCAGACAGGATTTATTAAAATCCCCGATTCGTTATTAGATTACTTAAAATATTTAAAAGAAATAAATTAATTACTTTCTGCTTTTTACTGGAAAAGATATAACACCCGCAAGAATATCCTATAATGTTTTGGTAGTTAATCTATTTAATTTTAAATAGTTAATTATTAAAATATTATGTTATGAAAATTCAATCGATTTTATTAGGAACGGGGCTTGCCTTTTCTTTACTGGCTTGTACTCCTAAAGATGCGGATATCGAAAAACAAATCAACGAAAAATTAAACGATACACCTGGAATTCACGTTACGGTACACGAAGGTGTTGCTACGATAGTGGGAACCTGTGATGATGAAGCTTTTAAGAAAAATATCGAGAAATCTGTTAAATCAGTTCAGGGGGTTAAAACAGTAGTCAATAACTGTCAGATTCCTGAGCCAAATGTAGAACCAGCGGCGGCGGCAGTTATAATTAATTCAGATGCTGATTTGGATAAGTCTGTAAGCAAAGTAGTTAAAGCTTATGATGGAGTAAGTGCTACTGTTGTAGGTGGTGTAGTAACACTTTCCGGAGAAATCAAAAGAGATCAACTGCAGTCTTTAATTCAAAGAGTACAAGAATTAAAGCCAAAAAAAGTCGATAACAAATTAACTATTAAATAAATGTCATGAGTTTACAAGATAAATACAGAGAAGTAACGAATTTAGCTGAAGAATTGCAAATTGCTGATTTACAAGTTAGAGAACATGGAAATGTTTTATACATTGACGGTACAGCAAAATCGGCTTTAGATAAAGATAAACTTTGGAATGCTTATAATAAAATTGATCCTGATTTTAGATCAGCAGATATGGTATTGAATATTGACGTTGCAGAAGGTGTTTCAAGAGAATATACGGTTGAAGTAGGAGATTCTCTTTCAAAAATAGGAAAAGCCTACGGAGTTTCCTGGCAGGATATTTACGAAGCCAATAAAGATATAATTACAAATCCAGATTTAATTCAGCCTGGTTGGAAATTAAAAATACCAACAGTATAATTTAAAAAGTTCTTCTATGACGAGCTTTTTTATTTTTTAACCGCAACAAAGTTCACAAAGTCATTGTGAGGAACGAAGCAATCTCATGAAGAAATTCGACAAAGGTTTACCAAATTTTAAATCATTTCGACGAAAGAAGAAATCTTAGTAGTTGATTTTCAATCTTCGTCGAAATGACAAAATTGGATGTAATCATTATTAATTACCTTCCCCTAATACTTAAATCAAATAAAAACTTAGCAGTTTCCTGATCTGAATCGGCTGAAAAGCCAGCAACATAAACTCCCTTTTTTCCGGAAGTAGATTTAATTCCGTATACAACTGCCTCATCGCCAGGGTCTGATTCCCCTTCGTATCGATACACATGAACAATTTCAAATTTCTCAGGATTTTTTTAATCACATCTGCATTTCGATTAAAATCGCATGTAAATCCTTTCTCATTCAATTGATCTAAAGCCTTTGAAACAGTTGCGTAATGATACATTCTTTTCATAGTAATTGAATTTAAAAATTATGGAATTTTAAAGATAACTATTTTAAAATTAAAATGTTATGTAAATCCAAGTGAATTCAGAAATTTAAAATTATTATTCTTCGTTCATAAAGTGTTACTTTTGCAGCGCAGACCGCCTTATCGCCGTTCCAATTAGGGAGGGAGGAAAGTCCGGACACCACAGAGAAGCATAGCGGGTAACGCCCGTCGGTTCTGTCGTTTTTTGGAACGAGAGGATTAGGACAAGTGCAGCAGAAAGTATGTACAGGTAAGGCTGTAGTGAAACCAGGTAAACTCTATGCGGTGAAATACCAAGTATATCAGCATTTAAGGGCTTCTCGTCCGTTGTTGAAGGGTAGGTAGCTTGAGTTCCGGAGTAATTCGGAATCTAGATAAATGATAAGGCCTCGATTTATCGGGGACAGAATCCGGCTTATAGGTCTGCATTTTTTATATATTTGTGAAACTAACTAACCCAATTTCATGAATATTTCTACTCCAAACCCTGCATCTAAAACAAACAAAAGCCTTTTTCGTGTTGTAATTACCAATCTTACTTTTTGGGTTTTGATTGCCATTATTGTTGGAGTTTTACTGGGTCATTTTTCGCCCGAAAATGGCGTGAAAATGAAAATTGTTGGTGAAAAGTTCGTTGATCTTATCAAGCTTTTTATCGGGCCGATTATTTTCCTGACGATTGTTTTGGGAATTTCGGGAATGGGAAACCTTAAAAAAGTAGGCCGAATTGGTGTAAAAGCTTTAGGTTATTTTGAAGTTGTTTCGACAGTTGCGCTTGCTATTGGAGTTGCGGTTGCTTATATTTTTAAACCGGGAAAAATTGATAAATCTGGATTGACTCTGGGCGATGCAAGTCAGTACACCAATAGTTCTGCAGAACATTTTTCATGGCTCCAGTTTTTCTTTTCTAATTTTACATTACAGGTTTTATTGGCGGCCATTGTATGCGGAATTGCTTTGAATTTTTACAAAAAAAGAGAACAAACAATTTTAGTTTTAGAACGAATTTCAAATGTCGTTTTTACAGGATTAAAATATGTAATGTATCTTGCCCCAATTGGTGCATTTGGCGGCATGGCCTATACAATAGGTAAATTTGGTTTAGCAACTTTAATTCCGCTTGGTAAACTAATGCTCTGCGTTTATTTGACAATGGCACTTTTTGTTTTTTTAATTTTGGGAAGTATTTTGAGATATTACAAAATCAGTATTCTTTCAATTTTAAAATATATAAAAGAAGAACTTTTGCTGGTTTTAGGAACTTCATCTTCAGAAGCGGCTCTGCCAAGTATTATGGTAAAATTAGAGAGAATGGGATGCAGTAAATCGGTTGTGGGATTGGTGATTCCAACGGGTTACTCTTTTAATCTTGACGGAACTTCGATTTATTTATCGATGTCGGTCATATTTCTGGCGCAATTATATGATGTGCATTTGAGTTTCTTCGAAATTTTAACAGTAATTGGAATTTTGATGATTACTTCGAAAGGAGCGGCAGGCGTTACCGGAAGCGGATTTATAGTTTTGGCTTCGACATTAACAGCATTGCATAAAATTCCGGTAGAAGGTTTGGCTTTTTTGCTGGGAGTTGATAAATTTATGAGTGAAGCCAGAGCAATTACAAACTTGATAGGAAATACAGCAGCAACTATAATCATTTCGAAAACAGAAAGGGATTTTACAGAGTTGAATTTGAATCCTGTTTTAGAAGAATAAATTAATGATAGTTTTTTGTCTTCCTGAGCGAAGTCGAAGGATCACAAGTGTTTAAAATTAAGAAATGCCCTTCGACTTCGCTCAGGGTGACATTCAAAAAGTAAAATCATGAAAAGAATAGCAATTTTAGGACTTGGAGGAGTAGGCGGTTATTTCGGCGGACTTTTGGCGAAAGCCTATCAAAAATCTGATGATGTTGAAATCATTTTTATCGCACGCGGTGAAACTCAAAAAGCAATTATAGAAAATGGATTAAAGATTGTAACCGATGATTCTGAAACAGTAGTTTATCCAAATTTAGTTTCAAACGATGCTTCAGAAATTGGTCAGTTAGATTATTTAATTTGTGCAACCAAAACGTATGATATAGAGGAAAGTTTAACTTCCTTAAAAGAATCTATAAACAAAGAAACCGTAATTCTTCCATTATATAATGGCGTTGATGCGCCAGAAAGGATTCAGAAATTATTCCCTGAAAATGAAGTTTTGCAAGGCTGTGTTTATATTATTTCGATGATTTTTTCGCCAGGGACGATTCGAAAAATTGGATTTTATGAAAAATTGTTTTTTGGTTCTAAAACGGCTTCATTTTCAAAGTTAGAAGAATTACAAAACATCTTTATAAAAGCAAAAATTGAAAGTTATTTAGTAGACAATATCGAAGAAACTGTTTGGGAAAAATTCATCTTTATTTCTGCTTTGGCTTCCACAACAGCATATTTAAATCAGAATATCGGAGAAATTTTGAATAACACAGAATCTAAAGTAACTTACATAGAACTGCTTCATGAAATTGAAGACGTTGCGCAGGCAAAAGGTTTAAAACTGCCGCATGATATTGTAGCCCAAACCATTCAAAAATTAGAAAAATCGCCTAAAGAAGCGACTTCATCAATGCATAGAGATCTTGTTGCCGGAAAAAATACCGAAGCTCTTTCGCTGGTTCAATTTGTAGTAAACGAAGGGAAAAAGTACGGTGTAAAAACACCGCTTTACGAGAAAATTGCCGGCATTTTGATTCAATAATTTTTAGGATTCATCTTTTGTAGTTCTAACCAGACTAATTCCTGACATGAAAAATACGATTCCTAAAATTCCATAAATAATTAATGATTTAATGTCTCTGGTTTCTCCAGATGTTCCGGCAAAAATCACAGCCGTATAAATAAGTCCTACAATTCCGAGGATTGTCAATAATCCTCCGAAAAATCTTTTTAGGTTCATGATTATCAGATTTAAAATTTATAATCAAATTTACCTCCTCAGATCTTAATTGTTGTTATACAATTGTTTAGTAAACTTATATGATTTGCAGAAACTTATTTTTGAATTTTAAATTCCAATCCAATATTGCGTACACTTTCGATACGAATGTTAGGATCTGAATTAAAATATTTTCGAAGTCTGCTGATAAAAACATCCATGCTTCGACCAGAAAAATAATCATCTTTTTTCCAGACAGACATTAAAATTTGATCTCTTTTTAAAAGCTGATTGTGGTTTAAATACAAATATTCAATAAGTGAAGCTTCTTTCTCCGTAAGCTGCTGAACGTGATTTTTGTTATTAAGAGTCAAACGTTCATTATCAAAAATATAGGAACCTATTTCGATTATATTATTCCCTTCCAGGCTTCTTTTTTGTTCAATTCGTTTAAGTATATTATGCAAGCGCAAAACCAGTTCGTCGACTTCAAAAGGCTTTGCGATATAATCATCTGCGCCCAATTTTAGGCCAATGATTTTGTCTTCTTTTAACTTTCTGGCTGTTAGAAAAATAAATGGAATTTCGGGATTGATTGTAATTATTTTCTCAGCCAGCGAAAAACCATCCATTTTAGGCATCATTACATCAAAAATGCAAATATCAAAAGTCTGGTTTTTAAAATAGTTTAAAGCAATTTCGCCATTTTCTGCCCAGATCACTTCAAATTGATTGAGTTCTAAATACTGTTTTAAGATTGCTCGCAAAATCAAAATCATCTTCAGCTAAAAGTAATTTTTTCAAAATAAGGGAATTAAACTTTTAATAAAATAATAAACTGAGCGCCTTTTCCTAAATCGCTGATAACATTTACCGAACCCTGATGTGCTTTTACAATTTGATCAACATAATACAAACCTAAGCCTAAGCCTTTTGTATTGTGCAGATTTCCTTGTTCGACACGATAAAATTTTTCGAAAAGTAAGGCTTGTTTGTTTTTGGCAATACCAATTCCGTTGTCAAGAAAGCTTATTGCAAATTGTCTTTCTACAATTTCTGTTTTTACGATAATGGTATTCGAACCATATTTTACAGCATTTTCCAAAACATTTAAAAGTGCCGTTGTTAAATGAAATTTATCCAGAATCAAAATGGTTTTCGAAGTTTGAAAATCAGTTTTAATCTCAATTTTTGGAAAAGTAATTTTAAAATCATTTACAATTGTCTGCAGGAAATCCTCGGCATTGATTTTTTCTTTTTGAAGTTCGATTTCATTTTCTGCCAAAGAATTTGCCATAACCTGATCGATCAGACTCTGAAGACGATTGTTCTGACGGGAAATAGTATTGACAATATTGGTGAAATTTTCGTCGTTATCGCGAATGTTTTTCTGCTCCAGAATTTTAGTAGAAATTCCTAAAGTTGCCAAAGGAGTTTTGAGTTCGTGCGTAATGTTGTTGATGAAATCAGTTTTTACATCACTAACTTTCTTTTGTTTTATCAAAGCTTTTAAAGCAATGACAAACAAGGTAATAAGCGTAAGAATCGACAATAATGACAAAGCGAGAACAAAGGCCATTCGTTTTAAAATTATCATTTCCCAATCGATAACCGAAACGTACATCGAGTCTTCTGTCAGTAATTTATATTCCTGATTTTCAAAAGTTCCATTCGTTGTTCCAACATAATTCCGAACCAAAAAAGCATGATTTAATGAAATCAGGTTTCCGTATAATTTATTTTGAATAAAAGGTTTTTCAGAAAAAATAGTATCGGCTTTTTTAGTGTTTTGGTACAAAATAAATTTGTTGAGTACAATCGCAAAATCAATTTTAAAATTTGGTAAATCTCTTTCAAATTTTCTTTGTATTTGTGCCGTTAAAGCGCTTCGGTATTCATTTTCTAAAATTCCGTTTTTAATGTCAGTTTTAGATTTTTTCCCCTGAAAATATTTCTCTGATAAACTGGTGTAAAGTGCTTCTTTTTTAGAAACTAAAAACGAATCTATATCGCTGTAATTATTTGAAATTTGAGCAATTTCATTTTTAATCTGCGTATGAAACTGTGCCACTTTATAATCATAAGTGGTTTTTACCAAATAGCACTGCACAGTCGACAAAACAATAAGCGCGACTACTGAAAAAGCTATTAATAAATTGATTCTTTGTTTCATTTCTTTGAAATTTATGGCTTGCGGATTTTACGGATTAAACGGGTTGACACAGATTGTATTTTATTTTTCTCGCAGATTTTACAGATTTAGCAGATAAAATAATCCGCTAAATCTGTAAAATCTGCGGGAGAAATTATAACACACTAATAACAGGGATGAAACGGGTTTGCGTGGGTTTATTTTTTAAGATTAAGTTTAAAAATAATCTGTGTAAACCCGTTTAATCCGTAAAATCCGTGATCCATTTTCTCAACCCAAAAATAAAGCTTTTATGGAACAAAAATGACGTTAACTCCGCATTAACCTTCAATTAACCTACGCAGGGCATTTTTCGAAGCATTTTTGCATCATCACAAAATCAAAAAACTTTTAAAAATGAATATTTATCTGTTATTAAAACTTCTTGTTGCGCTTTTGCTTTTTTGTCTTTCAATCACAGCGAACTTTTAAAATAAAATTCCAAAAGATTCTATTTGATAAAAAGATTTTATGTTAAGATTGGTACTGATTCGGGTAAACTTAGAATTAGATAGAAATAAAAAATCCCGCCTTATAAGCGGGATTTTTTTATGATGTTAACCTTCGTCTTCTTCGGCAACTTTTAAAGGCAAATCGCCTTCAAGTTCTTCTTCGTCATCTGTCGAATTTAATTCGAAGAAACTGAAGTAGGAACCTCCGTAACTTTTCTGAAATGAAAAATTACTCATATGGTCAAGTTTGGTATATTTAGAATGTTCAATAATCATCATTCCGTCTTCTTCTAATAAATCTCTTTCGAAAACAGTCAGTACGATTTTTTCAAAAACAGCCTGATCCAATCCGTAAGGCGGGTCTGCAAAAATAATGTCGTAAGTACTTTTAGCATTATCTAAAAACTTAAAAACGTCACTTTTGGTAGCCGCAATATCAAAATCAAATTCTGATGAAACTTGTTTAATGAATTTCACACATCCAAAATCACCATCTACAGACGTAATTGGCGCGCTTCCGCGTGAAGCAAATTCAAAACTGATATTGCCAGTTCCTGAAAATAAATCCAAAACCTTTAAGCTGTCAAAATTGAAATGATTATTTAGAACATTAAACAATGCTTCTTTACTCATATCAGTCGTTGGTCTTACAGGTAGATTTTTTGGCGGATTAATTCGGCGCCCTTTGTATTTTCCTGAAATGATTCTCATGATTGAAATAAGATATAATGTTTTTGATTCTGAGCTGTGGTATAATTGTTTCTTTCTTTTAAAGTACTAACGTCAAGAAAAGAAATATTACGAACGTATTTGTAAGCAATTGCATAATACGGATCATTTTGCTGTATGGTTCCAAGCAATTCGAGCTGAAAAATTTCAGGATTCAGATTCAATTGTTCAGCAGTAAAAAGAATGTAATAAATAAAGTCTTCAGGAGTTTGATATTCAAAAGAGTTGAATAACAATAGTTTTTGGTTTTGTACAAGAATAATCTCAAAATGATTTGGATTGAAGTTGACTACCATTTTTTTGTCGTCGTTGTTTTTTGACGCCTCCAGGATTTTTTCGACTAAAATGCTGTTTACATGTTTGTAATCAAACGAACCAACATTATCAATTAAAAAGTTATTGATGTTAATGTACGGAATGTAAACCGAATGCATATCGTAATTAGAAATTTGGTCGAATGTAAAAAAATCGGTATCAAATACTTTAGTTGTGTACTGGAGGTAACTTGCCAAATAATCTTCATCAAACAAAGGCGTTGGCACAAAAGTCGAAAGATTATTATTGTGAATGACTAAAATATCATCGTAAGTTTCTTTTAATTCAGGATGATTTTTAAATGCCGAAGCGTATAACTCCTCAATTTTATTTTGATTTTGAGCAGCATCAAACTGAACTTCATTAAAAGCAGTTATGGTATTGTTTAAAGTATCAAAGCAGCAAAATGAAAATCCGTTCAGTGAAACCTGAATCGAAAGTTTTTTGTAATTCTTTGATGTGATATTAGTATTGTGTAATGACATAATTGATTTACAATTCGTTACCTGTTTTGTTTCAATAAAGAATTTAAGGCGACTACAAACTTACAAATTAAAAAGTAACTAATATACTTGCAATTTTAAAAAACAATATTACAAGAAGGTTAGCGAAGTATTATCGTTGCGTTATTTTTTAACCATATAAGTGATATAAGTAAATTTAAGCTTACAGAATTTTAAGCCATATAAGTTCGTAGAACTAATCCCGAAGTATAAAACTTAAATAACTTCCATCACTTATATGGTTTAAAATTGCCATTACCATTTAAAAAAACGAACTTTGTGTTTCAAATTTACTTTATGAATTCAGCATTGTTTTACGGCGTTTTACAGAAAAGATTTCCGTTTGCACCAACTTATAAACAGGATATTTTTTTTCAAAAAATTGCTATTTTTTTAACCGAACCAGAAAACCATACCATTTTTGTACTAAAAGGTTATGCCGGAACCGGAAAAACAACTGTGATTTCTACAATCGTAAATAATCTGAGCGACATTAACAAAAAATTTGTTTTGCTGGCACCCACCGGACGTGCAGCAAAAGTTATCGCCAATTATTCGAATACGGCTGCTTTTACAATTCACAAAAAAATATATTTTCCTAAAAAATCATCGGGTGGAGGAGTGGCTTTTACAAAACAGGTCAACAAACACAAAAACACTATTTTTATAGTCGATGAGGCTTCGATGATTTCAGACAGTACTTTAGACAGCGGTTCACTTCTGGATGATTTGATCAATTATGTTTATTCAGGACAAAATTGTAAAATGATTCTTTTGGGAGATACGGCACAGCTTCCACCGGTAAATCTTGATATAAGTCCGGCTTTAGATATTCATACTTTGGGCGTTCATTATGATAAAGAAATTGAACATATTGAACTGGATGAAGTAATGCGTCAGGAAGAAAGTTCGGGAATTTTATTCAATGCGACTGAATTGCGAGAACTGCTAAAAGAAAGCTTTATTACGGAGTTTAAATTCAATGTCAAAAAGTTTAAAGATATCGTTCGTTTAACGGATGGTTATGATATTCAGGATGCTATAAATACGGCGTACAGTAATTACAGTATTGAAGATACGGCTTTTATTGTTCGTTCAAACAAAAGAGCAAATCAATATAATGAGCAGATTCGAAGCCGAATTTTGTTTAAAGAAAGTGAACTTTCTGTTGGCGATTTTTTGATGGTGGTTAAAAACAATTATTTCTGGCTGAAAGAAAGTGACGAAGCCGGATTTATTGCGAATGGTGATATTATTGAAGTTTTGGAGCTTTTTGGAATCAAAGAATTATACGGTTTTAAATTTGCCAAAGTCAAAATCAGAATGGTCGATTATCCTAACCAAAAACCTTTTGAAACAGTTTTGATTTTAGATACCATAAACAGCGAATCGCCTTCATTAACGTATGAAGAATCAAATCGTTTGTATGAAGAAGTAATGAAAGATTATGAAGATGAGCCAACAAAATACAAAAGATTTCAAAAGGTAAAAGAAAACGAATATTTTAATGGTTTACAGGTTAAATTCTCTTATGCTATCACGTGTCATAAATCGCAGGGAGGCCAGTGGAATACCGTTTTTATCGAACAGCCTTATCTGCCAAACGGAATCGATCATGATTATATCCGCTGGCTTTACACGGCTATGACGCGTGCTAAAAATAAGCTATATTTGATAGGATTTAAAGACGAAAGTTTTGAAGAATAAAAACACGGATTTCACAGATTTTCACTAATTATTTTAGACTTAGAATTTGTGTAAATTAGTGCAATTTGTGTTATAAATTCTATTAGGAAATGACAACACTAAACGATTTACATTCGATTTCATCAACGTTTTCGAATACAGATAAAATGCCGGTTCTGTTTTTAGGACATGGCAGCCCAATGAATGCTATTGAAGAAAATCAATTTGTAGAAGGTTTTCGAAACCTGGCCAAAACACTTCCGCAGCCAAATGCTATTTTATGTGTTTCGGCGCATTGGTTTACCAAAGGAACAAAAGTAACTTTTATGGAAATGCCGAGAACTATTCATGATTTTGGAGGTTTTCCGCAGGCACTTTTTGATGTGCAGTATCCAGCAAAAGGAAGTCCTGAACTGGCTTTGGAAACTAAAAAAGTATTGAGTCCCGTTGAAGTCGAATTAGATGAACACTGGGGATTAGATCATGGAGCGTGGAGTGTAATAAAACATTTATATCCAGAGGCAAATGTTCCTGTAATTCAATTGAGTATCGATTATACTAAATCCGGACAATATCATTTTGAACTGGCGCAGAAATTACAATCACTGCGTCATAAAGGCGTTTTGATTATCGGAAGCGGGAATATTGTACACAATTTACGTTTAGTTGATTTCAGAAATTTTGATAAAGATAATTATGGTTATGACTGGGCAATTGAAGCTCGCGAAACCGTAAATAATTATTTATTGGATGGAAATTTTCAGCCTTTAATTGAGTACGAAAAAATGAGTAAAGCGGTCCAAATTGCAATTCCAACTCCTGATCATTATCTGCCCTTATTGTATACTTTAGGTTTAAAAGAAAAATCAGAAGAATTGAGTTTATTTAATGATAAGCTTTTGGCTGGTTCATTGAGTATGACTTCTGTAAAAATAGTATAATAGTATTTGTTTCCAATCGTTTTCCATTTTTGTGATAATGGTCTAAAAGTTTATAATCTGCACAATTTGTTAAAAAAATAAATTATTGAGATAGTAAAATGTTTCATGTAAATTTGTTTATTTTTACATAAGTAATTGTTTGTCAGTTGATTATTTTGTTTGTGTCTTCTTTTTAAGTAGTTTTTAAATGCCTTTTGTGATTAACTGGTGATAATTTAAAAAACGATAGAAGGTGTTTACAAATTAAGTAAGAGTGCGGCATCAGCACTATAATCACTGATAAAACTAAGATGAATCCAAACAAGGCATTATGGGAAAAAGGCGATTTTACGCGCGTTGCAGAATCTATGAGAGAAAGTGGTGCGGAATTGGTTGCTAAAATTGGAATTAAAGAAAATAATAACGTTTTAGATCTAGGCTGTGGCGATGGTACTACCGCAATACCTTCAGCAAAATTAGGAGCCAATGTTTTAGGTGTTGATATAGCAAGAAATTTAGTTGAAGCGGGTAATCTTCGGGCAAAAAAGGAAGGATTGGATAATATTGTATTTCAAGAAGGTGACGCAACCGATTTAAATGAGCTAAAAGATCAATCTTACGATGTTACGATGAGTATTTTTGGAGCAATGTTTGCTCCAAAACCTTTTGATGTAGCTAAAGAAATGGTTCGTGTCACTAAGCCTGGAGGTAAAATTATTATGGGTAATTGGATACCGGGAGATCCAACATTGATTGCACAAATCTTGAAGATTAGTGCTGAATTTACACCACCGCCTCCTGAGGGTTTTGTAAGCCCGATGCTTTGGGGTATTGAGGATAACGTAATCGAAAGATTCACAAATGCGGGTGTTCCTAAAGAAAAGATTTCTTTTGAGAGAGATACCTTTACATTTAAAGCAGCATTCCCTGCTTCAGAGTGGCTAAATCGATTAAAAACATACTATGGTCCAACTATGAATGCTTTTGAAGCTGCTGAACAAAATGGGAAAACTTCGGATTTGTATGCTAAACTTGAAGAGTTAGTTAATAGTCAAAACAAAAGTAATGACGCAAATTCTACATTAATTCCCGCAACTTACCTTCGTGTTACAGTTTTGGTTTAATTTTTTATCTTAATAATAAGACAAGAAAGTTGGTAATTGATGGTAAATAGAAAATTCCTGAATACGATTTCCGTCCTTTACAGAAATAGAAAAACAGAAAATTTAAAAGTAATTTTTGCATATTTGCAAACACTTAAAAACAGTGAAAATTAAATTACTAAATTTTGAGTTTTTTAAACTCAGTAAAATATAAAAATGAAAATAATAGCGGTAATTCCGGCACGATATGCTTCAACACGTTTTCCTGCAAAACTAATGCAGGATCTGGGAGGCAAAACAGTAATTTTAAGAACGTATGAAGCTGCGGTTTCTACAAAATTATTCGACGATGTTTTTGTTGTGACTGATTCGGATTTGATTTTTGATGAAATTGTTTCGAATGGCGGAAAAGCGATAATGAGCATTAAAGAGCATGAATCAGGAAGCGACCGAATTGCAGAAGCTATCGCAGATCTTGATGTTGATATTGTTGTGAATGTTCAGGGTGATGAACCTTTTACTGAAGCAGAACCTTTAGCTCAGGTTTTATCTGTTTTTAAAAACGATCCCGATAAAAAGATTGATTTGGCTTCGTTAATGCGTGAAATTACAAATGAAGACGAAATCAATAATCCGAATAATGTAAAAGTGGTGGTAGATCAATCGCAGTTTGCTTTGTATTTTTCCCGTTCGGTAATTCCGTATCCAAGAGAGCAAAATGTAGGAGTTCGTTATTTTCAGCACATTGGAATTTATGCTTTCAGAAAACAGGCTTTATTAGACTTTTACAGCCTTCCGATGAAATCTTTAGAAGCTTCTGAGAAACTCGAACAATTACGTTATTTAGAGTTCGGAAAACGTATTAAAATGGTCGAAACAACTCATGTTGGAATTGGCATTGATACGGCAGAAGATTTAGAAAAAGCGAGAGCGATGCTGAGGGATATTTAATTAAATAAGATTGTATAAAATCATAAAAAAAGCTCCAAAATGTTGGAGCTTTTTTTATCAAAAGAAATAAAACTAATAGACTACAACCGAAGTAACTTTGCCATTTGCACCATAATACTGCGTGCTGGCAATAAAGTTTTCGCAAGTGTAATCAACAGAAAATATCTTTGTTTTTCCAGAAAAACCATCATTGAATGATGCAAAACAAGAAACTGGTCTGTTTGTTACTTCTGCATCAAAACGAGATTCGTTGCGGCTAAAAGCCATCGTATCAAATTTGATTAAAATTATCGGGAAAAACTGAATACGGGTAACTTCACTGTTTTTGAAAGCTATTTCATAAGTACCGTTTTTGGTTTTGTATCTGCTTGCCGAATATTGTTGTACATTATAACCTTGACCAACATTCATTTTGAAGTTTTGAGCAATTGGAACTCCAAGATAGCTTTTTACAACTTCATCATTTTGCCCTATAAGAGAACGCAGTTTTATAATATTCGGATGCTCTGTATACCATTTCTTTGTTGCTTCTTTTCTTGCCTGAGCAAATTTAATTTCTTCTGCTTTAGAATATTTCTGATACCATATTTTGCAGGCATTTCCGCCATAATTGTTTTCATGAAAATAAAGAAGATCTGTATGATACAATAACGAACAGGCATTTTCGGTATCGCCCATTTCTATTCTTAATTTTGCTTCATCTATTTTTGTTTTTTTGAGAATGCCATACTCAACTTTATTGTTATAAAAATAATATTCAGCATATTCTTCTCGTTTTTTCAGAATATTCAGAAGTTCATTTTTATCAGTATTCGGATCAGCTTTTTTTTCCTTGTAAACCCTTGCTATGCTGTCGTAGCTAAAAGTATTTTTTTCCTGATAAGCAGTAGAGATTTTGTATAAATTAGATTTATTAAATTCTTTGTATTTCTCTTTTGAATTTTTGCCGATCTCATTAATTTTTTCTGTATAGGCGATCACTTCCTCTTTTTTATATCCATTGAGGTATGCATTTGAGAAATGTTCTAATGCATAATAAAAATAATAACCTTCAGACCAGTCTCTATTTTTTAGTTCTGTTTCTCCGCGGTTTAAGGATTCTATTGCACATTCATAATTAACTGCAGACTGAAGTTGAAAAGCTTCACTGTTGTTCTTGTCCAATAGTAAAGAATTACGAAGATTTATTAATGCATTTTTATACTTATAAGGATTTTTGGTAGTTTCTAAATAGCGTTTAGCAAGAAGTAAATAATAGTTAGAATCTTTTTCTTTATTTCTATACGATTGGATAGGTTCAACAGCATCGTATGTTCCTCTTAATCGTTCTTCAGTATCAACAATTTCGGATGTTTGTGCTTTTCCTTTTTGAATATTTAATGCTAATAAAAGTAGAATAAGGAGTATTTTACTTGTTTTCATAATGTAGAATAGATTGTTTTTGGTTTAATTAGGTGCGACTAAAATAATATTTATTCTACTTTATCTTGTTAAAATACCATTGCTTTTTGATGGTTATTATTAACCAATTTGCATTGATTTTAAGGTATAAAAAAAGCCCCAAAATTAATTTGGAGCTTTTTATTTATTTGAAATATTCTAAATTCTTAGTACAAAGCTGGGAATTTAGAAGGATTAACTTCATTCATCATGCTGTAAACTTTCTCGAAAATATCTTCGGCAGAAGGTTTAGAGAAATAATCACCATCAGTTCCGTATGCAGGTCTGTGGGCTTTTGCAGCAAGAGTCTGCGGTTTGCTGTCAAGATATTTGTAAGCATCCTGCTCTTCCAGAATCTGCTGTAAAATAAACGCAGAAGCTCCGCCCGGAACATCCTCATCAATTACTAACAAACGGTTTGTTTTAGCAATACTTTTTACAATGTCTTTATTCACATCGAAAGGAAGTAAAGACTGAATATCAATAACTTCACAGTCAATTCCTAAATCTAATAATTCATTAGCAGCCTGCTGAACCAGTCTTAAAGTCGATCCGTAAGAAACTAAAGTAATATCAGTTCCTTCTTTTAAAGTTTCAACAACACCAATTGGCGTTTTAAATTCACCAAAGTTTAAAGGCGTTTTTTCTTTTAAACGGTAACCGTTCAAGCATTCAATTACTAAGGCAGGTTCGTCGCATTCTAATAAGGTGTTATAGAATCCGGCAGCCTGCGTCATATCTCTCGGAACCAAAACGTGGATTCCGCGAATAGCATTTATAATCATTCCCATTGGAGAACCAGAGTGCCAGATACCTTCTAAACGGTGCCCGCGGGTTCTGATAATTAATGGTGCTTTTTGTTTTCCAACAGTTCTGTATTGTAAAGTAGCCAAATCATCACTCATGATTTGAATAGCATACAATAAGTAATCAAGATATTGAATTTCAGCAATAGGGCGTAAACCTCTCAATGCCATACCAATTCCCTGACCAATAATCGTAGCTTCACGAATTCCCACATCGGCAACACGAAGTTCTCCGTATTTTTCCTGCATACCTTCAAGACCTTGATTTACGTCTCCGATGTTTCCAACATCTTCTCCAAAAATCAAAGTTTCAGGATATTTGCTGAACAAAGCGTCGAAATTATCACGAAGAATCATTCTTCCGTCTAAATCCGGTTTTGCATCTTCTGCATATACAGGAAGTACTTTTTCTACTGAGAATACATTTTGAGGAGAATCTGAATGAAGGTTACTGCTGAATTTTTCCTGAGTAACTTCAATATAATTCGTAATCCAGTTTGATAAAAGAACTTTACTGTTTGGAACTTCTATAAAACGAAGAATTTTTCTTGCATAAACCAGAATTTCTTTCTTTAAAGGTGCTTTTATAGCACTTAATTCAGAAATATATTTTTTGATTCTTTCTTTATGATTAATGCTTGCTTCTGCAATTTTTTCCAGTAATTCTAAAAGATTTTTTTGATCCTCAATTATTGGATTTATAAAATCATTCCACGCATCTTTTTTAGCTTCAAGAACTTCTTTTTTCAATTCAAAATCAAGTTCTGCTAATTCTTCAGGAGAAGCAATATTAATCGCAATCATCCATAAACGCATTTGGCGGATACAGTCAAAATCTCTTTCCCAAGCCAGTCTTTCTGCACTTTTGTAACGTTCGTGTGAACCAGAAGTAGAATGACCTTGCGGTTGTGTTAATTCATTTACGTGAATTAAAACCGGAATATGTTCTTCGCGTGCAATAGCGCCCGCTCTTTCGTAAGTCGAAACTAACTCAGCATAATCCCAGCCTTTTACTCTAAAGATTTCATAACCTTTAGAATCTTCATCGCGTTGATATCCTTTTAAAATTTCAGAAATATTTTCTTTAGTCGTTTGGTGTTTAGCATGAACCGAAATTCCGTATTCATCATCCCAAACACTCATTACCATCGGAACTTGTAAAACTCCCGCAGCATTTATGGTTTCAAAAAACAAACCTTCAGAAGTACTTGCATTTCCAATAGTTCCCCATGCCACTTCGTCTCCGTTTACAGAAAATTTATCTTTAATGGTAATTCCGTTAACGTTTCTGTAAATTTTAGAAGCCTGAGCCAATCCCAATAATCTTGGCATTTGTCCCGCAGTAGGAGATATATCTGAACTCGAATTTTTTTGTTTAGTAAGATCTTTCCATGATCCGTCTTCGTTTAAACTGTGCGTTACAAAGTGTCCGCCCATTTGTCTTCCGGCAGACATTGGATCATAATCTAAGTCAGTATGGCCATACAATCCTGCAAAAAATTGTTTTGCATTCAATTCACCAATCGCCATC
The DNA here is from genome assembly GCF_039595935.1 of Flavobacterium sp. Classification (NCBI taxonomy): domain Bacteria; kingdom Pseudomonadati; phylum Bacteroidota; class Flavobacteriia; order Flavobacteriales; family Flavobacteriaceae; genus Flavobacterium; species Flavobacterium sp. The sequence goes on along the minus strand of NZ_JBCNKR010000004.1, from coordinate 928,212 downwards.
ATAAAAGTCTGATCGCGATAGTAACCAGAACGGAAATCTCCATTTTTAAAAGCTTTCGCCATGGCAAGCTGTGGCACTTCTTTTCCGTCACCAAAAATTCCAAATTTAGCCTTTCCGGTTAATACTTCTTTACGACCTAATAAACTACATTCCCTGCTGGTTACAGCAATTCTGTAATCATTCAATACTTCCGTTCTGAAATCTTCAAAGGTTAAAGTTGTATTGCTTTTTTCTGTTATCATAATCTTGTAAGGGTCATGTTGATGCAGCGAAATTACTTAAAAACAATCAATAATCATAATTCTTTAAAATAAATATAATTTAATTATTTGTATTTAAAATCAAAAAACTACGTATTTTTTTTATTGTATTTTTATTGTTTTTGTCTTTTTTGTGATAATAATTTATGTTTTTGATTAAAATTTATTTAATTAAAACCATTTTCGGGTAAAAAGAGTAACTAATGCTTTTGGTGCTAAAGTGATAACAAATCGTATCTTTTCACTGTATTTTGGTTGAGAAATTTCCCACCCGTTGTTAGAATATATAGGAAAATACAGTTCAAAATAGTCAGGAACCAGATTTAATCGTACTCCACTGTCATAACCAAAATAAATACTTTGATGTTTATTTTTCAAAAAACCAACGTCTCCATACACTTCAACCCAATCCCACAAGGCATAACTTCCATTTAAAGTTGTCATCCATTGATTTGCAAAAGAAGGATCCAGTTTTGACTTAAAACCGCCTTCGGAATTTACAAACTGCTGGCTGAAAAGACCCGTAGTTTCAGATCGTCCCAAAATATTATAATCAAATAAATAATCAGTTGGCTTGTCTAAACCAAAACTAAAATAATCTGAATTTGTTGTATTGTATATAAAACTTCCGGCAAATAATCTCAGATTTAATTTACGATTGTTTTCAAATAATCGGCGGTATTCGACTTCGGCAGAAGCCTTTCCAAAACCGCCAGAAAACTGAAGATCAGTCATAAAATTAAAATGGTTAACCAGTTCAGTTTTTGTGTTTACATAACGCGCATCAAAAACAGAATAATTTGGTTTTGAATTGTCGGTAATAAAAGTACTCGCTTCACGATTTACAATTACTTGTCGAAACAAAATAAGCTGTTTTCTATTATCCCTAAAATTTTCTTCACGAATTCTAAGCTGAACCATCGGATTCAATCTCAAATAAGTAGCATCCGGTGCATAATGAAAATAGTTTTGACTTATTGAATATCGAACATTGTATAATGTGCTGTTTCTGTAAAACTGGTTCAAAGAAAAAGCTGATGAACCAGAAATTGTTCCCGCTTTTATAGAATACGCCGGATTTATATCAAAGGTAAAAGGTTTGTCTAATATGGTTTTATTATGAAAACGAATTCCCGGAGTTATTCCGTCATAATAATTATACGTAAGCGTTGGAATGTATAATATTTGATTGTAATACGGATCTTCTAAATCTTTAGCAAAATTAAACTTTATCGGACGGTTTGTAATAACAAGGCTTTTCAAAGATTTCCAGTTGTTTCTCTGATTAAACTCAGGAACCTCATTGTCGTAGTTTATAACTAATTTATCAGCATTTTTTCGGTCAAAATGATAAACAGAATCTGGATTTTTTGGTTCAATCCATTCCTTAAAAACGACTTCATTTTTCTTAATTCCGTAAACAGGAATCGGAGCATAAATGTTAGTTTTATTTTTAATAGAAAACTGAACGCTGTCTGCGGTTCTCGAAACATGTGTAAATTTATAATCAATAATTTCCCTTGAATCGATTATGGTTTTAAAGAACCAATCAATATTTTTTGGACTGTTTTCAGTTAGAATCTTTTCAAAATCATAACGGTTAGTCTGCTGTGATTTGTTTAAATTATAAAATTGCTTTACACTTTCAGGAACAATATTATGATTCAAATAATCATCTAAATAACTTAAACTTAAACCCGCGCGATATTTACTGGCAATTTGCTCGTTAAACTTTATCAAAGTATTTTTTGGATCGCCCAGGGGCTGGTCCAGATTTTTACGAGCCATTAACATATAATAATAGCTGTATTGTTCGTTGAAAGTCAGGTTGGTAATATTATAACTTTTAAAGAGTTTCATTTTCGAAAGTCTTCCCAGCATTTTTTCATCCAGATGGTTTTCTTCCATGTATTTCATCATGGCATAAATCTGAATTCCATCGTAAACCCAGTTGTCTTTTCGAGGATCAAGGCGAAGAGTATTCTTTAGATAATTGTTTAGATAGGTTTTAAAAAAAGTAACCTCAAACATAAATTCATCAGAAAACGGACTGATAAAAGATGGAAGCTGATTGAGGCCGTAAAACGGATTTCGCTCATAATCAGCCTGCGAAACCGTAATTTTTTTATGCGGATATGAACCTATAAAATTATTAGCAAACATCGCAACACGATCGATTATGATTGCTTTTTGAACTTCAGAAATTTTCTTGTTTTTTAAATCAGATAAAACTTCAACGATTCCGTTATCATAACTTTTAAAGTTTTTTTGCTTTTCTATGATAAGATTAAAATCGATTCGGTTATTTCCTGAAAAGAAATAAGAGCTGTAATCTGAGTTTGAAATATCTTTTGAAACTGAATCTAAATCAGTTGAAATAGCATAATTATTTGGAATTTTTATCTCAACTTCAAAATCAGACGTAGCATTTGCAATATCATCCAGATTAAAATTGTTGTATTTTTCAAAACGATGATTTTCAAAACGAGCAGGAGTTAAAAACCAGTTTTTTAAAATCATTCCGTTTTCATTAAAGCCGTAATGTGTGAATTTATCACTCGGAATTTTTGAAATATAAGAAATGTGCAGATCAATTTTTTCGCCCGGACGAAGTTTTTGATTCAGCCTCACAACAATAAAATCAGGATTTTTATCCGTTCTTTCCCATTCAAGTGCCATAAAGTTTGAATCGGCCAGACTTAAAATAGTTGTATTTCCTCTTTCTGCAGCTTTAGCCAAATGAAAACCACGATAAAATTCATCCGAAAAACGTCTTGCTAAAGGGGTGTTTTTGTCAGAAAAAGCATTGTTCCAATCATTCAAAACGATCGAAACCAAAGTATCGTTTGAAGTATTGTAATACGTAATATCCTGTTTTACGTTTAGCGTTTTAAGTTCAAGATTAACCGCCACTTCCATCTTAGACTGATGTTGTGCGTACTGTTTTACTGAACTTAATAAAACAAAAGTTAGGATTATAATTTTATATAATGATTTCAAGAATGGGCTTAAATGTTATGAATGTATCTTATAATTACGTATATAAAGTTGTTTCGGTTTAATGTAAAAATAACATAAAAAAAGCTGTTTTTTAAAACAGCTTTTAATTTTTATATTACTAAAGATGTAAATTTAACCTTATAAGTAAAATAAGTGTAGATTTTTTTAAGAATACTTAATCTTGCAGAATTTATTTAACTTACTGTGATTTAAAACTTTATTTTAGAAATTCGGACTTAAATCGTATTTCTTGTAGAATTTATCCAGATCATCAACAACTTCGTCTTCAGTATCTACGATTTTAAATAAATTCAAGTCTTCCGGACTTACCGTTTTCATTTTTTCAACTAAAACTGTTTTCACCCAGTCAATTAACCCAGACCAAAATTCAACACCAACCAAAATAATCGGGAATTTTCCAATTTTTTTAGTCTGAATCAGAGTAATCGCTTCAAACATCTCATCAAGAGTTCCAAAACCTCCAGGCATAACCACAAAACCTTGTGAATATTTTACGAACATAACTTTTCTCACAAAGAAATAATCGAAATTCAGGTTTTTATCGTGATCGATATAAGGGTTAAAGTGCTGTTCAAAAGGCAGTTCGATATTCAAACCAACCGAAGTTCCGCCGCCTAAATGCGCCCCTTTATTTCCGGCTTCCATAATTCCCGGGCCTCCTCCCGTAATTACGCCATAGCCGGCTTTACTAATTTTAAAAGCAATTTTTTCTGCCAGTAAATAATATTTGTCATCTGGTTTTGTTCTCGCCGATCCAAAAATAGATACACACGGACCAATACGTCCCATACTTTCATATCCGTTTACAAATTCGGACATGATTTTAAAAATCGCCCAGCTGTCATTTGTTCTAATTTCATTCCAGGTTTTTTGTTTTAAACTGTCCTGGATTACTTTATCCTCATCATTATCAAAATCTTCTAATCTCATTTTAGGTATTTTAATTATTTATATTTTATTAAGCTGTCATTTTAATAATAGTGATGCGAAGGAGCTTAATCCTGCTGTTCACTATATCTTTTGTGCCGAACCCCGGCACAAAAGGATGCCGCTCCCATCAGGGCTAGGGCAGTTGGTTTCAATTAAACAATTGATTTATTCGAAGAAATTTTTATTAATACGTTTGCTCTTCAATTGATTTGGTAATGTTACTTTTAACTTTTCCGGTATGTTCTGTAGTTTTAGATTCTATCAACATTATCAAACATTCTTCTTCCGATGAAACTCGGTGATTTACGCCTTTTTTTACAACAAACAAATCTCCTTTTTTCATTGTAAAAGATGGTTCATTTTCAATTTCCATTAAAAGTTCACCGTCGACAATGTAAAATAATTCATCTTCATTTTCATGATTATGCCACGGAACTTCCTGGCCTTTTATTTTAGCCACTTTAATATATTGATCGTTTACGGTATCAATTATTTTAGGCGAAAAATATTGGTCTACATTATTGAATTTGTCTTTTAGATTCATCGATTATATCTTAATCTTTTTGTCAAAATGAAAAAGCGTTGACAAAAAGGGCGTACTAAATTAGTGCTTTTTTTAAGAATTGTTATAAAAATGTAGATTTATTAATTGAAATGTAACATTTCTTTCTTAATTATTTTGCTTGAAGATTAATAATCAATAGATTAAAATTCGTCGTTAAAATATAAAGTGAATCAATGGCTTTTATAAATCAATTGTTGGACAAAAGTTCCGTAGGAACGAAATATCGGTAGCAACGGATTTTAATCCGTTGAGAATATGAATGCGCGTAACAATAGAGTTCCGAAGGAACGGAACATATTGTAGGGATGGATTTTAATCCATCATATTTATCATCATTAAATGGAGATATATTTTTATTCCAATTCCTTTTTCAAAAACTTAGCTGTATAACTCTTTTTATTCTGAGCTACTTCTTCCGGAGTTCCTTTTGCGACTAATTGTCCGCCGCCTTTTCCACCTTCAGGACCAATATCGATAATGTAATCGGCAAGTTTAATAACATCCATATTATGTTCGATAACCAGAATTGTATTTCCTTTATCAACCAGTTTATTAATAACGTCCATCAAAACGCGAATGTCCTCAAAATGTAATCCGGTTGTAGGTTCATCCAAAATATAAAACGTATTTCCAGTATCTTTTTTAGATAATTCTCCAGCCAGTTTGATACGCTGTGCTTCACCACCAGAAAGTGTGGTACTTTGTTGACCTAGTGTGATATAACCTAAACCAACATCCTGAATTGTTTTTACTTTTCTGTAAATCTTCGGAATATTTTCAAAGAAAGGAACAGCTTCGTCAACTGTCATATCCAAAACATCCGAAATTGATTTTCCTTTATAACGAATTTCCAAAGTTTCTCTATTGAAACGTTTTCCCTGACAAGTTTCACATTCTACATAAACATCTGGTAAAAAGTTCATTTCGATTGTTCTTACACCAGAACCTTCGCAGGTTTCGCAACGACCGCCTTTTACGTTAAAACTGAAACGCCCTGCTTTATAACCACGAATCATACTTTCAGAAGTCATAGTAAACAAGTTTCTTATTTCGCTGAAAACCTCCGTGTAAGTTGCCGGATTTGAACGCGGCGTTCTTCCAATTGGGCTTTGATCAATATCGATAACTTTGTCGATATGTTCTAAACCTTCAATTTTTTTGTATGGTTGTGGTTTCTTTACTCCGTTAAAATAATGAGCATTTAGGATAGGGTAGAGCGTCTCATTGATTAAGGTAGATTTTCCACTTCCGGAAACCCCTGTAACGCAAATTAACTGTCCTAAAGGCATTTCGATTGAAACATTTTTCAGGTTGTTTCCGGTTGCTCCGGTAAGTTTTAGAAATTTCCCGTTTCCTTTACGACGTTTCTTCGGAATTTCTAATTTCATTTTACCGTTCAGATATTGAGCAGTGATAGTATCAGATGCCAAAGTTTCTTTTGGGGTTCCGATACTTATTATTTCTCCTCCGTATTTTCCAGCTTTTGGTCCAATGTCAATCACATAATCAGCAGTTTCGATCATGTCTTTGTCGTGTTCTACGACAATAACCGAGTTTCCGATATCACGTAATTGTTCCAGAGAATGAATCAGTTTTTCATTGTCTCTTTGATGTAAACCAATACTTGGCTCATCCAGAATATACAAAACGCCAACTAATTGCGAACCAATCTGTGTTGCTAGTCGAATACGCTGCGCTTCACCGCCCGAAAGTGATTTTGAACTTCGGCTTAAAGCCAGATAATTCAAACCAACATTCATCAGGAAATTCAAACGATCTTTGATTTCTTTTACTACTTCTGATGCAATTAACAACTGTTTGTCTGTTAAATGATTATTTAAATCATGAAACCAAGCCGTTAAATCTGAAATATCCATATCACACAATTCGGTGATATTTTTTTCATTTACTCTAAAAAATAAAGCTTCTTTTTTAAGACGTGAACCTTCGCAAACCGGACAGTTGATTTCGTCCATAAAATCTTTTGCCCAGCGTTTTATACTGGTTGTGGCGCTTTCGTCATATTGATTTTTGATGAAGTTTGAAATTCCTTCAAAATCAATTTTATATTCTCTTGTTACACCAAGATCTTTTGAATTTATGGCAAATTTGTCTTTTCCACCATACAAAATCATTTGCATGGCTTCTTCTGGAATTTTCTCTATAGGGTCGGTAATTTTAAATCCGAATTTTTCTCCAATGGTTTCTAACTGTTTGAAAATCCATGAAGATTTATATTCGCCCAAAGGTGCAAGTCCACCACTTTTGATTGATAGTTTTGGGTTCGGAATAATCTTTTTTACATTGATTTCATGTACAGTTCCCAATCCGTTACAATGCGGGCAGGCCCCTTTTGGAGAGTTAAAAGAAAATAAATTTGGTTCTGGATTTTGATAGGAAATTCCGGTTGAAGGACACATTAAATTTCGGCTGAAATAACGAACTTCATTAGAATCCTGATCTAAAATCATTAATACATTTTCACCATGATGCATGGCTGTATTAATACTTTCTGATAATCGTTTTTGAGTGTCAGGATTATCTTCAATAACCATTCTATCAACCACAATTTCGATATCGTGTGTTTTATAACGATCAAGTTTCATTCCTGAAACCAAATCCTGAACTTCGCCGTTTACACGAACTTTAAGAAATCCTTGTTTGGTGATTTGCTGGAATAATTCGGCATAATGTCCTTTTCTGGCTTTAATAACCGGTGCCAGAATGTTGATTCGTTTTCCTTTATAATCTTGAATAATCAAATCTTTAATTTGTTCATCAGAATACGAAACCATTTTTTCACCAGTGTTATAACTATATGCGTCAGCACCACGAGCGTAAAGAAGTCTCAGGAAATCGTAAATTTCGGTAATTGTTCCTACTGTTGAGCGCGGACTTTTACTGGTTGTTTTTTGTTCAATTGCAATAACCGGCGAAAGCCCGTCAATTTTATCAACATCAGGACGTTCTAACCCGCCAAGGAACTGTCTGGCATAAGCAGAAAAAGTTTCGACATAACGACGCTGACCTTCGGCATAAATGGTATCGAAAGCCAAAGATGATTTTCCCGATCCTGAAAGACCAGTTATAACAACCAGTTTTTCACGCGGAATTGAAATATCGATATTTTTTAGATTATGAACTCTTGCGCCAAGAACTTCAATAGTATTGTCTTTATCTAGCATAAATTTTGAGCAAAACGCAAAGTTACCACTTTGATTTGTTCTTTTTGTACTCAAATGCAAAAGTTTATGTTACAATTAATAACAAATTAACGCTAGTTTATAACTAGCGTTTTCTTTTTCTGGTGGCCATATATTCTTCAATAGCTTCTTTGGTTGTATACCAGTTTCGGCCTTCTTTGTAAGCGTCTATTTTTCCTGTTCGGGCCAGTAAACTAACATATTCCTGTCCATAAGGAGTTTCCGGCTCGCTCACAATATCAGATATTGGCTGATAATCATAAGTGCTTCCGGGCATTGCATTTAGATAAATATTAAGCGTGCGTTCTAAAGCCTGACACATCAAAAGTGTTAGTTTTTGATAATTGCCATTATTTGCCTGATTTAGTGCTTCGTAATATTTCTTTCTGTCATTTTTTAGAATGATGGCAGGAGGAAAACCACAACGCATTAATAATAGATTCATACTCAAACGCACTGTTCTTCCATTTCCATCAAAAAAAGGATGAATCCACACTAATTTATGATGGAAAATTGTAGCGAGCTCTATATCGTTTAGATTTAATGGGTTTGTATTAACAAACTCAATTAATTCATCAAGCAGATCAGAAACTTTATTTGCGTTTGGAGGCATAAAATTGGCTCCTGAAATACGAACACCGCCATTTCTGATTCGTCCTGCAAAATATTCTTCAATAGAACGTAAGACTAAACTATGAAGTGAGAGTATGTCAATGCTTCTAAGTACATAATTATCATTAACAATAGAGTATAAATAATCAATGGCTTTATCGTGATTGTGAGTCTC